>NZ_AP017378.1:0-327500 GCF_003966735.1 Desulfovibrio ferrophilus
CCATCCTGCTGACGCTGTTGCACCTGGGCATCAAGGGCATCCGTCTCGGACCCTCTCTGCCCGCGTTCATCACTCCTAACATTCTGAACTTCCTGGTGGAGAACTTTGACATCAAGCCCATCTCCACCCCGGATGAAGATCTGAAAGCCATTCTTGGCTAGCCAAGGAATCAACGGGCCGGAGTATTTGCTCCGGCCCTTTTTTTGAAGCCAATATCGAAGATCAGGTTTGCGCAGGGGCAATAGTCTGGTATGTAAAGACATTCAAATTGGTCTTCGAAAGGTGCTAACCTTCGAGTCTTGACCTGTGGGTGGGGGCCTTATGGATCTCAAGACATACGAATCCCAAGTGAAAAGCGAGACTACGGCACGCAGGTATTTGTTGGGTTTTTGTTGGAAAAACCATCAACGGTATTGCCCGCGCTGCCGCAATCGGAAGCTGTATCGCCTGAAGGATGATCGTCGCCGCTGCAATCGCTGTGGCTATACCTTCCATGATTTCTCCGGGCGCTGGCTCAATGAATGTGGCTTGAGTGCGGACCAGTGGTTGCGTCTGATCAAGCTGTTTGAGCTGGAAGTGGCCCCACTCAAGCCAGCGAGCAGTTGGGAGTGGCCTATAATACCGTGTACAAGGCCATGTGTCTGATTCGCAGGGCCATCCTGACCCATGCCCATGATGCAGAGCTGTATCAGGGCCCGACCGCCTGTCTTCCTCCAGACTTCTGCAATAGCAATTCGGCGACCAAGGCTCCCCGGCCCGGACTCATTCCCGTCTTTGGGCTGATGGGTCAGAATGGGGATACCGTTGTGTCATTGATCCCGGAGATGCGGGCCGAGACGGTGTATTATCTGAATCTGGCCACCGCAAATCTGGGGCAGGTGGTCTATACCGATCGCTATCAGGAATGGGAAACCCTGATTTTCTGTGGGAAAAGTCATATCGTAACCAACCAGAAATCCGAAGGTTCCGTGCATGTGGACGGGTCACGAGGGTTCTGGTCATTCTGCAAGACCCGCCTGCACCGCATGAGTGGAGTTTCGGCCCTCAAGTTCCCCCTGTATCTCAAGGAGCTGGAGTTTCGGTATCGCAACAGGGGGCAGGATATATTCCCTCTTGTGGCCGGATATCTGTGCGATTTTATGCCAAAGCTCGACTAATCGGCAAAACGATTGCTTCTCGCCCGCAACCCAAATATAAAGGGAAAATCGAAAAACCTTCGACTCTCTTGCCGGTTTGGGGGCAGTGATGAAATCAGCAAAGCCGATGGTCTGGATTGTTCTGGGAATTATCATCGCATTCCCGCTGTTCAGCTTGACCTATTACACCATGGTCAGAACCTCCACACCGGGGTTCTGCGCCTCATGCCACGAAATCAAGTTTGCCTACAACACCTGGAAGACATCCAGCCACGTGAATAACGGCCAGGGGGCCGTGGCTGATTGTATGGATTGCCATCTGCCCGCACCGCAGGACACGTGGTCGTTCTTCTATGCCAAGACGTTTCACGGGGTGAAGGACGTGGTGGCGCATTTCACGGGAGGAGGCGGCGACAATTACGACAACGCCGTGCAGCGCGAAAAGGCCTATGCCTCGTTCAAGAACAATCAGTGTCAGAAGTGCCATCGCAATATCCTGCATATTCCCAACAAGCGAGGGGCCATGCTGGCTCACCGAGCGGTTTTGTACCCGCTGCCGGGATACGACAAAAAGTGCGTCGACTGTCACCGCGACCTCGTTCACAACGAGCGCGGCTACTACGACTTCAAGCAATACAGGCTGAACCCGTCCCTGGCGGACATTTAGGTTCAGGGGGCATCGTCAACCTTTGATTAGTGAGGAGAGGGCATCATGAAACGCAAATTCTGGATTGTCGGCCTTGCCGTGATGCTGATGGCCGCTTGGTCGGCCACTGCCATGGCCGCCAATTATCCCAAACTCAGGGAGTTCCGCCTGGAGCGGAGCATGCCTCAGGAAGCCGTGGCCTGCATCGAGTGCCACAAGACCGAGCATCCAGGCATGTTCAGTGATTGGGCTCAGTCCCGTCATGCCTCGGCCGGAATCAGCTGTCTGGACTGCCATCAGGCCGATCCCAATGATCAGGACGTCAGTCTGGACCACTACAAACAGTATGAGCGCGGCGATAATCCCTATGGCAAATCCGAATACAAGGTGCCCGTCACCGCAGTGGTTACGCCCAAGGACTGCTCACGCTGCCATCCCGACGAGGTCAAGCAGTACAGCCGTTCCAAGCATGCCAATACCGTCGAGATCATGTGGAAGATCGACCCCTGGCTGAACAAGGGGATGAACTCCGACAACGAGCGCAAGACCGGCTGTTACTACTGTCACGGCACTGTGATCGAGATGAAGGATGGGAAGATCGATCCCGCCACCTGGCCCAATACCGGTGTCGGCCGCGTGAATATGGACGGTAGCCTGGGCAGTTGCACCAGCTGTCACACCCGTCATCGCTTCTCGGTGGAGGAAGCCCGCAAGCCCGAGGCCTGTGGCCAGTGTCACCTTGGGCCGGACCATCCGCAGATCGAGATCTATACCGAGTCCAAGCACGGCGCCATTTACAATGCCAGTGGCTACGAATTCAACTGGAAGGCAGCTCCCGGCACCTGGACCCCAGGTGTTGATTTCCGCGCGCCAACCTGTGCCTCCTGTCACATGTCCGGCGCGGGCACGGTCAAGACCAGCCACGACGTGACCGAGCGCCTGTCCTGGGAGACCCAGGCTCCGCTTACTGTGCGGCCAGTTGATTTCAAACCTTTCCCGGCTCAGAATGATTGGAAGATCGAACGGGCCAAGATGAGCGAGGTCTGTCAGCAATGCCATGGCAAGAACTGGGTGGATGCCTTCTACGTGGACTTCGACAAAGCCGTCGAAGAGTACAACGAGGTCTACTTCAAGCCTGCCAAGGCCAAGTTGGATGAGATGTATGAAAAGGGTGCTCTGGACAAGACCAAGTTCTTCGACGAAGGGCTTGAGGTCGAGTTCTACGAACTGTGGCACCACGAAGGCCGTCGCGCACGTATGGGAACCATGATGATGGCCCCGGACTACGCCTGGTGGCACGGCTTCTACGAGTGCAAGAACCGCTTCAACCGCTATATGGAAGAAGCCAACCATCTGTTGGAGAGCGGCGGCAAGGCATTCATGTATCCGACCTTCCCCAATGCCACGGGTGATACCACCAAGCCTCCCAAGATCTTCGGCAAGAAGTAGCTCTGGTTTGGCGATCCCAACAATAAAGGCCCCCGCGCAAGCGGGGGCCTTTTCTTATGGGGGAAAATTGTTGGACGATTAAGCGTCGACGGCAAAGGTCCAGTTGTTTTTGCCCGTGTCCTTGACGGAGTACATGGCCTTGTCAGCTTTCTCCAGCAAGGCTTCGGGAGTTGTGCCGTGTTCCGGGAACATGCTCACACCCACGCTGGCGCCGATGGTGACATCGATTCCGCCAAGCATGAAGGGAGCGCTCAATTCCCGGACGATTTCCTTTGCGCCCATTGCCGCTTCGTCGCGGGTGTGTGTGCCGATGGCAACGAACTCGTCACCCCCAAGGCGGACGACGCTGCAGTCGGAACAATCTACGGCCCGCTTGATGCGCTTGGCCACCTTTTGCAGCAACAGGTCACCGGCCTTGTGCCCCAAGGTGTCGTTGACTTCCTTGAATCCATCCAGATCCAGGAAGAGCACGGCGACTTCCTTGCCTTCCTCTGTGGCACGTTCCAGAATTGTTGGGAAGTTGTCCTGCAGGAAGAGGCGATTGTGCAATCCTGTGAGGGCGTCGCGGTAGGCAATGGCCATGGCATCGCCAGCGCTACGCTCGGTGACGTCTTTGACCACGCAGAAATAGCGATTGTGTTCGGGAGAATAGATGATGGTCCAGTTCAGGTCTTTCAACAGCCCGCCCTTGCAGCGGAAGCGGAAGTTGAACTGCATGGAGCCTATGTCTGATGTAACCAGGGATTGCAGCCCGGCCAAGGTGATTTCCCGATCGGCAAAATGGATGTATTCCATCAGGTAGTTGCCCATCAATTCGTCCATGGCGTAGCCTGTGGTCTCGGTCCAGGGGGTGTTGACCTCCTCGATGAGTCCTTCAAGGTCAATGACGGCCGCCATATCATAGGACAGGGAGAGCCAGATGTAGCGCTCCGTCTTGAAAAGATGTTCAAGATAGGCCGGGTCGGCCTCATACAATAAGGATTCATCCATGATACGGACTCATATACAGAAAAGGTCCATTGCGTAAAGGAGGGTGATGCTATTGCGCAACACCTTGCAAAAAGGGACTTTTATTAATTAATGATGGAATGCTCTATATGATGACGGTGTGTTTTGTTGTCCTTATGTTGAAATGTGTTGATTTTTTTAGGGCATTTGACGTGCGTCAAAGCCCTTTGTGGGGGGTGGGGTATTCTCCAAATCATGGAAACAGGGCAACACCCGTTTAGAATCAAGGAGACCGACAATGAAAATCGTTCGAAAGATTATCGAGATAGATGAGGAATTGTGTAATGGCTGCGGCGAGTGCGTGCCGTCCTGCGCCGAAGGCGCGTTGGAAATAATCGAAGGCAAGGCCAAGGTGGTCAAGGATCGCTATTGTGACGGCCTGGGTGCCTGTCTTGGCGAGTGCCCCACTGGAGCACTCCAGATCATTGAGCGCGAGGCCGATGAATTCGACGAGGAAGCTGCCATGGCCTATGTGGCCAGTAAGCAGTCCGTAGCCAAGCCAGCGGGCGGTTGCCCCGGCGCTGCCATGGCCGCATTCAATCCTCAGGCCGGTGGTTGTCCTGGATCGGGCATGGCCTCTTTTGATAAAACCTCAGCGGCGGCCGACACCGGTGGGCCTTCTCCGAGCCAGCTCGGGCATTGGCCTGTACAGATTAAGTTGATTCCGCCTGATGCCCCCTTTTTGCGTGGCGCCGACTTGGTGATTGCTGCTGACTGTACCGCAGTGGCTTACCCCGATTTTCATCGTGAATTTGTTGGTGGCAAGACCGTGATGATGGGTTGCCCCAAGTTTGACGGTGATTACGCGGCTCGGCTGGCGGATGTGTTCCGTCACTCCGGTGTGCGCAGTGTGACTGTCGTGCGCATGGAAGTCCCTTGTTGTCTGGGTATTGCCGAAGCCGCGCGCCGTGGTCTTGCTGCTTCTGGACGCGACGACCTGGAGATCAGGGAAGTCATCATTGGTCGGCAGGGTTCCAAGATGGCTGGCGGTCTGCCCGGATTCTAGAATATTTCATCACACACCTCCCCTTTGCCAACGAAAAACCCCGCCCTTCAGCGGGGTTTTTCCGTTTTGGTCTGCAAGCGAGTTCTGGGTGACGTTTCGTGCTTAAGATTCTTGCACAGCCAGCCGATTACGGTATAGTTGATACGGATTAAGGTGTTGCTGTTTAGGCACCTGCTGGTGCAATGTCCGTCAGAACAAGGAGAGAGGATGGCTCGGGATAGTTCCGTTGACCGCAAGGAAGGCAGCGCGTTGGGAGTCAGTATCGGCACCCGGATGCTGGTTGAGCCTGCGGGCATGGGAGATCGGTTCAAGACCGAGTTCATTGGGATGCTGCGCGGGCAGTTCATCATCGTTCGCATTCCCCGTATCCCCGGGTTGAATGATTATTTGTACGTGGAAAAGAAGATTACCGTTCGCTATGTGCACGAAGGCAACGTCTATGGCTTCGAGTCCGAGGTTGTCTGGAATCAGCAAGCGCCGTTCAGGCTCCTGTTTCTGCGTTACCCCACCACGGTAGAGATTCTGAACCTGAGAAAATGCCAGCGGGTGGACTGCTATCTTCCGGTCACGATCGGTATGGAAGAAGGCGGACAGTTCACCGAGTATCAGGGCATGATGCTCAATCTGTCCTGCGGTGGCTGTCAGTTGGTCCTGGATTCCAAACAGGGCAGCATGCCTCCAGTTTCTGTGGATGCCTTGGTTTCTGTGGCGTTCAGGATGTTCGGTACCAACAAGGATGTGCGTTTGGAAGGCAAAGCCAAGAATATCAACGTCAACAAAAACCGGATGTACATGGGCGTCATGTACAGCGAATTACCGTCCGACGTCAGCGAAGGCATCGACAACTACGTGAGTAACGTGGCTGAATACCTCGAATCCTGATTCAATCTTTGTTTCCTGATGTATAACCCCATCAGAGGGTTGAAAGGAGCAGGAGCCCTAGGCTGCCTGCGTTTTGTTGCGCCCTCTGAGGACGCAACGGATGGCGTGCTGCATGTCTTCCCAAATGATCGGCTTGGGTAGGAATTCATCCATGCCTGCCTTGAGGCAGCGTTTCCGTGCCCTGTCGCCCGTCTGGGATGACAGGGCAATGATGGGAACTCTGGGTGAGACAGCTCCGCCCAAGGGATCACGGATCAATTGCGCTGTGTGTTCACCGCTCAATCCGGGCAGGGTCAATCCCATCAGGACCAGGTCGTAATGGCGAATCTGGGCATACTCCAGAGCAAGCTCACCGGAATTGACGGCCGTGACGCGGTACCCCTCCCTTTCCAGAAGGAGCTTGTCACAGGCCAGGCTCAGTTGGTCATCGTCCACTAGCAGAATATCCAGAGAGCCCCTTTTGACGGCGGGTTGTTCCTGGTTGGGATTTGCCGATTCTGGCGTAGTTCCAGTAATGTATGGATTATGGTTGGGGCTAGTGTCTCTGGGGATTTCCATTGTTCCAAGATATGGGATTCATGGCTCCACGTCAAAGCCTCTGGAGGGGCTTGGGCCAGAAAAGTGAAGGTCGCAATTCTGGCTGGTTGGCGTTTTGTTCACATCGCCACACACCCACAAAAGAGGTGTGGTGAAGATTTTGGGGTGGGTGTGTTTACCGCACCACGAAAGGCTTTGTCCTGTTTGTGAAGAATATGACGTGAGCGGTTGTTCTTTGTGTTTGTCTTGAATCTCGATTGTGGGTGCTTATAGGGGTTTGATGGCGGTTTCAGGTGTTTTGGAGTCGTTACAAGTAAATTGCAGCTATTTATGCGATATTTTGAATTTCATTCATAAATTATATTCCACAGGCACTACCATAAAAGCCAGTTGCATCGGTGCTTAATCGAGTTGTTCTGGTGTGGATGAAAATGTGGAAAATCTAGACTTTTTCAACAGATTGCTCAAACCCCGCGTCATGTCTAGCCTTTCAGTGATCGCTTAAATTCCGAGACCCGCTTTACCTCATGGGTGTTTTTGAGTATATTCTCTAGAAATTATTTAATTCATTGAAATCATTGATTTAGTAGTTTTATTGTGTTCCGCGGCCTTCGTGGGCTCCCCCGCAGGAGTTGTTGTTTTTTACCTGCTGCGCGGTGAGCCTGATGATGCGAAAGCCTGTGGATTGGGCGGCGCCCGACGCCGGAGCCCTGGGGGCGGGTCGGCAAAGGGTGTTTTTTCCCGCTTGAACGGCGGGGGGATGTCTCCAACAGGACCAGAAGCAGGACCATGTCGCAACATCTTGAAGTTTGGAATCATGTCCGGGGAATCGAGCGCCTCAGTCTGTGCGATTGGCCGGGCCACCCTAGTTGCGTACTGTTTCTCGGGGGGTGCAATTTGCGTTGCCCCACTTGTCATAACGGAGGCTTGGCCTGGATGCCGGAGGAGTTGCCTGCGGTGGACCGGACCAGGGTGATGTCCTACCTGGAGAACCGCAAGATGTGGCTCGACGGCATTACCGTGACCGGTGGTGAACCCACAGCTGTGCCCGATGTTGCTGCCTTGATTGACGATATCTCGTGTTTTGGTCTGCCTGTGAAGATGGATAGCAACGGCATGCGTCCGGAAGTGGTGGAGGAGCTCTTGCGCTCCCGCCTGGTGCACACCTTTGCGGTGGACGTTAAAGGTCCCTTTGATAAATACCCGGCTCTGACCGGCGGCGCCGCGACCCAAGAGCAGGCCTCCGCCAATATGGATCATATCTTTGGACTGGCAGCGGCGAATCCCCAGTCCTTCTATTTCAGAATCACCAAAGTCCCATTGTTGACTAAGGATGATATTGAGACGGCTCGTGGCTATTTGCCGACGGGTTTTGAACTGATTGAACAGAACTTTGTGCCTCCGGGGAGGAACCAGCATGCCCAAACAGATCCTGAAAAGAGACGGATGTCTGGAGACGTGGTCTCTCGATCGAATCGCGGGAGCAATCCTGAAAGCCTTGAAGTCCAACGGCATTCAGGACCCCCTGCTGTCCAAGCGCTTGGCGCGTAAGGTCGAGGAAAAACTCGCCGGTATCGACGTCCCTGAACAGGAGCATGTGCAGGACATGGTGGAACAGGTCCTGATGGAGGGCCGGCTCTACTCCGTGGCCAAGAAGTTCATGATCTATCGCGAGAAACGTCGCGAACTGCGTCAGCAATCTGCTGCGTATCTGGATATCAAGGACACCATCGACAATTATCTGTCCAAGGCCGACTGGCGCGTGGCTGAAAATGCCAACATGACTCATTCTTTTCAGGGACTCATGCTGCACCTTTCCGGTACTGTCCAGGCTCGTTACGCCCTCGAGAAGTATCCTGAAGAAGTACGTCTTGCCCATGAGCATGGCTATTTCCATGTCCATGATCTGTCCTTCGGGTTGGCCGGGTATTGTGCGGGCTGGAGCTTGAGGGATTTGCTGCTCGAAGGGTTCAATCTCGAAGGACGTTCCTGTGCCGGACCTGCTCAGCATTTTGATTCTGCCTTGGGCCAGATGGTCAACTTCCTGGGAACGCTGCAGAACGAGTGGGCTGGCGCGCAGGCCTTCAATAATGTCGATACGTATCTGGCTCCCTTTGTCCGCGAGGATAAGCTGACCTACAAACAGGTCCGTCAGGCCATGCAGAAGTTCGTGTTCAATCTGAACACCACTTCCCGCTGGGGTGGTCAAAGCCCGTTTACGAACCTGACTTTTGACCTCGCACCGCCCAAGCATATTGCAGGCGAGGCGGTGATCATCGGTGGCAAGCTGAGAGATTCCACCTACGGTGAGTACGAAAAGGAAATGCAGTGGATCAACAAGGCGTTCCTGGAAGTCATGATCGAAGGTGACTATCACGACCGTATCTTCTCGTTCCCCATTCCCACGTATAACGTCACCGCCGATTTCCCTTGGAAAACCGAGATTGGTGAGCTGCTACTCAAGCTGACTGCCAAGTACGGCGTTCCCTATTTCCAGAATTTCATCAACTCGGACCTGGATCCCGAGGACGTGCGCAGCATGTGCTGCCGTCTGAAAATGGATCTGCGTGAGTTGCGCAAGAAGACGGGCGGGCTTTTTGGAGCAGGCGACCTGACTGGTTCCATTGGTGTGGTTACCCTGAACCTGCCCAAGCTGGCTTACCTCTCTCAGGGTGAGGAAGATTTCCTGGATCTGCTGACTGAGTATACCGAGTTGGCCAAGGACTCTCTGGAGTTCAAGCGTAAGCTGATCAATGACAATCTGGAACGCGGCATGTTCCCGTGGTCCAAGCGGTACCTCAAGAACGGCTTCAATGGGCATTTCTCCACCATTGGTCTGTTGGGTGGGCACGAGGCCTGCTTGAATCTTTTGGGCAAGGGTATTGAAACACCGGCCGGAACCCGTTTGATGGAGCGCGTGCTGAATCATTTGCAGGAACTGACAGCCGGATTCCAGGAAGAGACAGGGAGCCTGTACAACCTGGAAGCCACTCCGGCCGAGGGCACCAGTTATCGTCTGGCACGCATCGACAAGCGGTTGTACACGGAGATCAAGGCTGCTGGTAACGGTACCCCGTACTATACCAACTCCACGTCCCTGCCCGTTGGCTACTCCGACGATGTGCTGTTTGCCCTTGAGCACCAGAACAAGCTGCAGCCGCTGTATACCGGTGGCACGGTGTTCCACACCTTCCTGGGTGAAGCCGTGGCCGACACCGAATCCCTGCGCAAATTCATCATCAAGGCCTTTTCCAATACAAAGATTCCTTTCCTGTCCATCACGCCGACCTTCAGTGTGTGCCAGGAGCATGGCTACATTCAGGGAGAGCACTTCCAGTGCCCCACCTGCGGTATCGATGCCGAGGTCTACACCCGTATCGTGGGCTACTATCGCCCGGTATCGCGGTGGAACGAAGGCAAGAAGGCCGAGTACGACGATCGTCTCGTGTATGAGGACGTCTGTAGCCGGTAGGCTGAGACAATTCGGAAATGATAAAGGGAGCCGTTTGGCTCCCTTTTTTTATTAGGAAATGATGAATGTACTTGGTTCAGCGAGGCCCGAAGTCGTTTCCAGACAGGACGCATGGTTTGACAGGCAATCCATATTGTTCAATGAGGAGCGGCCCAAAAGGTGCTTGTTGCTCTAGTCGATCAGTCCTTCGGGGTTGTGCATGAGTTCCTCCAAGGTGATGGCGTCCATTTCTTTCTCCAGGGCATCGGAGATGCGGGCCCATGCCGAGCGGGTGGGGCAGTCGGTGGCACGTTCGCAGGATTTTGGGTCATCGCAGCAGTCCGCCAGGGTGAAGGAACCTTCCATGGCGCGATAAATTCCACCCAAGGTGATGGTTTCGGGGGCAGCGTTCAGAAGATGCCCGCCGTTGGCTCCGCGTACGCTACGGATGAAGCCGGCCTGTTTCAGAGGCTTGAAGATCTGCTCAATGAATTGCACGGAGACATCGGTGCTCTCCGAGAGTTGAGATGCTTTTCGCGGCTTGTTCTCTTCGTGCAGAGCCAGGTCCAGAAGCAACCTGGCAGCGTAGCGAGTTCGAGCGGAAAGTTTCATGGCTTTTCCTGCCTTCCGGTAAAAAATAACCCCTTGGAAATATCGGATTAAGATAATCCGATATTTGAGTCAAGGCAGGTCAGCTTCGGCGTTCTGTCAAAATGGATTCTGCCAGAGCGTTCACCACGCATCCGGCCAGGGGCGACCCTCCCTTGCGGCCTGCGATGGTGACATAGGGCAGGGTGTGTTGGGCGGCGAGCAGCGCCTTGGATTCGGCGGCATTGACGAATCCTACGGGCATGCCCACCACCAGTGCGGGAGTAGCTTTGCCCTGTGCTGCAAGTTCCAGCAGTCTGAGCAGTGCCGTGGGTGCGTTGCCGATGACCACGATGGCTCCGTCCATGTCCGGTGCTGATTTGTTGACGGCGGCAAGGGCACGGGTGGTGCCGTCGCGTTTAGCCTGCTTTGCAACTTCCGGATCATTCATCAGGCAGGTCACGGTACAGCCCAAGGGCTTCATGCGGCGCATGGGGATGGCGCAACGGGCCATTTCCGTGTCCGTGAAGATTCGGCAGCCGGAGGCCAGAGCGCGTTGTCCGGCGCTCACCGCATCGGGATGAAAACGCACAAGATCAAGCATTTCGAAATCCGCGCTGGTGTGGATCATGCGCCGCACGATCTGCCATTCGATGCCCTGGAAGGGGCGTGGTTCGGGGATTTCGGATTCGATGATGCCCATGGAAGCGTTTTCGATATCCATGGGCGCTACGATATCAACGGGAACGGTTTTGGAATGTTCATTCATGGTGGGCTGAGAATAGACGTCGGGGCGGCGATGTCAACCGCCGCCCCGTTGATGGCTGGAACTATTTCTTGATGGTTTCGTAGCCCACGACCTGGTTCCGACCGTGTTCCTTGGCATGGTACAGGCACAGGTCCGCTGCCTTGGCCAGTTTGTCCGGTGTGTCGCCATGGTCCGGGTATAGCGCTACCCCCACCGAGACATTGATGGGGCTGACCTGGATTTCTCCGTGGGTGATGTTCAGTGCAGCAATGCCTGCGCGGATGGTTTCACCCATTTCCAGGGCCTGCTCGTAGTTGCTGCCCTTCATGATGAAGAAGAATTCCTCGCCGCCATAGCGGCAGGGGATGTCGTTTTCACCTGCTGTGGCTCCCAGAAAGCGGCCTACGGACTGCAAGGCGACGTCACCCGCGTCGTGGCCTTTGGTGTCGTTGAGATTCTTGAAGTGATCGATGTCAAACATGACCACGGATAGCGGGGCACCGGTTTCCTGGGCTTCGCGTGTTTCGCGGTTCATGGATTCGTCAAAGAAGCGGCGGTTGAACAACCCGGTCAGGGCATCCTTGACCGCGAGGTTCTTCAGGCGGGTGCGAATGCGGATATTATCCACCGTGAGTGCCATGTGCTCGGCGGTGATGAAGGCCATGCCCTGCGCGTTTTCAAGAGCTTCTGCCTCGGTCGCGGCCAGTTGCAGGACTCCGAGCGGTCGCTTGGCGGCGATAATGGGCACCGTGAGTGTCCCTGCGGCACATCCACCCTGCGCGGGCGCGTCCGGGGCGATCAGCAGCGGCTGGCCTTTGACCAGGGTCGCGTTGGACTCCATATCCGGCGGCGTTGCGATGCTCTCGGATTCACCCCAGGTAAATGATCTTGCCTTGGCGTCCGCATCTGCGAATAGATGAATTGCTCCATCCACACCTTCGAACATACGCGGGATGTACCAGTCTGCAACATCGAAAAGTTCTTCTTCTGTTGAACAGCTCTGAAAGAGTCTGGCCATGCCGGATAACAGCCGGAACAGGTCGGACCAGTTGGGTTCGCTCATGGGAATCCTCCAATTTGGATTATCCAGAACAGTGTGGAAGCTGAATAGGAATTTGTCAATATGGCTTAGCCATTATGATGCAAGCAGTGCGGGAAGCCAGGACGTCAGCGGTGGCCAGTAGGTGACCAGAAGCAGATCCACGAGCAGGATTAACAGGAATGGAAGAACCCGTGTGGAAATATCTCCCAGACGTGTGCCTGCAAGCCCACAGGAAACAATAAGGCAGATGCCCAGCGGTGGGGTTAGCATGCCGATGGATAGGTTGACCACCACAATGGCGCCCAAGTGGATCAGGTCAATCCCCAGAGCGGGAAGCATGGGCACAATGACGGGCACGAACAGAATAAGTGCCGCCGTGGTTTCGATAAATGTTCCGGCGACAAGCAGAATCAGGTTGATGAGCAGCAGGAGCAGGACCGGGTCGTCGGTCAGGGCCAGTACGGTTCCTGAGATGAGTGCAGGAACCTCCCGGATGGTCAGGTACCAGGAAAAGGCCGTGGCCTGGGCAATGATGAACATGATCACAGCCGAGGTCACCGAAGCGTTCAGGAAGATGCCGGGCAGATCCGAGAATTTCAGTTGGCGGTAGATGAACAATCCCACGAACAGTGCATAGAATACAGCCACGGCAGCTGATTCAGTGGCCGTGAAGATACCGCCAAGGATACCCCCCAGGATGATGGCGGGCGCTCCCAGTGCCCAGCCTGCGCGTCGGGCGCAGTGCCAGACTTCGGCCACGGAGAAGTGGCCTCCACCGGAGTCCTGAAAACCGCCCCGCTTGGAAAGAATGACCGTCATCAGAATCAGGGACAGGCCCATCAGCAGCCCAGGCAGGATACCAGCAGCGAACAGCTTGCCGATGCTGGCCCCGGTGAGGAATCCGAAGATGATCATGGGGATGCTCGGCGGGATGATGACGCCGATGGACCCTCCGGTTGCCTGAACGGCGCCGGCGAATCCCGGTGAGTATCCGCTGCGTATCATGGCTGGAATAAGCATGCCCCCCACAGCGGCGGTGTCTGCGGCAGCCGAACCCGAAATGCCTCCGAAGAACATGGCCGAGACAATGGCCACGGCAGCCAGTCCGCCGGGAAGCCAACCCACCAAGGAGTTGGCGAAATCGATGATGCGGCGCGAGATTCCACCGGCTTCCATGAGTTGCCCGGCGATCATGAACAGTGGGACGGCCATGAGTGGGAAGGAATCCGTGCCCGCATACATGCGTTGGGCCACCAGCATCAGCGAGCTGTCACCCGTCAGGGCGAACGCCCCCATGGTGGCGGCGCCGATGGCCACAGCCATGGGCATGTTCATCAGGAACAGGGCCAGCAGCAGCAGGAAGATGGAGGCGGTCATGGGCCTTCTCCGGACAACTCATCCAGAAGCAGACTTAGACCGTGGACCGTGAGCACTACAAAACTGAAGGGGACAACGGCGAAGGGAATCTGTTTGGACAGCCCCAGAGCAGGCATGGTCTGGAAGCCGAGCAGGCCCAAGAGCTTCCAGCCACCCCAGGCCGAGGCAACGAAGAAAACGAGAGAGGCTGTGAGCGTTAATACGGCAACAGCGCGCCGGGTGCCGGAACCGAGGCGGGAAGTCACCACATCCACCCCGATATGGGCACCCCGGCGGTAGGCCACAGTGGCTCCGATGAATGTGAGCCAGACCAGAAACATCCGGCCCAGTTCTTCGGACCAGAACAGCGAATCGTTCAGGGCATAGCGAAAGAAGACCTGCAAGCCGATGACCAGCACCATGCCTGCGCCTAGGAGCATCAATAGCACCTGGCACAGGGAATTCAAGGTATGGCTCAGGCGCGCGGCCTGTCGACAGAGGATATCCATGGGGCCGAAGGGCTAGAGCAGGTCCTTGCCCAGGGAGAAGGCCTTGCCAATGGCTTTGCCCACGGTGTGGTAGGTGCGCGCTCCGGGAGCAAAGATCAAGGGGGCTACCAGTTCCATGTCCGGTTTTCCGTCGGCATTCAGAACGTCTTCGTTTACCTTCACATCTGCGATTTCGCCGATGAGCTGGATATGGATACCGAGTTCTACTGACTGGATCAGACGGCATTCAATGATCATGGGGAATTCGGCGACATAGGGGGCGTCCACGAATTCGGCTTTGGCGGGAGTCAGCCCCGAGACGGCAAACTTGTCGCGGTCACGGCCGGATGCCATGCCGAAATAGTCGGCCTCGCGGGCATGCGCGGCATCGGGCACGGAGATAGTGAATCCGCCACGGGCCAGGATGCTTTCGTAGGAGTGACGGCTTTCGCGCAGGGAGACTCCGATGCAGGGAGGTTCGGAACTGACGATGCCACCCCAGGCGGCTGTCATGACATTGGCTTTGCCGTCGGCGTCGTAGGAGCCGATGACCCAGGTCGGGGTAGGAAAGGCCAGCGGTTTGGAACCAAAGGATTTCATCATCGTGTACTCCGTGATCACTTGGTGGCGTTTAAGAATTTGTCCAGCAGAGCCCGGGTGTTGGGCTCGGCAAAGATGTCCATGTGTTTCAACTCTTCGGCCTGGGCCTTGAATGAACTCAGGTCGGGATTGGAGACGACCTCCATGCCTGCGGCCTTGAGCTTGTTCAGGAAACCGACCACGTTCTGGCGGTTCCACTGCCGTTGGTAGACGGCGGCGTCGTGCATGGCCGTTGCCAGTAATTCCTGGTCGACAGAGGGCAATGACTTCCACCAAACAAGGCTGGCGATATCGATGTGTGCGGAATAGACATGACCGGTCAATGTCAGATGCTTTTGTACTTCGTAGAGCTTGTAGACCCAGAGAACGGACAGTGGGTTTTCCTGACCGTCGATAGTGCCCTGCTGCAGCTCGGTGTAGATGGGCCAAGCCATGGGGGTGGGATTGGCGCCCAGAGTCTTCCACAGTTCCTTGTGCATGGCGGATTCCATGACTCGGATTTTCAGGCCGTGGACATCGTCTACCGTCGTTACAGGGCGGGTGTCGTTGGTCAGGTTGCGGAATCCGTTTTCCGAAAATGCCAGCCCCTTGAATCCGGCGCGTTCCAGCTTGGACAGCATTTCACGGCCAAGGGGGCCATCCAGGATTTCATCTGCCTGCTCATGGTCACGGAACAAGAAGGGAAAGCTGATGACCTTGACCTCGGGCACGAAGGTGTCAAAGGGGCCAAGAGTGATGATGGCCATATCCACGGCGTTCATCTGGACCTGTTGCAGGATGTCGGTCTCACTCCCCAGGGAGCCGCTGTGGAAGAGTTTGACCTGTGTGGACCCTTGCGAGCGCTCGGCCACCAGATCCCGGAATTTTTCGGCGCAGATGTATTGTGCAGAACCGGGCGTGGTCACGATGCCCAGGCGAATGATCCTGGCAGCTGTTGCGTTGCCCGCAGCAAGGACAAGAATGGTCACGGCCAGTACCGAAAGGCACAGGCGAAGGAGTGCGTTCATGGTCGGCTCCTGAGGATTCGTTTGGATGATACGACAACTCTATGTGAAATGGGCGGTTGTGTGCAACCGTTCGTGGGGCTCGTGCTTACCGGCAATTTGGGGAAAAGGGAAGGTAGGGCAGAAAAGGGATTGAAATCAGCCTCGTGCGGGCTGAGGATCGCGAGCCTGGTCCACCCGCAGGGTACGGCCACAGAATTGGATTCCGTCCAGGGCTTGCTGGGCTACCTTGGCAGCCTCGGCGTCCATGATCACGAATCCGAAACCGCGCGGCGTGCCCGAAAAACGATCGGTTACCAGACGGATTTCGGAAACCGGGCCATGCTCTTCGAACAGGCGGCGCACGTCATCCTCGGATGCACTGAAGGGCAGATTGCCCACGAAGAGATTGACGCTCATTCCAGTTCCCCGGGAGTGTTGCTGGTCACCGCATAAGGGAGGGTAACCAGAAGCAGGAGTTCCCCAAGGTTACAAAGGAAATGACATTGATTGTAAAGAGAAAATCAGAAAACGGTATATATACCAATAAGGTATGGAATAGACAGCGCAGAGCTTGAGATCAGGCTGCCTGTTTCAGCTGCCCGGAAATGCGGCGGTAGAGCGAGTTGTCCCGGCCTGCATGGTTCTCCACCAGAGGCAATGCCCGGCACAGATGGTCGTGGGAGGCGATGTTTTCGCCTCGCATCATCAGGATCAGAGCGATATTGCTGAGGACCTTGGCTTCGTGCAGGGGAGCCTTGATGCCCTGGGTCAGCAGCAGAGCCTGGTGGAGGGTAAACAGAGCATTGGCGTAGTTCCCGGCATTGGCTGCACGGATACCTTCGCGAGACAGGAGATGGAGCTTCATCATGGGCTTCATGGGGCCTCCGTGATTGATCGGGGTTTCATGGGACACCTCCCTACATTTAAAATAAGATGTCAGGGAGGAGGGTCAAGCGGGTTTGCTTGCTAACTGCGGTTCAGACATTCGCGCAGGCTGGATACGCCGCAGGAATGGGCCTGTTCGACCGGAATGTTGTTTTTCTTGGCGTGATTGATAACGTCGCGCCGGGCTGCATGGGACAGTTGGTTAGTGAACAGAATGATCAGACTGGCACTGCCCAGCTTGGGGGCAATACGGTTTTCCTTGCCCGTGAAGACCTTGAGCTTGACGCCTTCCCGCTTGGCCGCATTGATGTAATCCCTTTTGAGTCGGTCCATGCCGCCGATCACTGCTGCGCACATGATGTCCTCCGATGTTATTCCCCGTTGGGAAGTGCTTGTTGAGTCTGTTTGTAGTTGAAAATGATTTTCATTGTCAACTACAAAATAACAGGATCTGGCTGGGCATCGAGAATTTCTTGACGAGACCAACGCGATGGGGGAGTGCTGACCGTCATGGTCATCTATCTGAAACTCTTGGGCGCGGCGCTTTTATGGGGCGGAACCTTTTCTGCGGGGCGGGTGCTGGCCGGGCAAATGGGCCCGTACACTGCGGCGTTCCTGCGTTTTGCCATTGCCTCTGTGTTGCTGGTTTGGCTGACCCTTCGTATCGAGGGGCGGCTGCCCCGACTGACTCCGAAGCTGACCCTGGCCGTGCTGCTGCTCGGCCTGACAGGGGTTTTCGGCTATAATTTGTGCTTCTTCACGGGATTGGCCACAGTGCATGCTGGCCGGGCGGCGGTCATTGTTGCCAGCAATCCCATCTTCATCGCTCTGGGCGCTGCCCTGTTCTTTGGTGAACCGTTGACCCGCAACAAGTTGCTGGGCATTGTGCTTTCGGTCACGGGCGCAGCCTGGGTCATCTCCAGAGGAGATCCGCTGACACTGCTTGCGGGGCATCTCAGCACTGGCGATCTCTGGATCATGGGGTGTGTGGCGAGTTGGGTCAGCTATTCGCTGATCGGCAAGGTTGTCATGGGACAGCTCAGCCCGCTGGCATCGGTGGCAATGTCCTGTGCTGCGGGGACCATTCTGCTGCTGCCTCCGGCCTTGAACGAAGGGCTTGCAGCCACGTTGCCGGGATTTTCGCTGACAGCCTGGGGCTGCCTGGCCTATCTGGGAGTGCTGGGTACTGTGGTGGGGTTCACGTGGTTCTACGAGGGGGTGCTGGCCATTGGTCCGTCCAAGGCCGGTGTCTTCATCAATTTTGTGCCAGTTTCGGCAGTGACCATCGGCTTCTTTGCTCTGGGCGAACCGGTGGATGCCTCACTGGCCCTGGGTGGCCTGCTTGTCATCACCGGAACGTGGTGCGCCAATCGCCCAGCCAGAATCAAGACTACATCTCCATAACACTGACACCTTCAACGTGAATGTACGGAGCGGCGTGCTCGAGGTCGAACTGTGCCCGGGCTCTGCTCACGGCTTCATCACCGGTTTCGGTTTCCATATCATAGCTGATCATCTTTTCCGTTTCCGAGGGGTGCTTGCCTTCGGCTTCGGGGCTGACGTCGCGTGTCAGAATGAAGACTTTGAATTTTGCCATGGGGAGTCCTCCAATGCGTAGTTTTCGCAATCCAAATACACCTCGCGTCGCGATTTCGTCAACAACCCAAGCGGTAGAAATGCCCGTTTTGCCTTGTCTTGCACGGGTAATTTCCGGATGCGGTCATCGCTCTATCATGCTGGGCATTGCTGCCGATATGACATATATTCTAGCGCCTGAAATTGAATGACTGTCGGTAGCCCCGGGAATGGCTCGGCATCATATTCTGGAGAGTGCATGATCAATAGGTTTCTTTTGGTGGGAGCTCTTGTTTCGGCTCTGGCCGGGGCGGGTGTGGGACTGTTCCTTGCCTTGGGTGAAGGGGCTGCTGGAGGCGGTTGGGTCTGGCTGATTGTCATCCTGCCTCTGCTCTCAGTGGTCTTTGCTGTGCTCTATGCCCTGTCCATGCGGCGCGGTCTTGAACGATTCGTACAGCATCTGCAGGCTCTCAATGACAACTCCAAGAGTTTCAGCTGCGCCTTGCCGGAAAGCCATTGGCCTTTCGAGCGAATGGGGATGGCCTTTGCCGATGTCTGCTCCACCGTTGCCTGGTTGCTGTGCATCGGGAAGGGCTATTTGAAGATGCTTGATGCGGTTCCTGATCCGGTCTTTGCGGCGGATGAGGATTTCAAGATTCTGCATGCCAACAACGAGGTTGCGCGTCTGACCGGTGTGGATGTGCGCAAGATCAAAGGCATGGATTGCCGCGAGTTGTTCAATGCCGAGGTATACGCCACCTTGGAGCAGGCCAGGGATCTGCATGAATCCTTCGAGGGCGAGGTGATCGCCATGGAAGCTGCGGGAGTGCAGCGCTTCATCAAGCCCGTGGGGGATGTGCTCTACGATTGCCATGGTGACATGATTGGCTATCTCGTGGTGGCCAAGGATGTCACAGACCTGGTCCGCAAGGAAGCTGAAATCAAGGAAAAGCTTGATCATCTGGTGCTTGTGGGCGGACGGATCAATGAGGCTTCGGCAGAGTTGTCTGGCTCTGCCGGAGAACTTGCCAGTCAGGTGCAGCAGGTTCAGGGCGGCAGTGAGCAGCAGAACACCCGGGTGCTTGAGACTTCCACGGCCATGGAGGAGATGAATGCCTCGGTGTTGGACGTGGCCCGGAATGCGGGCAACGCAGCCGAGAACGCCGAGGCTTCGCGCAACAAGGCCCAGGAAGGCACGGACATGGTCCTGACCATGGTCAAATCCATTGGCGACCTACGCACTGGTATTGATGGGCTTTCAACCTCCATGGGGGAATTGGGGCAGCGGGCCGAGGGGATCGGTAACATCATCGATGTCATCAGTGATATTGCAGACCAGACCAATCTTCTGGCCTTGAACGCTGCCATTGAGGCTGCCCGCGCAGGCGAGGCAGGTCGAGGGTTTGCCGTGGTGGCTGACGAGGTGCGCAAGCTGGCCGAGAAGACCATGACCGCTACCCATGAGGTGGAGCAGGCCGTGGCGGATATTCAGAATGGCACGCGGGAGAACGTGGGCCGGACCCGAAGTGCAGCTGAGGAGGCTGAGCGGATTACGGAGTTGGCCTCAGTATCGAGGGAGTATCTGACCCAGATTGTCGAGTTGGCGGAGACCACGGCAGAGCAGGTGCGTTCCATTGCCACTGCTGCCGAGGAACAATCGGCTTCCAGCGAAGAAATCAGCCTGGCCATGGATGACGTACAGCGAATTTCGGGAGAGACCAATGCAGGGATGGCCCAGGCTGCTGAAGCTGTTTCGGAACTGACGGCATTGGCTGGACGCCTGAAGGAACTCGCCGATCAGGGGATATAGATTTCGACTGCCAGAGGGCAGGAAGAGACAAGGCCCGGAGCGCAACGCTCCGGGCCTTGTTGTTTGGTCTAGTCATTGAGAATCCTGTCTGCAACATTGAAATTGTCGCCGGTTCTGGAATAGGTCATGAGCCGTGTTTCCGGCATGTCGATGCCGGAAGCTGCGGATGCAACGCCCGTTGGGTTTCCAAAGTCATGGGTGGGGACCAAGACCTTGGGTCGAACCGTGCGCGCGAAACGCTCGAATCCCGCCAGGTTGGGGAGTCGCAGGTCACAGTCTGTGAAGGCCAGATCCGGCTCAAAGGCCCGTACGGCATCCAGGCTGCGCCCGAAGAAGGCCCTGGTGTGTGCGTTCCCGGTTTCATCTGCCTCGGGCCAGACCCATTCGGCAAGGTCACCTCCGTAATACAGCCGCAGTCCCTCGACGCGGATGAAGAATGCAACCCCGAGGTCGTTACTTTCCAGAGCTGAGACGGTCAGCTCGCCAGCCGAGTAGATATCACCTGGTACACCCCCGGCGGGATCGTCTCCGGGTTCCACCACGATAGCTCCGGGCAGGTCCAGTTCCGGAATCATGTCCGGGACATCGTAGGACAGGAAGTAGGTTGTACTGGCGGCGCTCCGAGAAGCAATATCAATGATTTCAGCGGAGCAGTGGTCGGCATGACTGTGCGAGAAGAAGATGGAAGCTTCACGACCTGTCAGGGTTTTGCTGACGACGTCGGCCGCCTCGGCATTGCGGTGTTCCTGGTCGGGAAAGTCGAAGACCAAAGCCCGGTTGTCCAGGGTGACACAGAAGCAGTTGTGATAGACATAGGTCACGGTCAGGTCCATGCTCCGCCCCTCCTTGGAGTTCAGAGTATACCCAGGGGGCGGTTTCCTTCAAGGTGGAGATGATCGGATTTACTCCGCTCCTTGAATCTGGCAGTATAATCGATGATTGGATCGATGCGTCGGGCGAAGTCGCGGTGGAGTTTTTTATCCACGGTTTCGGCCCATTGATTATATGTTTCAACGCTCAACAGGATTGGCAACCATGCCCAACAAAATGAATTTCGGATTATTCAAGGATAAGCCCGGCCAGCCCAATGGGCGCACGGTCGCCGTGGCAGGGGCCGGCCCCTCCGGGTTGGTGGCTGCGGGCTATTTGGCCTGCCAGGGGTATCACGTTGAAGTCTTCGATAAGATGCCCAAAGCGGGTGGCCTGCTGTATTTCGGTATCCCGGATTTTCGGTTGCCCGTGCATCGGACCGAGGCCGCAGCCAAGCTCCTTGAGGAGCAATATGGCGTGGTGTTCAATCTGCGCACCAAGATCGTAGGCGACCCTGGTGAACCTCACGACGAGGGTGATGATTTCGAGCACGAGGCGGTGCACCTTGACGAGTTGCGAAAACGCTTTGATGCGGTACTGCTGTGTACCGGTTCCTGGCGATCGCGGCGCATGGGCATCCCCGGTGAGGATTTGGCGGGTGTGCTTTCGGGGCTGGAATATCTGTTCCCGCTGCGCGGTGCCACCTGCTCGGGTGAGGTCTGCATCTCCAAGGCTTCGGCCAAGAACGTGGTGGTCATTGGCGCTGGTCTGTCTGCCGTGGACGCCGCAGACTGCGCCTTGCGCAACGGAGCCAGGAAGGTGACGATGCTGTACCGTCGCACCGTGAATGAGGCCCCGTCAGGGCCATATGAAATTTCTCTGTTGCAGGATCGGGGGATGGTCTGGAAGGAACTGGCCGTGCCGGTCAAAATCCTGGGTGAAAAGATGGTGGAAGGCGTGGAATATCTGCAATGCACACTGGGCGAACCCGACGAGTCCGGGCGCCGTTGCCCGTTGCCGCAGGATGGCTCCAACAAGGAGTTGAAAGCCGACATGGTCATTAGCGCGGTGGGCGAGTTGCCGACGCTGCCCCAGGCCGACAAGCTGGACCTGTGGAAGGTGCGCAAGGGAGCCACAAGCTGGCCGCGCATGAGCCTGGTGGACGGTGTGTTTTTGGCTGGAGATGCCCTGACCGGGCCAAGCAAGATTGGCTGGGCCATTACCGGCGGGCTTGAAGCTGCCAAATCCATCGAGGAATGGCTGGATTATACCCAGCGTGGATAGACCACAGGAGACGCCAATGTCAGACACGAACAATATAGGTTCCCAAAAGACTAAATGGGTGGATTACAGCAAGTGCATCGGGTGTGAATCCTGCGAGGCCATTTGTAAGTTTTTATACGGATTGCCACGCATTCAGATGACCGAGACCGACGATGGTCTGGCGTTCCCGCTGTATTGCCACCACTGTGAGCACCCAATGTGTGCCAAGGCCTGCCCCGTTGGGGCCATCACCAAGGATGAAGAGTCTGGGGTGGTGTCGCATGACCCGACCGTGTGTCGTGGCTGCAAGGCCATGAAGTGTATGACGGCCTGTCCTTTCGGGGCGATTTATCATGCCGGAGGTGTCGTGCCGGTGACCAAGTGTGACCTCTGTCGTGGTCGCGAACGCATCGGCCTGGGACCGGCCTGCATGCAGATCTGTCCGGCCGAGGCTATTCACTTCCTGACTCGTGATGAGTTGACACAGATGCGAACCACAGTGTCCTCTGCCTCGCAGAAGCTGGTCATGAAGCAGATCAGGCAGATGCGTGAGGAACGCAAGAAGGGTTGATTGGTGATTCTTGACGGATAATGACAGGTCCGGCTCCGCAAGGCGGAGCCGGGCTTTTTTACAAGGAGTGGCAAATGAGTTTGATTCTTGAAATGGCGATTTTTCCCATGGACAAGGGCATGAGCGTCAGCCCCTACGTGGCCCGTGCCCTGAAGATCATCCGGGACAGTGGCCTGGAGTACCGGCTGGGGCCCATGGGTACTTGTATTGAAGGGCGCTGGGCAGAAGTCATGGCTGTGGCTGAAGGTTGCTTGAAAGAACTGCAGCAGGATTCCGACAGGATCTATCTGAATATGAAGGTGGACTGGCGGCGTGGCGGAAGTGGTCGACTGGATGCGAAACCGGATTCTGTGCTGGATAAGCTCGGGGATTGATTGCGTATAGGGTCAAACGATCTTGTTTAGGATTCCAGGTGGATCATCCGGTTCTGCGGGCAAGGAAGGTTTGGCCTGAGTGCTCACCTGCCGAATTGCCGAAGCATTGTTCCTGCTGGGTGGCACGGTGAGATCGACGTTGACCACTGTGCGATGCATGACTGGAGCATTGGAAAATGGCACCGGAGGGCTGGAATTTCCGTTGCCGTTGCCGTTGCCGTTGCCTTCACCGTTACCGTTGCCGCCGATGGCGAGTTTGGTCGTCAACTCACTGCCCAAGTCCCCGGCGATGAGGTCGTCCAGACAATAGTCTCCTTCCTCGGTCGTCCAACGGACTTCGACCAAGGGCTTGTCACGGTAGCGGCCCGTGCACTTGGTGCGGCGGAATCGGAATTTCATCCCCATACGTTCCCCTGAAACGCCTGCGGACCGGCTTTGGAAGTCGGTCCAGCTCTCCCTCAGGCATTGTCGGGATAACCGGATGAGGTCTCCCGATTATTCTTGATTACGCTTGGGAATGCCCGCCGGTCAAGGCTTTTCGAGGTTTCAAACATCCCGGCGGGTTAGCCTTGCGGGTTGTGCGCCCAAGAAATGGGCAGACAAGCCGTCCCACCCCGGTGTAGGGTGCCGCCCATGCCGATAGCTCCTCAAAAACTGCATCTCGATCGTAATCTGCACATCCTGTTCGGCGTGACTCTCATCGTCGTCATGGGGGTGTCCAGCATTGCTCCTGCTTTTCCGCCCATCATGGAAGCCTTTGGCCTGACAGCCACCAAGGTCGCCTGGCTGGTGACCGCTTTCACCCTGCCCGGGGTGTTCCTGACTCCTGTGTTCGGCATTCTGGCTGATCGCCATGGGCGCAAGAAGGTTCTTGTTCCCGCCTTGGTCTGTTTTGGTATATTCGGCGCCGCCTGTACCCTGGCAGATAGCTTTGCCATGCTGGTGGGCCTCAGGTTCCTGCAGGGCGTGGGCGCGGCATCGCTCGGTGCATTGAACATGACCATCATCAGCGATCTGTATTCCGGCAATCAGCGTACTCAGGCCCTGGGCTACAATGCGGGGATGCTGTCACTGGGCACCACGCTATTCCCGCTGCTGGGTGGAATCCTGGCCCAGTTCGGCTGGCGTTGGCCATTCTTGCTGCCTCTTCTGGCTTTGCCATTGGCTCTGGCGGTGCTGATTCGTTTGCAGTGCCCGGAGCCTGATCGCGATGTGGATTTTATGGAGTACATGCGGTTGGCTTTGAAACGGGCTTCCGGTTCGCGCGCTCTGGCTTTGTTCGCCACAACGGCGGTGACCTTCATTATTCTGTATGGAGTGCTGATCTCTTTTCTGCCCGTGTACCTTGCCGAGACCTTTGACGCCGAGCCTTGGGCCATTGGTATGATCTTCGCTTCCACAAGTCTGGCTACGGCGATCATGTCTACCCAATTGGGGAGATTGGCTCGCGTGGTACCTCCTTCCGGTCTGCTGGTGGCCGCTTTTGTGCTGTACGCAGTGAGTGCAGTACTGATTCCCCTGATGCCGAGCTTGTGGTGGGTCCTGCTGCCCATCATGATTTTCGGTGTGGCTCAGGGGTTGAATATCCCCTGCGTGCAGACGTTGTTGGCGGACTTGGCACCCATGGAACAGCGCGGGGCGTTCATGGCCCTGAATGGGACGGTGCTGCGTGTGGGGCAGACCCTGGGACCGGTGGTCATGGGTACGTCTTATGCCGTCGCAGGTTACTGGGGGGTGTTTATCACGGGCGCTGTGCTGGCCCTAAGCGTGTGTGTGCTGGTGCTGCTGACCTTGCGCGAGGGGTAGACGATCCGCTCGTGGGCACCTGCCTGTTATTCTTTCAGATTCCGGCTGTCCGGCCGGGGAAATGATCCTTGTCGAATTCGATGATGGCTTGTGCACCTGGGCCTGTGGAGAAGGTGATGCTTCCCATGAGCTGGTAGGTCACGATGTTGTTGATCAGCTTCATGCCCATGCTGTCCGTGTTCTCAGGGTCCAGACCTTCTGGGATGCCGGGGCCGCTGTCGCGCATTTCGATGGTGATGGCGGGTCCCTGTTGCTTCATGGTGATATGGATGTTGCCGTCTTTGCGTCCATTGAAAGCGTGCTTGTAGGAGTTGGTCAGCAGTTCGTTCAGGACCATGCCCAGAGGTGTGGCTGCCACGATGGGCAGATGGATGGAGTCGGCCACTATGTGGGCTTCGATCTGTGAGGCGTTGTAGACTCGCACCAGATACGAGTTAAGGTCTTTGGCGTACTTGCCCATGTCGATGTGATCGATGGTTTCGTTCTGATAGAGCTGGGTGTGCACCAGGCTGATGCCGTGGACCTTGCTCGAGAGTTCGGTGCAGATGTCCAGAACTTCCTTGTTGGCGGCACGTCGGCCTGCCATGTCCAGCAGGCTGGCGACGATCTGCAGGTTGTTTTTGACCCGGTGGTGAATTTCCTGCAGCAGCAGCTCCTTCTCCGCAAGAGAATTCTTGATTTTGTCAGCCATGAGTCCACGTTCGCTGATTTCGCGTTCCAACAGGCGGTTGGCCCTGATCAAATCGGAAGTGCGCTCGCGTACGGAATCCTCCAGGCGATCACGGTGCTTGGTCAGTTCCTGCTCTGCATTGAGCCTGCGGTGAAGCTCCAGGTTCAGGAGTTGTTTCTGGTGGGTGAAGTAGGCGATGAGCAATGCGATAAAGACTGTTGCCGCTGCAGCGTAGATGCCTGCAGCCAGGGTCGCTGGTCGCTCGGCTATCATCAGCATATCCAGTAAACCCAGTATTTGCCCCGTCTCCGTGTGAACCGGGAAGGACAACCTGAAGGCATTGTGCCCTGCGACGGTTTCGTCATCCACGTAGGATTCGTTGGTCTGGAGAACCTGAAGCTGTGTTTGGGTGGCTGGTTGCCCCAGTCGGGACGGCCATGTGCTGGCAAGGGCTTTGTAGTTGCCGTTGCTATCGGTTGTGTACAGGGTCAGCCGGACAATGCGTTTGTCTCGTCTGGCGATGTTGTCCAATTCTGCCTGGAGCCGAAAGGCATCTGTAGTCGGAGTTGCAAAGCGACCCAACACTCGCTCAAGACCTCTGGCCGCAGTCAGCATTTGTGCGGTCTGGTTTTGACGGTCCTGATGCAGGATGGATAAGGTGGAGAAGGCAGAAAGTGCCAGGAACAGTGCCATGATCAAGGTGATCACGAGCTTGCTGTGTGTGTTACTCCGGCTGGGGGGAGTCTGGTAGGAGTCGGATGTGGTACTGTCCATCGTGGCGTTGCCGAGAGTGATAGAGGTTTAAACTCTATTCTACGGTCAGAACGGAAAAAAGGAAAGCAATTGACGAATTGAAGTGAAAGCTTTGTGGCGCAGGCTTTAAACGGCGATGTCCAGAGTGACCCCCTTGGTCGTAGCAGCGGATTCAGGGGAGAGCCCGTCCATGATTCCCTGAGCGGCGTGGGCCAGCACGGAGGCCGCCCCGGGTTCTCCATTGCGGGCGAGGTGATTCTTGGCTTGAGCAATACCCTTGCGCAGGTTGGTCATGGTCAGGCCGCTTTCGAGGTTGCCTTCAATGATGTCGGCGACACTCTGGGCGATTTCATCTCCAAAGGTATTTTGGACCTGTTGAATCAGCTCCGGGACCGCCTGGACAATGGTCCCGGATTCGGGCGTTCCAGCGTAGAATTTTTCGCTCAGCCCGTTGTCGAAATAGCTATTGAGCGCATCGTTGAGCTCTCCGTTGAATTGGGCAATGACCTTGTCTCCACCCTCGAAACCGAAGTTGCGGTCCATGAAGCGGATCACATCCAGAAGGCCTTTCCCCAAGGCATCTTCGGTGATTTCACCTTCACCGATACGGCTGTAGACAATGCCCATGGCGGCGGTGGCGGCGTCGGGTCCGAACTGGTCACCGATAAAGTCGACAGAGTTGATCAGGGCGGATGCCAGGTCTGAAGTGTCGTTTTCGCTTTGATCAGCCTGAGTCTGTAGACGCAGGGTCAGGTCCGTGGCAAACCCGGTCGCAGCATCGTGGGTACGATCCATGCCTTGAGGCAACAGCAGCCCTGTGGACTGCTGCCGTTCGGAAGTGGGCGCCGTAATGGTAAGCGGCTGATAGGCGATGGATGTAACGTTCATGGTTTTCTCCGCCAGAGGCGACTTTCTGTCTTATCGGACAGCAGAGCCGACACTTTAGACCCTGGCGGGGAAGAGTGGATTCAATCGGAGGAAGGAGGACTGACGCCCAGCAGGGCGTGCAGCCCCTCTCGTTGGGGGGTGGAAAGGTTGCTGAAAGTGATGCCCGTGCGCCAGATGCCTCCATTGGCAGATTCCGCCCAGACAGTCCGTGCCTTGGTCACGGACAATGTCAGCTCTTTTTGCTTGTCCTGAAGCATCAAGGATAAATCCTTGCCGGGTTCCATAACCACGGGAACCTCGCAACGAACACCCCATGTCGAAAGGTCCAGCATCCGGGCCATGACCGGTGTGGCTCCCTTTTTACGGATCTGGCACTGAGTGCTTGCCTTTGCAGGGTACCGCTTGCTGCGCCGATAGTCATCGGACTGGGTACAGACCTGGTTGCGACCCTGCCCCTTGGCCCGATACAACGCGCGGTCAGCCGCTTCGATGAGAGCAATGGGGTCTTCGCCATCATCGGGACAGGCCGAGAGGCCGATGGACAGCGTCACAGGGCGTAGCGGATCACCCACCGAGTCCAGAGGGGTGTGACTTTCCATTGCGACACGCAGGCGTTCGGCCACCACGATGGCGTCTTCCTTTGACGTGTGGGGCAGGATAAAAGCAAATTCTTCCCCGCCGTAGCGAATGGCCTGGTCCATCAGGCGCGCGGATTTGCGCATGATGCTTCCCACGGAAGCCAGGGCTTTATCCCCGCCCGCATGGCCGAATGTGTCGTTGAAATCCTTGAAGTGGTCGATATCCGCCATGAGCAGGGCCATGGGGCGTTTCAGGCGGCGTGAGCGTTCGATTTCCTTCTGGAGTTCCGCGGTGAAGTAGCGGCGATTGAACAGCCCGGTTAGATCGTCGATCATCATCAGTCGTTGGCACTGGGCCAGAGTATCCGCCTCCAGAGTGACCGGAGCGACCAGATGTGGGCAGACGCTGGTAAAATAGTCGATCATCGTGGCCAACAGCCCGATGTCGCGCTCTGCCAGAATGCGCATGCTTTCGCGATGGTTGACGATGGCTATCCAGTGCTCGCGCGCTTCATCTGCGGGAAGCTGGATATGGCTGAGAAAGTGAATTGCTTCGGCAAAGATGTTCTTTCCGAACTTGTGGGCAAGGCGCGTGCAGAACTTCTTGGCAGATTCCTTTTCTTTACGGGGGACTGCAAGAAAGGCAGTGAGTTTAGGATTGGTTCCCAGGAAGGTGGCAGGTGGTTGCTCCATGGGGTGCTCCTTGTTCCGCTGGCTTTGTGTCCTTGAATCGGACTCATCGAGAAATGGTCCGATGGGCCTATTTAGCTTACGCGAATTTTGCGCTGAGCGTCAACGCAGAGCAGATGGCGAGCCTAGAACCATAAGGCTTGACGGGCTTCACCATGCTTGTTTTATCTGCTATTTGACTGATAAATCAGGATAACGAGGAGATGAAATCATGATGTTGCCTCAGGACGAAGCCAGGTTCAAATACTGCCCCTTGCTCAAGACCAGTGACGACAAATTTCGGATGTGTCAGGGGGACCAATGCATGATGTGGCGTTTCAAGGACCCCGAAAAGAAGGGCGAAGGAGATGAGGGATATTGCGGATTGGCTGGCAAGCCCATGGGAGCATAACAGCCCTTCGCAGCTTTACGCAGGAAGTGTCGTGTTTGTGGAAAGTGGAGTCTCTGGGACTTATTCGTTCCCCCAGGGGTGGGTGAATATCCAGTCTCCGCAGACCAGGTCTCCATGGGCAGAGCCCTTGGCAGGGTCCAGGAGTTCGTCCTCGTCCGGAGGTCTTTGCCCCGGCGGGATGATCTCGGCCCTGAGCGGACAGCCCAAACCATAGGGGGGAAGCAGTTGCTCCGCTCCTTCCTGATGTAAGGCAATGGCTTTACCTTCCATCGCTGTACACTTCTCACAAGGGACACCTTTCCCATCCCGTCTGATTCGGGCGTAGAGTTCTTCGCCGGAAAGGATGGCCTCGATTAGTTCGGCTGAGCCATTCATGACGGGTTGCATCCTGTCCAGAAAGGCCTGGATATCGTCCGGGTCGGCATCATGTTCTTCAAACATCAGCCAGACGATCTGGCCGGAAAGGCGCCTCAATAGGGGGTGTCTGTCCAATAATTGGGCAGTGGTGGGGGTGTTTGAACTGCTCATGGCGGGTTGAATAGCTTTTGTAAGCCCCGGATGCAAGGTCTTGAGAATTTGAAAAGATTCGATATACCGCACTGTTAGGAGATTTGTACCCACAAGGGTGGCCTTGGCGGTAAATTGTAATTTAACTATCTGATATATTGAGATTTAAAATAATAAATTTTTTAGACTAATTTGTGAGTCCAGTGGAATCCCTATGGTTTTGTAGGGTTTATAGAGTGGCTTTTGTGGCCGTGAAACTGGCGGGATCCCCTGTGGCGCTTGACTTTCTGGTGTGAAGCGCTCATATCTGGAGTCAATGGAAGAGTTCTTTGACAGAGAAAAGACCTGACCTTGCTTCAAGAGGCTTATGCTTCTTGCGAATCCGGTCCGGCTCCGCGGGTCGGCACAGGGAACCGGGGGGCACCTCGGCTCTGCCGGATGGATCAAAAGAGAAAAAGACCCGTCCCTGGCAGTTTAGTCAAACGGGATTCTTTTTGAAGCACGTCCCGAGCCATTCGGGAACAAAATTTTGGCAAGGTACGTCTTAGGGAAACTTTTCAACACAACCTCAACGGCTGATTTCAGGCCCCGTTCGTGAGGGAACGTTTGGACGAAAACCTTTTCGATTGGCTAGGGCGCGTCGGGAGGCAATATCCGAATGCAACCATTGACAAAGCGGTCAAGGCCTGTCTGTGGGTAACTACCCAACTTACTGAAATTAAAGTCGGTTGAGGCGAGTCGTACGCAACGTTTGAGAGATCTTCAGCACCCCGCCTCCGTCCTGGAGGCGGGGTTTTTTGGTGCAGTAGAATCAAAGCTGGCGCGGTATGAAATCGGGTTGTTGGTAATTCTGCTTGTCAGGGCTTGATTCCAGTGCGTAACTTGTGGTCAAGTATTGGTATTCATGATTGGGGGGGCATTAATGGCGGGATTTTTTGACAGATTGCTGGGGCGCGGCAAGAGCGTCAGGACGGCCCTTGACCGGGACACGTCTTTGGCGCGTATTGTGGATAGCGTTCTGGAAGGCTGTGAGTACGCGCTGGCTGCCGGTGACGGGGCTGCCGATATGGCGGTGCAACTGGCCAAGCGTCATCCTCATCGTGAGATTTTGGCTTGTGAACCTAAAAGTGAGCTGTGCTATCAGGCCCGCAATCGTGCAGGGAATGCCAAGAATATTTATCTGCATAATGTGGCTCCGCGCCAATTTTTGAATTTGGCGGAAACCGACAAACCCTATCTTTTGGACAAGGATGTATTGGTGGTCCTCACTGTCGCCGGTGGCGGCGCCGAGCGTCGATTCTTTGATGAGGTGTCTTTTGTTGCCACGACTTTCGCTGCGCCCTGGCTGCTGGTTTTGGGCAGCAGAGTTCCGGACAGGGACGAGTTTTCCTACGACAGTCATCGTGGACGCGAATGCTCACTGAAGAATCTTGCCCCTCATCTCGCCAAGACACAGCACACACTCTACCTTCCTGATTACCCTGTGGCGTCCTCCAAACGCCGAGCCGTTTCCGGCTGGTGCCTAGCCGCACTGGGGCGCAATGCCGTGACTCCATTACCCGAGGAGATTGCCGGACTCGCTATCAAGTCAGGCTGATCAACGTACCTCGGGCGTTTTTCTATAAGAAGAAAGGCCTCCGTGATGGTCGCTATCGACTCTATCTATATGTAATCCCTGTTTCGGATTCGGACAAACAATTGGTCCGATGTTCCCGGTCTGTTTTACATGACGGGGCAGAGTGCGGATTCGTTTGGTCCGCATACTGGGAGCATGATGCCGACAATCCCTGAGATTCCTTTTGAGCCACCGCTGCACTGGTTGCGCTCGGTCTGGGCCTACCGTCTTGCACGGTTGGGGCTGGCTATAGTGTTTGTGTATGCCGGGGGCATCAAGCTTGTCGACCCGCAGGCCTTTGCTGTCGTGATCAGTGGCTATGGTCTGTTACCTGCCGTGCTGGTGGGGCCTGCCTCGATCCTTCTGCCTGTTCTGGAGGTGCTGGCAGGCATTGGCCTGATTCTGGATGTGCGTGGAAGTCTGGGCGCGATCCTTGGGATGACCCTCATGTTTCTCGTGGTGCTGGCTTATGGCATCTGGCTGGGCTTGGACGTGGATTGCGGCTGCTATGGCCCGGGTGACCCGGAGGGTGTTGCTTTTCACGGTCTTCGTCAGGCTTTTGTGAGAGATCTCATGTTACTGGCCATGATCGCCTATGCCTATTGGTGGCGTGTGGCCGGGGCTGTTTTGCCGGGCATCCGATACCGGCGTGGTTCGTCAATATTTACTGAAAAGCTGGAGCAACACCGATGAAGCTGTTCAAGATTCTGTGTCCCGTGGCTCTGATCTGTCTGTTTGCCATGAGCCTTGCTGGCTGCGATCTGCTTGGTCCTGACAAGTTTGCGCAGGAAGTGGAAAAGGAAAAGGGTGCCGTGAAGCTTGTGCGCGAGATCGAGCGTGGCGATTACGGTCTTGTCACAACGGATGAACTCAAGGCCAAGATGGATGCCAAGGAAGACATGGTCATCGTCGATACCATGCCCTTTGAAGCCAGCTACAAGAAGAATCATGTGCCCGGTGCCGTGCAGTTCCTGTTCCCCATCCCGGATATGAAGGAATGGGATGCCAAGGAAACCGATGGCAAAAGTGCCGAAGAGTACGAGACCCTGCTCGGACCTGACAAGGACAAACTCATTGTCGTTTATTGCGGGTTCGTGAAATGCACGCGGAGTCATAACGGTGCTGTTTGGGCGCGCAAGTTGGGCTATACCAATGTGGTGCGTTACTCCGGTGGCATCTTTGCCTGGAAGGGCGCGCAGTATCCTGTGGCCAGTATGTAAAGACACAACTGACGTCGAATCATTTTCAGGCCGGAAGGGTAACCTTCCGGCCTTTTTTGTCTAATTAACCAGGCCGACAAAGATGGGAATGGTCAGGGCCGAGGCCACGGTTTGCACGGTGATGATGGTTGCCATGAGGGTGGTGTCTCCGCCGAGTTGTCGGGCCAGAATGTAGCAGGAAGATGCTGTGGGCAGTGCGCAGAACAGCACGGCAACTGTGAGCGCCGGACCGTCGACCCCGAGCAGGATGCACAGGGCCATGGCCAGCAGGGGGAAGACCATCAGCTTGATGGCCGAGGACAGTGCTATGCCGGGCAGCCCCTGAGCAATGCTGCCGGGTTTGAGTCCTGCCCCCACGGCCAGCAGCCCCATGGGCAGGGCGGCACGGCCGATGACAGCCAGGGTGTCATGAAAGGCACTTGGCAGAGGCAGGCCCGATGCATTGAGTGTGAAGCCTGCCACGCAGCCCAGAATCAGGGGATTGCGCATCAGTTCCAGCAGGAGTCCCTGGCTTGAGCCACTGGCCTTGGAGCCATAACGGGCCAACACCGGTACGCAGAGCAGATTATTGAGGGAGACAATGGCCAGCAGGGCCACTGCGGACAACGCGATACCCTGATCTCCGAACATCGCGGCTGCACCAGCCAGACCCACGTAAGTGTTGACGCGGATGGAGCCTTGAAAGACCGAGGTAAAGGCAGGACCCTCGAAAGGCAGTCGACGGCGCAGGGCGAGAAGGCCCAGAGCCGTGATCAATCCAGTACCAATCAGAGCCGTGGCCATGGCTGTTGCTTCGGTGCCGAACTCGGCGGTGGACAGTTTGTTTATGAGAAGTGCCGGAAAAAGAACGAAATAGGTGATGCGTTCTGCCTGGGGCCAGAACCCTTCGCCAGGGAACCGGAAGCGGGACAGGGCATAGCCCAGCAAAATGGCCGCAAATACGGGCGCGAGTGCAGAAATCACAATGTCCTCCCAATGGATGGGGTGCACATCTGGATCAAGATCGGCGCAGAATAGTCCAATTCAAGGGAGGCGACAATATGCGCAAAGCCGGTGGTTTGGCTCAATACCGAGACGATTTGGCGAGATGCCTCGGCAAGGTGCCCATTCCTCTGGTTTGAGGATGTGGTTCGGATCATCAGACAGTGTTTCCGCAGTGAGGATAATCTGGAGCACTGCCCGTAGGCTTCAGCTCAATCCGCAATCCTGCTCTGTCTGAATGAGTTGAAGGCTAGCGTCAGGCAGACAGCGAACAGGGCCGAGCTGACTCCCAGCGCGGTGTTCCAATAGGGCGGTGCCGACAGGGCCAGCCGGATAAGCAACGTGGCCAGAGCCAGCCCGGAGTTGCGAAAGACCGCCTCGAAGGAGGGGCGGTAACGCTGGGAGATGAGCACCACGAAGATGTCCGAGAAGATGAGTACCGAGTAGAAGACCAGGAAAAAGTGCAACAACTCTCCGTGAGAGGCCAGTTGCCAGGCATTGAAAGCTCCGAGGCTGACGAAGATAGCCAGCAGGAGCAACGCCAGGACCTTTTTGGTAATGACGAAGGCGTACAATGCCGCTCCATCCTTGGTGTGTTCACGGTGGCGCTGCAGCCGCAGGTAAAATCCCAGAAGCAGGAACACGGCCAGAGCCCCGAATCCGTCGGTCATGATGCGACCCAGGATGTCAAAGTCATCGGGAAAGGTCAGGGTCCCATGGAGATTGACCAGTTCCTTGAAGGAACTTCTGAGTAGGATCAAGGACAGGATTTCGAACTGTTTGCCCATGGATCTCGAAAAGGACTTGGGCAGAATGAAGATCATGCTGACAACTTCCACCACCAGCATCAGGGTAAAGGCAACGTTGATGGCGTAGAATGGATTGTCGGGCACGATAGTGGAGAGATGCGGTGGCAACAGGCCGAGCTTGTCGATTTCAACGGCGATCAGCGTGCCGATGAAGGACAGGGCCAGCAAAGTGACCACGAATCTGTGAGTGGCTTCGCGCTCCCATTTGCAGTGCAACCAGTCAAAAACATTGGCTCCTGATTCCAGAGCCAGATACATCAAGCGCATTATTGGTCCTATTCCAGGCCCTGGTTGCGGAGGTGCAGGCCAAGTTTTCTGTCAGTTTTCAGGATATGGTTGATGAGCCATTGTTTGAGATATTCCAGCATGTCGCGGCCAACCTCGCCTCCACCGGCGAGATAGTCTCCAAAGAAATCAGCAGCCTTCATGCTGCACTCCATGTGCTGCTCCATGTGTTCATCAAATTCAGGATAGCTGGTGCTGTCCATGAATTGCTCTTCGGTGGAAAAATGATACCGGGTGTATTCGCTGAATTGATCTGCGGCTTTTTGAACTGCATCGGGCTGGCAGGCATCGCCGGAACAGGTCTCATGCAGGCTGTTCATCAACTCGAGGAGTTCCCTGTGTTGCTGGTCGATGGTTTCGACTCCAACGGACATTCGCTCGTCCCATTGCACAAAAGCCATTATTCCTCCCGGTTCCAGGCGATGATGAAAATGGGGTATTCAACCACTTACCAACGCTAGCAATGTGATGACGCCTTGGCAAGTCTCGTGGTGCAATGCCACTTGCCTGTGACTCAGCCTTTGGTGCATAGTCTTTAACCGTCGAGCAGGGCGAAATCGTGAACAAGCGGGAAGGGAATGAGCGACAAGTCGATATCGGATGCGGTTCGGCATCTGGAGCAGATGAGAGATGAAGGGTTTTTGTCCGAAGAGCAGTTCGGCAGGGAAGTTCGTGAATTGCTCAAACGCCGTGAAGCGGATGATCTTCCTCCGCGGTCTGAAGTGGATGATCTGCCCCTAGAGGATTCGCTCTTGGGACAAATGGTCGGGCACAGCCGTCCCGTGGAATATGACGACCAGGATATCGTTAGCCCGGATACGCCCACCATCAGTGGATTGGAGCTGGAAATACCAGACACCGCTACTCCTGCCTATATGCCGCATCATATGACTCCCCTGCCTCCAAAGGCCCCGCCCAAGGAAGCTGGACGCGTCATCATCAGGGGCAATGCTCCATGGGATGACAAGGGCGGAGAACGGGTCAACCTGGATGGGCACAAAAAACGGAATGAGGAAGAAAACAAGGGGCCAGACAACGTCAGTGAAGTGCACAAGCCACTGGATCCCATCCAGAGGGAGCGACTGGCTCGTATGGCGAGCCGAACCAATCGGATGCTGAACAGACGCAAGAATCCCGAGGTTGCCTTTTTGTTGTCCCTGCTGTGGCCGGGGCTCGGTCATGCCTATTTTGGCAACCTGGGCATCGGAGTCCTGCTCATGCTCTTGAGCGGCACCGGATGGGTTGGAGTCTTTTTTGAGGAGTACTGGGTACTGAATATTCTGGTGCCCATGGGGTTGCTCTCTGCTGCTCTGGTTCATCGCAACATCCAGGCACACAATCGCTACGTTGATTTGAAGGAGGCAGCCGAGGCACGGCGTGTTCCTACGGAATCGAGCCTCAATGTCGAGAAATCCATTCGCGCAGCGGGAGCTTCCGCCGCGACCTCCCAACGTTGACAGCGAACAGCTTCTGTTCCAAAGAGGGCTCCGGCGGGCATGGTCTGCCGGAGTGTTTTCGTTGGAGCGACATGTTTTATTACTCGAATTCTGGAATTGAACCGCAATGCAGCCCGCAGCACCGTTTCGTATTCTGATTGTAAGCCTGAACACCGGTGGTACGCAGGTGGTGAATCATGGAGGCAGTGCCGACTGCCTGGGGGGCTCCGGGCTGGCGGCCTCCTTGTACGAGCGTTATGGTCATCCCGAAGAGCCTGCACTGTCTCCCTGCCAGCCATTGATTTTCGCCATTGGCCCGCTGACGGGCCTGTTCCCCATGATGAGCAAGGTCGTCTGCGGTTTCGTGTCGCCGCATACCGGACAGTATGCCGAATCCCATGCGGGGGGGCGTTTGCCGTGGGCCCTGAAATTGGCCGGCATTGATGCCCTAGTCATTACAGGCCGGGCACCTGGGATGTCATGGTTGGGAGTGGACAGAGCCGGGGCTGAGGTTCGTGAAGGGGCTGAACTGGCTGGACAGGAACCTGCCGTTGTTCACGCGCGGGTGCGGGCAATGCTGACGGCCCGTCCGGGGCGGACCTCCGTGGCCTGCATCGGGCCTGCTGCCGAGAATGGGTGTACCTTTGGCTGTATTACCGTGGACCGCCATCGTCATTTTGGTCGTCTGGGTGCTGGGACCGTGCTGGCGTCCAAGAACCTCAAGGCCTTTGCCGTGGTGGGCGATGATCGGCGTCTGGGTGGGTTCGGATCGGGCTACAAGACCTTGCGGCGCACAATGCACGACCTTGCTGCCAAGTCACCCTCCATGGAGAAGTATCGGGGGGTGGGCACGGCACAGATCATTTCATCCCTGAATGCTTTGGGTTCCTTGCCCTGGAGAAATCTGCGGGCCACCAGCCGTGAGGGCATCGAGGCCCTGTCCGGGGAGCGAATGCCCGAGGCCGTTCCCGTGCGCAGAGCGGCTTGTACGGGATGTCCTGTTGGCTGCATCCGTTTGGCGGTCATGCCCGGGGGCGGTGGTGATGTGGGGTTCGACTTCGAGCACATGGCCTGTTGTGGTTCCATGTTGGCGCTGTCCGACCCGCATGAGGTACTGAGCCTGCTGACAGAAGTGGAGCGTCAGGGCATGGATGTGATGTCTGCTGGCGGCTGTCTCGCCTGGGCTTGTGAAGCCAGTGAGAAAGGAATTATCGGCGTTGCCGAGACCGGTATGGAATTGCGTTTCGGGGATGCACAGTCCCTGGTCAGGGGGCTGAGGCTGCTTGGACGGGGTGAGACTCCATTCTGGAAGGAACTGGCACAAGGGGTGAAAAGTGCTGCTCGTGTCTATGGAGGCAAGGACTTTGCCTGTGTCCTGGGGCAGGAAATGGCGGGCTACGCCAGCGGTCCCACATTCTTTGCGGCGCAGGCCATGAATTTCAGGCATTCACATTTGGATAACGCCTGTTACTCATATGACCTGGAGTGCGGCGGGCCGCCCGAGGACGCTGTGCGTTTTCTGCTGCGCGACGAGCATCGCAGGGTCATGGTCAACTGCATGGTGGGCTGTCTGTTCGGACGGCACATCTACAGTACCGATGTGCTGGCTGAGTGTCTGGATAGTGTCGGACATTGGGAGGCAGCTTCACACTTGGACGAATTGGCAGAGGACGCACGCCGCCGTCGCTGGCGGTTGAAATTTGCCACGGGATTCAATCCTGATGCGGTGCGACTGCCCAAGCGTTTTTCCGAAGTGGTCACGCCTAACGGTGCGGTCACGGTCCAGGCCTTGGAAGCGGTGCGAAGCCAGTATGCCAAAGCCCTGGAACAGATGTTGGGTGCCGAAGACTGAGAGAGGAGGCCTGTGGCTTAGGCCGATGTCTCCTGCTCCAGCAATTCTTCCTTGCGGGCCTGAATGGCTTCTTCCACAAGATCGGCCACATCTGCCGTGTCAGGTGGCTCTGGTGAGTCCAGCATGGCCATTTGCACGTTCAGTTCACGCATGATGCGGACTTCGTCGGTATTGAAGTATCCCTTCCAGGCTTTAACGGCTTTGTCTGCCTTCTTCAGGCGGCAGTATGCCAGTCCCAGATAGAGAGAGCTGAAGTTGTCCTTTTTGGCTTCACGTAGCACGCGTTCAAACTCCACTCTGGCCTGCAGGTGGCGCCCCATGCGGTAGTGGCAGTAGGCGAGACGTTTGCGTGCCTCGATGTGGGCGGGAAAGAGCTGGACGCATTCGCGGTACAGGGGCCAGGCCGTTTCGTAGTCGGCCTTGGCGTAGGCGGCATTGCCCGCCACGAAAGATTCTTTGGCCTTGGTGGCATCGTCCTTGGTGACGCCCTCGGTGGCGGCGGCAAGGGTAGAGAATTCCTGCTTCTTCTCCCCTTCATCTTCGTCACGACGTAGGCGGCGCAAGCCGGCAAATAGAAAATCCCTTCTGGATAGGGCCTTATCTTTTTTCTTGGACACGTAGGTACTCCTTGGCCTGAGATGGAGGGCAGAATACCTGAATGAGCGTATGGGTCAACTGGTCGATGGTTTGAGTGGATTATGACGAGGAGGAGTCAAGCAGGCTGGCTCCAGACACGGCGAGAAGCACCTCGATGCTTTTTGCGCTGACAGGACGACTGTAGAGATATCCCTGGACGAAATCGCAACGTAGGCGGCGTAATTGGTCGGCCTGATCCTGGTCTTCCACGCCCTCGGCAATGACATCCAGACCCAGGTTATGGGCTAATTTGATGATTGTCTTGATGATTTCAACATGCTCTTTGCCCTGAGAGATGCGGTTCACAAACGAACGGTCCACCTTCAATGTGTCCAGAGGGAACCCGTGCAGGTAGGCCAGCGAGGAATAGCCCGTTCCGAAATCATCGACCGACAGTCTGCAGCCGATGGTTTTGAGGGCGGCCAGGGTACTGTTGGCAATATGGGCATTTTCCATGACTACGGTTTCCGTGATCTCCAGGTGCAGATGCGCGGGGGCCAGAGCCGTTTCCTCAAGAATGTCCTGGATTTTGTTCGCAAGGTCGGGCTGGGTGAACTGTCGAGCCGATAGGTTGACGCTGACAAAGCCCAGCGGGCATCCCGGGTACGCCTGTTGCCAGTCTTTGAATTGCCTGCAGGCCTCGCGAAGTGCAAATTCACCAAGAGGGATGATTAGGCCGGTGTCTTCGGCCACGGGGATGAATTCTCCAGGATAGATCTTACCTCGCTCAGGGTGCTTCCATCGGGCCAGGGCTTCAACTCCGGTCAATATGCCGGTACGAAGATCTGCAATGGGCTGGTAGTGCAGGTAGAATTCCTGTTTCTCCACCGCCTGCCTGAGGTCGGTTTCCAACTGTTGAAGCTGTACGGCACGGTCATGCATGCTGGCCTGGAAGACTTCGACGTGATCGGCGCCTTTCTGCTTGGCCTGATGCAGGGCAATTTCGGCATCGCGCAGCATGAAATCGGGACGTTCATGGCCTGGGGGGCCCATGATGACGCCGATGCTGGCGGTGATATGAATTTCTTGTTCCCCTGTGTTTATGGGACGGCGAATGGAGGCCTGAAGGCGTTGCGTTGCGGTCAGAGCTGAATCTGCGCTGACATCTTCTTCCAGCAGTATGGCGAATTCGTCTCCACCGACACGGCAGATGGTGTCCACACCACGCATCGTATCTACAAGGCGGTGAGCAGTGGCCATGATCAGTTGATCCCCCACCACGTGTCCCAAGCTGTCGTTGACCACTTTGAAACGGTCCAACCCCATATACAACAGTTGGAAATTGTATGACTTGTCTCGCTTGGCGCGTTCCATGGCATGGCCGATCCGCTCCTGGAGCATGGAGCGGTTGGGCAGGCCGGTCAGCTTGTCATGATAGGCTTGATGAATGAGCTGACGTTCGGCTTTTTTACGTTCGGTAATGTCGGTATAGATCGCGTAGGAGCCTTGCCGCTGCCCGTCAATCAGGATGGGGTAGGCGATGAGGGCGACATCGACGGAGGAGCCGTCTTTATGCTGGCGCACGGTTTCAGTGATGATGAATTCGCCCCGTGCCAAGCGGGTTGAAATTTCCATGGCATCAGTGGCATCCGGGGGAGCAATGATCTCGTTCAGGGCAACGCCTGTTGTCTGATCAGAGTTGTAACCGAAGATAGTTTCAAATCCCTTGTTGGTGGACTGGATGCGTTCGTCGTTGTCCACGATGGCGATGCCTTGGGGCGAGTTTTCATAGAGTTGCTGGAAGTAGGCCGTTTGGCGCTGGCTTTCCTGTTCTGCCCTTCGGCGATCGCTAATGTCATTGTAGACAACGTAAGCGCCTTTGATTTCTTCTTCGATCAAGATGGGATAGGCGATGATATTGACCTGAATGAGCTGGCCGTCCTTGCGCCTGCGAGCGATCTCGTATTGGACTGTTTTGCCCTGTCGCAGAGCCGCGGCTCGTTGTTTGTGCACAGTCATTTCTCTTTCAGGCACAAGAATCTGATCGGTGGTCATGCCGATGGTCTCATCCTCCGTGAAACCGAAAATGGCCGTGAACGCGGCATTGATCTTGGTGATTTCAGCGTCGAGGTTGAGCATGACAATGGCCTGGGGTGAGTTTTCGAAGAGCTGCTCAAAAAAGGCCTTTTGCTGTAGAATTTCCTGCTCTGCCTGTTTGCGCTGTGTGATGTCGGTGTAGATGACATAGGCCCCATGAAATTTGTCATCCACGAAAATGGGGTAGCCCAGAGCGGCTGTCTGGATGGCGTGCCCGTCCTTGTGCAGGCGGGAACCCTCTGTCTGAAGCCATTCACCTGCTCTGATGCGGTAGGCATTGCGAATGTTTTGTTCGTGGTCTTCCGGGGGGAGGAGCAATTCATGGACATAATGACCGCGAGCTTCCTCCTCGGACCAGCCAAACAGTTTTTCGAAGGCTCTGTTGACGCCCACGATCAGTGCTTCGTCATCGGTCATGACGACACCCTGAGGTGAGTTTTCGAAGAGTTGTTGGAAATAGGCCGCCTGACGTTGGGTTTCCTGCTGGTTCTGTTTCCACTGGGTGATGTCACGGGCGATACCCAGTACATAGCGCCCTTCAGGGCTTTCAAAGGTGCTGAGGCTGACCTCCGTGTCCAGAAGAGCGCCGCTGGCCGAGACGGCCTGCCATTCGATGGTGAAGGACTCCCCGGCCTGAGCCCGCTTGAGAGAATCAAGAGCCAATTGTTCTGAGGAGATGCCGCTAGGTTGTCGGGGAGGGCCAAGAAGCTTCGGAGTCATGCCGATGATCTCGTCGCGAGAGTAGCCCAGGCGGTCGATGGCCTTTTGATTGACGTCTACGATTATGCGGTCTTTGAGAATCAGGATCATGTCCTGCGCTGTGTCAAATAGGGCCTGATAGCGTTTGTGGCTGGCATCCAGAATTTGAACCTGGTTCTTGACCCGCCTCTGGAGCAGGATGTTCCAGAGGAAAATCGAGAACACGATGGCCACGATTGCAGATATCCATTTCTGGTAGTGACGAATCTGGCTCGGGAAATTGCGTTCCATGGTCGGGGTGCCAACCCATTTTTGTTCAATGCGCAACACCTCGTCTCGCGGCATGGATTCCACGGCCTTGGACAGGATGGAATGCAGGAGCGCATCGTCCTTGCGGACTGCCAGGCAGCCCGGTTCGCTCTTGATGGTGCCAACGGCTTTGATGTTGGTGATATTTTCTTTGGATAACCAGAAACGGGAGAGCATGTCGTAACTTACGGCTGCATCGACCTCTTTGTTCTTGAGGGCTCTGAGCTGGTCGATGGTTCCCCTGTAAGGCACAACGATCACCTCGGGGTACTTGAGGATTTCGTCAATGATGGATGTCCCCTGAACAACCGCGACTCGACGCCCTGCAAGGTCCGCCGGAGAATGGACACCTTGAATATGGCTCAGGACGTAGAGCGATGTGCTGTGATTGTTCACTGCCTGGGTGAACAGGAAGTGCTTCATGCGCGAGGGGGTGGGCGTGGCGTCGGGAATCATGTCCACTTCTCCCCGCTTGAGCATCTCGACGATGTCTACCCAGGCCGCAGGGACAAATGTAAGTTCCAGCCCGGTGTGCAGAGCCAGCAGGCGAAGATAATCGACAGTCATTCCCATGACGCGATTGTCGGTATCAACGAATTGCAGTGGTTGAAAATCGTTGTCGATACCGACTCGTAGGTGTTTTTTGTGGGCGATGAAATTTTTCTCTGCTGCGTTCAGATGGAGTGTCCTCGGGCTGAGGATGAACTCCATGAGCCCGAAGGTTGCGGCGAAGCAGAGCAGGGCGACCAGCAGTATGTTGAGAAGACGTTTGAAGAATCTGTGATCGCTAAGAGCGTTGGTCAAGAGATGTTCTCCATCTGGTCTGGCCTTGCGCCCCAGAGGACGAATTGGCCTTTGCCTCTCTGCTTGGCGCGATACATGGCCTCGTCGGCGCGTTCAAGCAGGGTTTCCATGTCCTGTCCGTCTGCGGGGTAGAGGCTTCCGCCGATGCTGACTCCAATGTGAATGGGGTTCTTGCTGATGGCGTATTCGGCCCCAAGGGCTGTGATGATATCTTCTGCGATTTGGGCTGCGTCCTTGTGATTGCGGGTGTTGTGGATCAGTAGGGCGAATTCGTCACCCCCGATACGGGCCAGCAGGTCGGCGTCACGCAGTCGGGATTGGATGCGTGTGACGGTTTCGATGAGTACGTCGTCTCCGCCGCGATGTCCGTAAGTATCGTTTATATCTTTGAAATTGTCCATATCAAGAAAAAGCAGGGCCAAGCCGGAATTTGTACGCTTGGCCTGGGCCAGCATCTTCTCGAAGCTGTGGTCGAAGAAATGCCGGTTGGCTGCTCCCGTGAGGGGGTCACTGAAAGCCCGGCGCTCCAATTCCTGCTCGGAGCATTTGCGGTCGGTAATGTCCTGGAGGATGCCTTCGATGCCTGCGACCTTTCCATTTTTGTCCTTGATGGGGTGGCTGCTGAGGCTCAACCAGATTTCAGCGCCATCCCGGCGGCGCGCCTTTGATTCAAAATTCTTGACCTGTCCTTTTGTGGCGAGGAGCTCATAGAATCGGGATAGATCTGCCGGGTCGGCCACAAACGTCCTGATGTCATGGACTTCTTCAATGAGTTCGCGTGGGTTGGTGTAGCCAAGAATGTCGGCCAGGGCCTGATTCGCCTTGCGGAAGCGATGGTTGATGTCCGTGCGATAGATGCCCTCCATGGCGTTCTCGAAAATGGTACGGTAGCTTGCTTCCGCAGCCCGTAAGTTGCTCAGGGCCTTGTTGAGGTGGCGTGTTCTGCGTTTGACGCGGTCTTCCAACTCTTCATTGGCGCGTTGCAAGGCCATTTCATTAGACCGGAGAGAGTCGATCATGGTGTGGATGATCAGGGATGTGATGGCTGCGGAGGCGGTGAAAATCTGTAGGATATGGATGGAAAACGGATAGCCCATCTTGGCAAAGTGGCCTTGCCCGATCATGGTCCAGATTACGGCATAGACGAAGATCATGGCCAGCAGCAGAGTGATGATTCTGTGGCCGGTACGGAACGTGGCCCAGGCCATGATGGGGATAAAGACGAAGGGCAGAGGGTACTGGGCAAAGATGATGTGTCCTTCCGAGGAAAAGACAAAGTGAGACAGGACAGCGGCGCAGGCAAACATTCCGACCCCTTCCAGAGAGCGAAGAGTCGGGGGAAGATTGAGGGGAATGCGTGTCCATGCCGTGACCAATGGTGCCACGATGACGATGCCTGTCATGTCCGAGACATACCAGGTCCAGTAGGGCAAGGTCGCGTCTTCAAGGGGGTGGATTGAGCCCACCTTCAAGGAAATGATGCCCAGCAGGGCGGCTAGGAACGCGCTGAGCACCGGGCCTGCGAAAATGAACTGTAGCATCCCGTTGAGGGAATCGAGGAAGGAGTTCTTTCCAGTGACCTTGCGAAGGATCAGACCGCCAATACCAAGGCACAGGGTGTTGCCGCCCGCCAAAAGGAAGGCCATCGATGGAGTGTGCCCGGTCATCATGGCAGCCAGGGCGTCGGCAATGAGGATTCCGGCTGCGGGCGCAGCGCCCAGAAGATAGAAGGACACGAAACCGACCCCGGCAGCAGGCCAGACAGGGACCACGCTGTCGGGGAAAGGGGCGAGCGCCTGGGCAGCTCTGGCGAGCAGAAAGAAGGCCAGTCCTGGCAGGAGATATTTTGAGAAGAACCGCATCACGCCACCCTGGTTAAACTAGTTTGGTCTATTAACTGTTTACGCAATAACTGCCCGGGATGCAAAGCGACGGTATGATATCATCTTGCATGGGACATTGCGTCGCTCAGTTGGGAAGAGTTGAAATCAGGATGACTGTGGGAATTGTGGTGGAGAGTCTTCAGGACTCGATATAGCCGCCGGCAATGAGTTTGCTCGGATCACGATGGCAGGACATGGCCGTCAGCATGCGGGAGAAGCCGAGCTTTTCATAGAAAGCCTCTTTTCCGGGGACCGAATAGAGTATGACGTGTTCCACATCAAGTTTGTCCAATATGGCTTTCATCATGCCGTTACCCAGACCCTGGCCTTGATATTCCGGCAGGATGCAGAGATCATAGATCGCGGCCTGATAGACACCATCGGAGATGGCTCGGCCCAATCCGATGAGTGTTTCGCCATGGTAGGCGAAGCAAACGGTATGACTGGCCTCGAAGGCTTTTTTCAGACGTCCGGGGATGCGCATGCCTAGCGGCGCGCGCACAAAGACCTCGGCAGCCTCGTTCCAATCTACTCCATTGCAGTCAAATTTGAGAGTGTGGCCCATCATGTTCTCCCTGTCTGCCGAGGTCCTACCCGAGGGTGCTTTCGGGGGCAAGGCCCGAGCTTGATGCCTGGCCTCCGGCAGTGTATGCCTGCACCTGCAAACTCGTACCCTGGAGAGACCCATGCAATATGTCATTCCCATCGTACTTGCCCTGCTTGGGCTGTTGTCCCTCAATCTGATTCGAGTGGGAATCAGGACTGGTAAAATTCAATCCCGGTTGCTGAATATTTCCCGCGAGGAATCGGCCTTTTCTTTCTGGTCTGCCATTATTTTTCAGATCCTTGTCTCGGCTCTGTGCTTTGTGGGGGCCTACTGGCACATGGAACTCAGTGGTGCCATCTAGCATAATCAAATTCTTCCACTTTTTCCGCTGATCGAGTATAGTAAAACCATGGCCGGAGTTTTTCCTGTCATGGTCGCGGAGGTGGTTTTGATGGATAAGCATCTGCTGGTTACCCTGAGCACGGACCCCAGTGCCCTGTGCGGGGTGCGTTTTGTTGCCGATTTTTTCAGTGCCCCGGAGCATCTCCGGCTGACCTTTTTCTATACCGATTCGGACCCGAAGTCCGCAGTGGCTGAAGCAGGTGGACATCTGCTTCAGGAGCTCAGCTGTGATATCGACTCGTCGCAGAGTCCTGTCAGTGGCGCTCTGGAAAAGGCACGGCAACTTCTGTGCGGCAAGGGCTTCGGGGCCGGGCACATGGAAGCAAAGATCGTTTTCAAACGATATTCCAAGATCATGGATATCATTCTTGAAAGCGAAAAGGGCCTCTATGACGCCTTGGTGCTTGGGCGCCGCGGGCTGACCCGTCTGGAGGAGGCCTTCGGGTCCAGCGTGAGCCGTGGGGTGCTGGAAAAGCATGTGGGTGCCCCGTTGTGGATTTGCCGCAACGTTGAAGAAGGTCGCAAGAACGTGCTGCTCTGTGTGGACGGCTCAACCTCAAGCCTGGCCATGGCGGACCATGTGGGCTTCATGCTGGAGCATGAACCGCGACATGACGTGACAATGCTGAGCATTGTTCCCAAGAATGGTGACGAGGGGCGAAGGCAGGCCGAGAAGGCTCTGGAAGGGAGCATGGCGGCCCTACTGGATAATAATCTTTCCGAGGAGCGCATCTCCGCGCGTATCGTGGAATCCAGAAAAATATCTGAAACAATTCTGGAGGAGGCTGATGCGGGGCGCTATGCGGTGGTGGCCATGGGCCGGACCGGAGTCGGGCAGGGGCGTTTTCCCCGTCTGTTCATGGGATCGGCCAGCGATACGATCTATCAGCAGCTTGAGGGCGCTGCCCTGTGGGTTTGCCGCTGACGGGATATCCGGGTTCTTCGGAATATTCCTTTTGACTTGCTATTTCCTTAGTGAAAAACTCGGGTTTGCGGGTGTTTGAAAAAAAGAGCAGCCGTGCTACAGACCCGACGTTTAAGCAACTAATGGGCCGCGTCCCGCCGGTTTTTTTTACCGCTGGCGGGCAAGCGACCGGACGATACTGCAAGGAGAAAGTCTTCATGCCCAAGAAAATTGTGATTATCGGGGCCGTGGCCCTTGGGCCCAAAGCGGCCTGCCGTGCCCGTCGCCTTGACCCGGAAGCCGAGATTACCGTTGTGGACCGTGACTCCATTATTTCCTATGGCGGCTGCGGCATTCCTTATTATGTCAGCGGTGATATTGCCGAGGTTAAAGAGTTGTGCTCCACAGTGTACCACGCCGTGCGTGATCCGGAATTTTTCCGGCAGTACAAGCGGGTCAATGTCCTGACCAGGACCGAAGCCATTTCCATTGACCGCAAGGCCAAGACCGTACTGATCAAGAGCCTGGAGACCGGTAAGGAAAGTGAACTCGAGTACGACAGCCTTGTCTTTGCCACCGGGTCCACTCCCTTCGTGCCGCCGGTTCCCGGCCATGATCTGCAGGGTGTCTTCACCGTTTCCAACCTGCACAAAGCCACACTCATCAAGGATAAGATCGCGGCTGGCGAAATTGATAATGCCGTCGTGGTTGGCGGTGGTGCCATTGGTCTTGAAATGGCCGAGGCCCTGACTGCGCTGTGGGGGATCAAGACCACCGTGGTGGAAATGTGTGATCACGTTTTGCCGCAGGCCTTTGGCCCCGGGCTGGCACGGATGGTGGAAAATCATCTGCGTGAGAACGACGTGGATGTGATGTCCTCCACCCGTCTGTTGGAGATCAGCGGCGATGCCGATGGTCGTGTGGCTGGAGTCAAGACAGACAAAGGAGAGATCCCCTGCCAGTTGGTGATCTTTGGTGTGGGCGCACGTCCCAACACGCAGATCGGTCAGGAGGCCGGACTGGCTGTAGGACCGTGGGGCGGTTTGCTGGTGGATGCGCGGATGCGTACTTCCGATCCCAGCATCTATGCTGGCGGCGACTGCTGTGAAGTCCGCAACCTGATTACCGGTGGGAGCAGCTATCTGCCGTTGGGTTCTCTGGCTAATCGTCAGGGCCGTGTCATTGGCACCAATGTGGCTGGCGGCAACGAACGTTTCGAGGGCGCTGTGGGCACGTTCTGCCTGAAGGCTTTCGAGTTGGGCGTGGCCAAAGCCGGATTGACGCTCAAACAGGCCCGCGACGCCGGGTTCGATGCCGAAGAGGGAATGGTGGTTATGGCCGACCGCGCGCATTTCTTCCCCGGGAACGAGCTGATGTTCATGAGCCTGATTGCGGATCGCAAAACCCGCCGTGTATTGGGTATCGAAGCTGTTGGTCCACAAGGCGATGCAGTCAAGGCCCGGGTTGATGCCGTCGCCGTACTGCTGCCCCACAAGCCTGATCTGGATGATATTTCCAATCTTGAGGTGGGCTATGCTCCGCCGTACGCATCGGCCATGGATATCGTTAATGCTGCGGGCAATGCCCTGAAGAACATCATGGATGGGTTCAGTGATCCCATCGATCCGGTGACCTTCCTGGAGATGCTCGAGGATGAGAATAACGTGTTTTTGGACGTGAGAGCCGAAAAAGTCTCCAGAAAGATGCAGGCCATTTACGGTGATCGTTGGATCTGCCTGCCCCAGGATGATCTGCCTGCGCGTTGGGAAGAACTGCCCCGTGACAAACGCTTGCATGTGTTCTGCAACACAGGGTTGCGCTCTTACGAGAGTCAGTTGTTCCTGCGCGAGAAGGGCTTCACTGATTTGAAGAACATTGCTGGTGGCTATGCCACGGCACGTTTGCTCAAACCCGGAATCGACGAAAAGTAGCCTTTCCGATCAAACATAAATCAGCCCTCGTGCCTGTTCTGGTGCGGGGGTTTTTTTGTGGTTTGCCATTCTGGAGCCCCTTTGGTTTTCATGAACCTTTGCTCGTGTTAGGGTTATCTGGATTCCTGTAGGTGAGCGAGAGGTGGGCCATGAGCAATGAAGTGAAGTTGACCGTCCCGGCGGACAGACGTTTTTTGGAAGGCATTCTGGATTTCGTTTCAGACTATGCCAAGGTCATGGGCATTCAGGGGCGGGAGCAGGATGAAATCCGCCTTGCCCTGGAAGAGGCTCTGGTCAATGTCATCGAACATGGTTTCGCGGGGGGAGCGAAGGAGTCGTTTCACCTTGAAATGTCCGCCTCAGGTGGCGGGCTGACATTTCTTGTCAGGGAACGGGGGCTGCCCTTTGATCCCGATGTTCTGGAACAGACAACAGCAGGGGACGTTAGCGAGGGGGCGCCGATCAAAGGCTTGGGATTGAAAATTCTCAGGCGTTACATGGACGAGGTCAGTTTTCGAAGTCTGGGGGTGGAAGGCAAGGAGACAAATCTGGTCAAAAGACTCTCCTTTGAGGATGAGCCCTTGCCGGAGGAAGAGGTTCGTGTTGAGCAACCACCTCTGCCCGAGGACTTGCACTTTGATGTTCGGCGCATGCGTCCGCACGAGGCTCTGGAGGTGGCGCGGTTGGCGTACCACGCCTATGGCTACACGTATAGCAAGCTCCAGATCTATGATCCGTCTGTTATTCGGCTCATGAATGATCAGGATACTCTGGCTTCCTTCGTGGCGGTAACGGATGAGGGCGAAATTATGGGGCACGCGGCGCTGGTGCACCATGATGAATCACCCAAGGTTCCCGAATTGGGTGTGGTCTTTGTGAACCCCCGGTTCCGTAAGCGTGGCTGCATGAAACGACTGACAGCCTGGCTGGTGGAGGAAGCACGACAGCGCAAGGCCTATGGCTTGTTTGCCCAAGGGGTGTGTAGCCATTCCTATTCGCAAAAGGCTCTGCATGATGTTGGGCTTCAACCCTGTGTGTTGCGCCTGGCTTGTGCTCCGTTCAGGGAATACAAGGGAATTGACGGGGTACAGGGGCGTGAAAGCTTTATTACCTGTCATCGCTACATCAACGCTGGCCCGGGCAAGCCACTTTTTTTCCCGCAGGAACATGCCGAAATGCTGACCAGGATTTATGGCTGGCAGGACCGTGGGGTGAGTGTGAGTATCGTTCCCAAGGGGTTGGAGCTTTCCGATCGGCCATTGTCTCTGGATTTCAACATGGATTCAAAGTCCACGGCCAGCATGCGAGTTAGGCGGTATGGCAAGGGTATTGCTGCTGAAGTCCTGCTTCGGTTGCGTCAGGCCTGTCTGGAACGCATGGATGTGGTTTTTCTGGGGTTGGATCTGTCGGATCCGCTTAGCGCACAGTTGGTGCCCGAATTTGAGAGCATGGGGTTCTTTTTTGCGGGGGTGATGCCCGGTGGTGGAGGCAAGGATCATTTGATTCTGCAGTATCTGAACAATGTGAAGCTTGATTTCAGGGCGCTTCAGGCCGGCAATGATCAGGGACGTGAGTTGATCACCTATGTGCAGGGATGTGAGGCAAAGTCGAAGTCTTGAATCACTGGTTTCAGCCAAAATACAGCCCCTCGGACAAACAAGGTCCGGGGGGCTGTGTTTTTTCAATGAATCGCTCGTCGAGGCGGATTGATCGTATGGTTATTCCATCTGGCTGGCCGGGACGTACAGAGGGCAATATTTGCCTTCCAAGCGCACAAAGACGGTTTCCGGCCAATGCATGCTCCGGACGTCGATCCGGGGGTTGGTGATGTTGTCGAGAGTGTAAACAGCCAGCAAAGTCAGCATCAGGAAGAGAATGGTCAGACGCAAGCGGTGGACTCCTTCGCGGAAAATGTTGCCAGTCCCGATGGCATGAGCAATCACTGTGCCTGATCGACGTTTTTCCGGGATTACTTAACATCTGAAAATATTGAGAATTATCTATATCGATTGGAGGCGTGTTGATCGTGAAGGTGATGGTTCTCCAATAGCCCGAATCTGTTGATATTTAGATGAGGGGCTAGCCATGGTTGTGGCACTTGAATGTGCGAAAATACGTTCTTTTTTACACCGATAAGTCTGATATGGTTGATGAAATGATGTTTTTCTGATTACTTGCTTATGCAAATGAAAATGGAGAGGTAGTATGAGTCATGTGATATATCCGAGGAGGGATTCATGATCGACCGACGTATGATGGTGTTGGTGTCGCTTGTGGCGTTGTCGCTGGTGTTGGGGGCTTGTACTGTCCATATGACGGGCACGGGGGAGAACTCCGTGAATGCGACAGCCATTCCATTTAATAAAACGTATGACTTCAGCACAAATCCTTCGTGGGACCCGGCAACCAGCGGCGATTATGGAACCGGTCTGGCGCTGGTTGATATCAATGGTGATAATTATCCGGACATGGTTGTTTCCAGCGGCAATGACAAGGCCCTGCAATGTGTGCAGGTCTTTTACAACGACAAGAACGGAAATTTCAAAACAAGTCCGGATTGGCATTCCACAGATCGCCAGCATCACGGGCTGCTGGCTGTGGGCGATATTGATGGCAATGGCTATGTGGACGTTGCTGTATCTGTCTTCCTGGGGAACCAGAGCGAATATGTGGGTGGTGGAGCCAAGGTCTACATGAACCATGGACCGCCGAATTTTCTTGAGACGACCCCCTCCTGGCAGGTGACGGGCTTCCCCTCCTTTGGTCTGGACCTTGGGGATATTGACGGTGATGGTGATCTGGATCTGGCTGTGGCCTGCGGCGAACCCATTCCCGGTATCGAGAGCTTCGCCAAGTGCTCGTTTGAGGGGCAAGCCTCACGTGTGTCTGCGCGCAACAAGGTTAATGCGAACCCTGATCCGCCGTTCAACTGCCAGCAGGTGGTGTATCGCAATGACGGTGGAACGTTGGGGAGCACGCCGTGGTGGAAATCCGACGATGCCTATGTGGCTATGGCTTGCCAGTTTGCAGACGTGAACATGGATGGACTGCTTGACTTGGCATTCCCTGCGGCTCCGGTCAGGGTCTACCTCGGCCAGCTTGACGGGACCCTTGCCACTTCTCCTTCATGGCAGAGTGTGGATATCAACTATTATGGCAACGGCATTGATTTTGCCGCCACCATGCACCCCAGCTGGGCTTCGCGGCCCGATACGGTGCCGACTCTGGCGACTTCAGCCAACAATTATATTGGTAACGGTCGGGGAGGATTCTCCCTGTATCGTTTTCTGGACCCGTATATCATCCGCTATGCCCCGCATGTGAGCGTCCCGGACTGGCAATCAGCTCAGGGAGGCTGGGGTTCAGCCGTGCTGTTGGCTGACCTGAACTCGGACGGCAATCTTGATCTGGTGACCCACCGCTGGAATGAACCCGGTCGTAATGATCTGGATGGAACCCTCCTTGTGTATACTGGCGACGACGCCATGGTCTCCGCTACCCCGCAATGGGAGTCCGATTCCGTGTCCGTGATCGAGCATATCAGTGCATCGGACCTGAATGGAAAGGATACGTTTTATGCGACGACAACGTTCGAGGTCACTCAGGACTGGATTAATGACCATTGGCTTCCCGGGCAGAGTCAGGTGGGGATGCATGTGGTGTATCTGCCTCACCAATTGGTGGCAGATGTTTTTTCAATCACCAAGAATGGTCAGGCTCTCACGGCTCGTACTGATTATACCGTAGTGCCCGGTCGAAATTACGTCTCCTTCAACGTCCCCTTGCAGTTGAACGACAAGGTGGTCATTGCCTACTTCTCGCCCTTGAATCCGGATTTGATTTACACCAACTGGAACTGCGAGAAGGGAAATTACATCTATTACAACACGAACGGCTATAAATAAGCGCGTGCTCAAACAAAAAAGCCCCCCGCCTCGGGAGAAGGCGGGGGGCAGGTGTTTCAGGACGCACCCGAGAGAGAGGAGAGGGCGCGACCGAAAGCTGCTTGATTAGATCCAGTCGTCGTCCTCCTCGATGGGGGCAAATCCGCGCCGCATGGTGTTTTCGCATACGGTGTACGGGTCCATGAACTGCAGCAGATAGTCGGGGCCTCCGGCCTTGGAGCCGATGCCCGACATGTTGTAGCCTCCGAAGGGGTGCCGCTCCACCAGCGCGCCGGTGTTGTTGCGGTTCAGGTACAGGTTGCCCACGTGGAATTCGGTGCGGGCGCGTTCCAGATGCTTCGGGCTGCGGCTGAACAGTCCGCCGGTCAGGGCAAACTTGGTCGAGTTGGCATAGTCGAGAGCCTGATCGAAATCCTTGGCCCGCATCACGGCCAGCAGCGGCCCGAAGACCTCTTCCTGGGCAATACGGTGTTCGGGGGTGATCCCGTCCACAATGGTCAGCGGGACGTAGCAGCCCTTGTCCAGATCAACGTCTTCGGGCATGCGCTCCAGCAGGATGTTTCCTTCCTTTCTGGCCAGTTCCACATATTCCATGATGGATTTCTGTGCATTACGGTCCACGACCGGTCCCATGTAGTTGGCCGGATTTTCGGAGGCACCGAGCTTGATGGAGCGTGCGGCCTCCACCAAGCGTCCGACGAACTTGTCGTAGACGGCGTCGAGTACGATGACTCGTGAGCAGGCCGAGCATTTTTGGCCCTGGAAGCCGAAGGCCGAGTACAGGGTGTTGCTCACGGCCTCGTCCAGCTCTGCATCGTCATCCACGATCAGGGCGTTCTTGCCGCCCATTTCAGCGATGACCTTCTTGCAATGAATCTGTCCCGGAGCAGGCACTGCGGCCTTGTGCATGATGCGCAGCCCCACTTCCATGGAGCCGGTAAAGGCGATCATGTTCACATCTTTGTGCTCCACCAGATAGTCGCCCATGATTGAGCTGCGGCCCGGTGTATAGTTGAACACGCCATCGGGCAGCCCCACAGCCTTGAAGGCCTCGACCAGTCCATAGCCGACGATGGAGGATAGCCCCGAAGGTTTGAACAGGACGCAGTTTCCGGTCACGATGGCACCGGCGGTCATGCCGCAGGAAATGGCCAGCGGGAAGTTCCATGGGGCGATGACAGCAGCAATACCCTTGGGCCTGTACTGATACAGGCTCATCTCGCCCGGGGCGTGCCCCATGCGTCGTGGTTTGCCAAGGCGGATCATTTCACGGGCATAATATTCCAAGAAATCAATGGCCTCACCCAGATCGGCGTAGGCCTGATCCCACTGCTTGCCCACTTCCAGCACTTGCAAGGCGCTCATGTCGAAGATGTTTTCGCGCATGTATTGCGCGGCCTTCATCATGTATTCGGCGCGTTCTGCGGGTGGTGTATCGCGCCAGGCGGGCAGAGCCTTCTTGGCAGCGACGATGGCCTGTTCGATCTCCTCGGTCCCGGCCTGGCAGATATGCCCGAGGACTTCGTTGGTCCTGGCCGGGTTGTACGACTCCATGGTGTCTGTAGTGGTGATGTCCTGACCATTGATATAGAGCGGGTAGGTTGTGCCGAAACTGTCGCGAATTCGTGCGATGGCCGCGGGGAAGGCCCCTCGCTCGGCGGCCACGGTGAAGTCTACCATGCGTTCGTTGTCAAAGCGCGCAAGACCTTCGGGCCTGGGCTTCTCGGGCAGGGCTGCGCGTTCTCGCTCGGCCGTGTCAGCTGGGTTTTCCAGCAAGCGGGCCACGTCGGCCTCGTCGGCAAAGCTCTGCTTCAGGAACGACTCATTGGCCGTGTTTTCCAGCAAACGGCGCACAAGATAGGCCATGCCCGGGATCAATTCGCCATAGGGGCAGTACAGGCGAACGCGCTTGGCGACCTTCTGCAGGCCCAGACGAACGGGTTCGGCCATGCCGTAGAGGACCTGGAATTCAAAGCGATCATCGGGCACGTTCAAGGTCTTGGCGGTTTCAAGGACCGCAGCGATGGTGCGCACGTTGTGCGAGGCGCAGGCCAGTCGGCAGATATTGCTGTGTTCCAGAATATATGTCGCGTTACGCTCAAAGGCGGCGTCAGATTCGGCCTTGATGGTGTAAACGGGGATGTCCCAGCCGTTTTGCTTGGCGCGTACGGTCTCGAAATCCCAGTAGGCACCTTTGACCAGACGGATGGTCATGGGCAGGGCTTCGCCCTCGGCCCAGGCTATCATGTTGCGTACGTCTTCATCGGTGCATTTGAGATAGGTCTGGAAGACAATGGCCAGGTGCGGGTAGTTGCGGAATTCGTCGTGAGAACGAAGCTTCTTGAACAACTCCATGGTGATCTCACGGTATTCCAGGGACTCCATGTCGATGCACATGGCGCCGCCCAACTCGATGACCTTGCGGTAGACCGGAGCAAGGCGCGCGAATAGCGCATCCACGGAGCCTTGGATGTCCCGGGGTTTCATCTGCGAGTAGAACCCAGTGGGTTTGATGGACAGGTTCACCACTGGCTCGCTGTCCCAATCCAGACCGTTCTTGGATCCTTTGAGAGGCTTGAATTTGTCTTTGGCATCCTTCAGGGCATCCAGCAGTTCCAGATGCTCCTGCATGCGCTCTTCGGCTTCGGTCTCGGACAGGGTTGCCTCACCCAGCACGTCGATGGTGAAGGCGAAGCCGTCTTTGCGGAGGTTGACGATGTTCTTGACGGCTTCCTTGGACTGCTGACCGACGATGAACTGGCGCCCCATCTTCTCGATGTTGGAGGAGATGGCCTTGGCCATGATCTTGCCACCCAGCTTGCCAGCCAGACCGGCACTCTTCAGGCCTGCCTTCATGACCGGCGGCAGATCGCCGGACTCGGAGGCGAAATATTCTTCGATGTGGCGGACCAGGGATTCATTGCTGGAGAGGGTGGGCAGCACGTCCACAAAGCGAAAGAGTTTCACCTTGAAGTCTTCGTTCTTCATGGACCAATCCATGACCTTGCCGGTCCACCAGCCCTTGTTGAAGATCGACGGAGCCTCACCGCTGATGCTCTGGAAGAATTCCTTGCCTCGGACAATGATTTTAGGATCGATTTCGTTGTGTTCCATGAGGTCCCCCGTATCGGTCGGCTTTAGTCTTGAGTGTCGTTAGTGATGGCGAGCTCGATGGTTTCCTTGACGGAACCGAGCACGATGGTGGTGCGAGTGTCGCGTACCGAATCAATGCTGCCGATCTTGCGCAGCAGTTTCCCCAGGTCTTCGGTGTCCCCCACACGGACCTTGATCAGATAGGCGTCCTGTCCGGCAGTGTGATGCACTTCAAGAACTTCGGGCAGTTCGGCCAGTTCTCGCCCGGATCTGGTGGAGCCCACCGCATCCTCGGCATGAACATAGGTGAATGCAGTCAGCCCCAGCCCCAGCGCTTTTGGATTGATCCTTGTTTCATATCCAAGGATCACACCGTTTACCTCAAGCTTGCGGATGCGCTCCAGCACGGCGGAGGGCGCCTTGCCCACCTGCCGTGCTATTTCCGCGTTGGAGATTCGGGCGTTGCCCTGCATCAGGGTCAGTATTTGTCGATCAGTATCGTCCAGGCCGTTCTTTCTCATAGTGGAGTTATAAAATTCCAAAAAACCTACATTGTCAAGAATGAAGTTCTATCTATACTGAAAAAACAGAACTATATTCTGCCAGGATGGTTTATTAGAGAATATACAACGTTTTTGATGGTTCATTCTCTCTGGGGTCTTTGGGGTATCGAAGATCCTATGTTTCCGTCTGGTAGAAACGGCTCTTTTTGCTTGAGTATACTGAAATTATACTGGTAGAGTAGGGGATAATCATGCCTCATCTGTCTGGTGTGCATCGGGTGCTGTATACTGCGCGCGACTCGATGGCAGAGGGGTATTTGTTCGCATAAGCCGTTCACGTCCGAGGACGTACCCCAAAGGGCTCAGGAGCTTCGATATGAAATTGAGAACCAAGCTGACCGGGTTTCAGGTGCTGGCAGTTGTCGTGACCATCGTCCTGCTGTGCATCGTATTCATTTTTCAGTTGAACCAGTATGCCGACGGGGAAATAGCCTCATATCGTGAGCAGTCCATGGAACGGGAAAAGAAACAGTTGGACGAACTGGTGGGCATGGCTTCCAAAACCATTGAGGAATACCATCGGCGGTCCCAGGATATCGACGGATTGAAACAGGCGACCATGGCCGGTCTCAAGCGTGTTGTGGATTCCGTGGTCAGTCAGGCCGAGAACGAACTCAAGGCTGGCGATGGCCCGCAAGTTCGGGCAACGATCAAGGATTTGGTCGAGGCGGTGCGCTTCGACGGGGGCAATTATCTCTGGATCAATGACATGGACGTCCGCATGGTCATGCACGGGACTAATCCCGCCTTGAACGGCAAGGATATGTCGCAATTCAAGGACCCCGAGGGGACCTACCTGTTCAGGGAGATGGTCGAGCTTTGTCGTCGAGATGGGGCCGGAATGGTGTCCTATCTTTGGGCCAAGCCCGGAGAAACCGAGCCCAAGCTCAAGGTTTCCTATGTTCGGTTGATTCCCGAGTTGGGATGGATTTTCGGTACGGGGGCGTGGATTGAGGATGTGACCGCCCAGATGCAGGCTGAGGCAGCTCAGCAGGTTTCGGCCATGCGTATGGAGGATGGCAATTATTTTTGGATCAACGATCTGGATTCGATCATGATCGCGCATTCCAGTGAAGACTTGATCGGCAAGAGTCTTGCCGGTCTGCAGGATAAGCGTGGCAATTACATGATTCGCGATATGACCGAGTTGGCCAAGTCCAAGGGAGAGGGCTTCCTCACCTATTGGTGGTCCAAACCTGGCAGGGAAGGCGAATATCCCAAGCTCTCGTATGTGCGAATGTTCGAGCCCTGGCAGTGGGTTGTGGGGATGGGAGTCTATACTGATGCCATTGACGTGGCGGTAGCCGCCAAACAGGCAGCGGTGTCCAAGACGGTCAACCGCATGTTGATCCTGATTGTGATCGTGGCGGTGGTACTGGCTTTGCTGGCTGCCGTGTCGGGATTGGTCTTTGCGCGCGGAGTGACCAATACCATTGGTGCCGAACCTCTGGAAATGGCGGATATTGCCGGGACAATCGCCGAAGGTGATTTGACCCGAGACATGAATACGGACCAGCCTGCACTCGGTGTCTTTGCAGCCTTGAAGCGTATGGCTGAGAATTTGGTAGGTATCGTAACTGACGTCAAGAACGCTGCAGAGCAGGTGGCTGCCGGTAGCGAGGAGTTGACCGCCAGTGCCGAGACATTGTCTCAATCCGTGACCGAGCAGGCAGCGGCCATTGAACGGGTGACCGGTTTGGTTTCGGATATGAACGACGGGATCACCCGCAATTCTGAGAATGCCCGGGAATCCGAACGGATCGTTCTCCGGGTTGCCGAGGAGGCTCAGGAAGGTGGCGAAGCTGTGGATATCACGGTGCGAACCATGAAGGAGATTGCTGAAAGGATATCCATCATCGAGGAAATTGCCCGCCAGACAAATCTGTTGGCCCTCAATGCTGCCATTGAGGCTGCTCGTGCCGGTGAGCATGGCAAGGGATTCGCTGTGGTGGCTTCTGAGGTTCGAAAGCTTGCTGAAAAGAGTGGGCAAGCCGCAGCCGAGATCTCTGAACTCTCGGCGCAAAGTGTGGATGTGGCCGAGCGCGCAGGGGCGATCATCGGCAAGGTGGTGCCCGATGTGCGGCGTTCAGCTGACTTGGTGCAGGAGGTTGCCGCTGCCAGCGCCGATCAGACCGGGCAGGCTGCACGCATTACGGATTCCATTCGCGAAATGGATCAGGCTGTGCAGTCCAATGCTTCATCGGCTGAAGAGTTGGCTGCTACTGCCGAGGAGCTCTCCTCCCAGGCGGTGCAGTTGCAGCAGACCATGGATTATTTCACTGTGGCTGGCAATAATGGCCGACCGGTTGTCCGTGTTGCTGGTCAACCAGTGCAGGCATTGCCCTCTGGGGACGATGCCACCGGTCTGGTCAAGTATTAGGGTTGGGATTCATTCCAAAGAATAAGGCGCGAAGGCATATGCCTTCGCGCCTTTTGTCATGTTCGAGAAGTGGAGCTAGCCTTGGCGAATGGATGCTGTCTGGAGTTGCTTTTTCAGGTATTCCAGCAGCAGGGCGCTGACGCGTTGTTCGCGGTTCAGGGCCTTGGCGTAGCCGCCGCCCTCCATGATTTTGGCAAAGGTTCGTCGCGACAGTACCGGGTGGTTTTTCCAGACGCGCTCCATTTGGCGGGCGTAGTGTTTGATCCGTCGGTCCAGTTCATTTTCCGACAGGGCCAGGAGTTCCTTGGTCTTTGCCGCCAATTCGCCGGCAGCTGGCAGTAGGTCGGATTCGATGACCGACCGGAAGGCCCTGGCAAATCGCTTGCAGCCTTCAAGGATGTGGCTGCCCTTGACGACGTTCATTCCCGCCCATCCAGCGCGGAGCCACTTGAAAATCATGTTGGTCGTGGTTCCGTCGGGCTCCTCCACGAAGACAGAGACGGACCATGAGTCATACATATAGGTGTCCATCCAGCCGATGGCCCCCTGGGTCAGGCCTTCCTTGCCGGAGTAGAAATAGTTCCATTTGTTGTCATCCAGAACCACGCCCTTTTTGCCCACTTCGGATTCGCCGTCCTGGCGGGAGACGGAGACCAGCACATTGCGCCCCTGATGCTGGAACAGGGCGAGCATGCGCTGCAGGTCATAGCTGTAATAACCACCTGAGAACGTGTCAGGGGTGATTTCCTCGTATTCACGCCCGCGCAGAACCAGGGGGGTCGCTGATGCCGGAAGCTGCTGATGAAGCGGTGTTTGCAGATTCAGGATGTCGCTTTCCGGGTACCATTGAGACAGACGCACAACCGACGGCAGCACGAGGTAGGCGGGCACGTCAGGGTTGTAGGCGTATTCCAGGATGCGAGATAGGGGGCTTGCGACCTGTTCGCGCAGTGCCACACCTTTGGCTCCGTCCATGGTCGGTAGGTCGAGCTCGGCAGGGCCATCAGACGTAACAATGTCTGCCAGGGTGGCCATGGCCTCGGTGGGTGAGGCTGCCTGAGGATTGTCCACCGCATTCAGGATGGCTTGGACGGCCTGCACTACGCTTTGTCCGGTCGGGTCGAGCTGTTTGGTGGGGGCTGTCTTGTTTCCGCTCAGGGTGGCAAAGGCGTCACTTTGCTCGGCCATGACTCCGCTCGGAAGGAGCAGGAGCAGGCTGATGAGAAGCAGGGTGGCAATTGTGACTTTTTCGAAGAGGCTGAATGCCGGCCAGCAGATACCTATAGTGTTTTTCATTCGTGTCTTTTTCCTAGGGTCCGGAGTACGGAAGATAAGCTCGTACGATCTTGGTTCCGGGCTCTTATGGTAGTCATGAAACCAGCTAATGGCAAGCTTCTGCGCGGGAGCCTGCGACGGCATGAAGGGTGCGAAAGTGTCTGAATCAGAAGGTCACGGAAAGATTGAAGGAACCAAAAACCTGCCCGTCTTTTTGCTCTGAAAATTCTCGTGTGCGGTAGACATGGGTATAGGTCAGGGTCCATCGATCCCAGAATAGGGAAGCCCCGCCATACAGGTCGGCAACGAACGGGATCTTGTCGACTCTGTGGCTCTGACGGAAGGTGTTGCCGTCGAGGAAGATGTTGCGGGCCACGGCGCGTCCATCCGCACCTGCAAAGACGTTGAATCCCCAGCCCCCGCTGAGTCGGGGGTCGTTTGCCTCGGTCGGGGTTGCCACGGTGGAGCCGGTCTGGATGGGGGAGACACCAAAATCCTGGGGGAGATTGTAACCAAGGCGCACCTGTCCACCCATGTTGGCATAGGTCAGGACGTTACCCACCGTTACCCCGAGGTGGGGGATGAGGTCCGCAGACCATTGGCTGCTGCCTAAGGGGTATTCATGCCGAATGCGGCGCTGCCAGGAGAGCATGATGCCGGGTTCGTCCCGGAGTTGGTTGTTCCAGCCTTCTGACGGGAACGTATCGATCAGTTTGTGGAATTCATTCTGAATGATGTCCGAGTGGGCGGATGGGCCGACAATGCCCAGTGTGGTTTCGAATGTGTCCAGTCGGTTGGCGTTCTTGGCATGGAGGGCAAGGGAGGCGTACGTCCAACCTGCGTAGGGTCGATCGTCTTGAATGCGCTCTGAGGCTTTGACATCGATGGGGGTATAGATTTCGTTGCCAAAGGAGAAGGCGATGTTGCGGGTCTTGTTGGGGTCATTGACAAAGGGAGCTTGCTCGATCACAGGGATCATCCAGGGGAAATACTCGGCCACAACTTCACTGTGGGCGTATTCTCGCAGGTCCTTGCTGAGCACGGTAACCTTGACGGCGTTGGTGTAGTGCTGATCGGTTCCGGCGAACTTGTCATTTTCATTATAGATCGACATGGCCCAGTGCTCGCCAGGGCGGGTTGGCTCTCCGGCATGCACTGAGGTCGAGAGGAGGATGGCAATGGCCAGAAGCAGAAGAAATGGCAGGAGTCTAGGCGGCATCGAGAGCCTCCTTGTGTTTGCGGTATAAGCCCCGGAACTGATGGTAGGTAAGGCCCAACAATATGGCCGCTTTTCGCTGGTTGTGACGAGTGAGAGTCAGGGCGTTTTCCAGATACTGTAACTCCAGATTGCGCACGGCTTCAAGCAGCGGCTCCGGGCTGGTCCCGCCCGGCGCGCCAGGGGTGAGAGCGGCGCGCCGGACAGGTCCTGCCTTCGTGGAGGATTCCCCCTGCGTCTGCCGGGATGCGGGGGGGGTATGCTCATTGGGTATCGGTCGCCAGGGCGACTGGAATGGATCCAGAACAACGTTTTGGATCCTGTTGCCTTCTGTGCGGTACACCGCACGTTCTACCACGTTCTTTAGTTCGCGTACGTTGCCGGGCCAGGGGTGCGAGTTCATGGTCGCCAAGGCCTGTGCCGAGAATCCTGGGGGCTCAGGGCGTTCGATTTCAACGGCCATCCGGTCTGCGAAGTGGCGAGCCAGCAACTCGATATCACCATGCCGATACCGCAGTGGGGGTACGGTCAGCACTTCAAATCCCAAGCGGTCGAGAAGGTCGCGTTTGAAGCGGCCTGCATCCGCCAGGGCTGGCAGGTCTGCATTGGTGGCTCCAATCACCCGGACGTCCACTCGAATCGGCGTTGAGCCTCCAACGCGTTCAAATTCTCCATACTCAACCGCTCGCAGGATCTTTTCCTGAACGGTCAGCGGCATTGTCGCAATCTCGTCCAGAAACAGGGTCCCATTCTCTGCGGCCTCGAAACGTCCCTTGCGTCTGCCGGAGGCTCCGGTGAAGGCTCCGGCTTCGTGCCCGAACAGTTCGCTTTCGATGAGGGACGGGGCGAGAGCGGAGCAGTTCAGGGCAACAAAAGGCCCCTGCCAGCGGGCGGAGAGGTAGTGGAGTCGCCCTGCTGCCAGTTCTTTCCCCGTGCCGCGCTCGCCGACGATGAGCGTCGGGCGGTCTACCCGGGCTGCCACGGAGAGTCCCTCCATGAACTGCAGGAAGGCTTCGGACTGCCCTAGGGCTTCGGTTGCGGACGAGTATTCGGACATCGCTTGGTTTAATATGCTAAAATTTAGTATTTTGAGCCAAATATTGGTTTATAATGCCATAGGTGGCGAGTCTTGTCAATCTTATATATTAATTTATTTCAATCACTTATCTTCTAAATAATGCTTCGGCACGGTTCGTGCTCAGTAAGATCAACATTATTCATCACAAGATCGAAGGAGGCATCCCATGGGTGTGTTCAGCCGTTTCAAGGATATCGTCGGTTCCAACCTCAATGTGCTGTTGGACAAGGCAGAAGACCCGCGCAAGCTTATCCGGCTCATGGTGCGTGAAATGGAAGAGACCCTTGTTGAGCTCAAGGCTTCCTGTGCAAAGACCATGGCCGAACGCAAGAACCTGGAGCGTGAGCGCGAGGCCATTACCGAACAGACCGAGAAGTGGGCCGCTCGTGCCGAGTTGGCGGTGGACAAGGGCCGGGATGACCTGGCTCGCGAAGCCCTGGTTGAAAAGAGTGCCTTCGTTCGCCGTCTTGATGCTCTGGACGAAGAGGCTCTGTACATGGATGGATTGGTGGAACAGGCTCGCGAGGATATTTCGCGCCTGGAAGACAAGATGCATGCTGCCCGTGAGAAGCAGCGGTTGCTGGAACAGCGGCATGCCCGTGCCACCCAGCGTCGTTCTGCGGGCAGGACTCTGACTCGAGTCGAAAGTTCGGATGTGATGTTGCGCTTTGACCGTTTTGAAAATCGCATTGAACATCTTGAGGCCGAAGCCGAATTGGCTGCGCCCAAGCAGCGTTTGGACCTGGAAGACGAGTTTTCTCTTCTTGAAAAAGAGGATAGCATCAAGGACGAACTGTCGGCCCTGAAGAAGTCCAGGAAGCCGGCTGGCGGCAAAGTGGAAAAGAAGGACTAGCCGGGAGCGCTCCATAGGAGTCTTCCGACAACCAAGGTGGTTTCAATGGGACATTTCGTTGTGGGTTTCATCCTCGTTCCCCTGCTGATTGTGGTGGGTGCGGTATTCCTCCTGGCCAGGCTGTTTTCCGGGGCGTTCTCCCGGAGCGAGCCCGAAGCGAAGGTGGATGAAACCAGGATGGTCCAGGAAATATATACCAAGCTCTCGCGTATGGAAGACAGGGTCGATGTTCTCGAAACCCTGCTCTACGAAGCCGGGGGAAAGGGCAAGGAAGGGTCAGATGAGACGTTATAGAGGTTGCGGCGGTTCGGGACGACGTCGGCCCTTTGGCTCGGGTGGAAACGGTTGTTCCTTTGCCGATTCACCGGGGAGCGGTTTGTATCGTTCCCGCAACGGGAGATTCCTGGGCGTCTGCCAGGGGCTGGCCGAGTACTTCGACCTCCCCGTCTTCTGGGTGCGGGTGCTGACGGCACTGTTTGTTCTGTTCACCGGTCTCTGGCCCGGCGTTGCGGTCTATTTCATTGCGGCCTTTTTAATGAAGCTGGAGCCTGTTGTTCAGCCGCAATCCAGTTCCGAGCGTGAGTTTTATAATTCCTATACCCGCTCCAAGTCCGATGCCGTTTCTCGCGTCAGGGATAAGTTCGACCGCCTTGATCGCCGTCTGCGGCGCATGGAGGATGTGGTCACTTCCAAGGACTGGCAGTGGGAGAAGCGCATGCGCGAATAATCGCCATTTTCCGCCCGGTGTCCTGCCGGGCGGCTTTGTACCAATACATTTTCAGATTGCGAAGGTGGGTTCGCAGGAGGCTCGTTATGGCAATGAGATGGGTACGCTTTTGTCTGATGACCGGCTTTGTTGTGCTGGTGTTGATGCTGGCCGTGCTGGTGGAGGCCCATATTTTTGGCCTGGACCAGAGCTGCAATAACTTTGATCACGAGCAGCATCAGCAGCAAATGGATCAGGACTGTTCGGCCTGTCACCACAGAGTGTTCGAGGGCGAAGAACCCGCTGCCTGCTCAAGTGCCGGATGTCACGATGACCTGAAGGTACGGGCTGGTGTCGAGTCCAAGTATGTGATGATTCATGCTGCGGATTCCAGCTACAGTTGCATCGGATGCCATGCGAATGTCGGGTCCGGTCCTGATGAGTGTGGTGAATGTCACCGTAATCCCAGGGGTGGCAGGCACAATCGCAAGTGAGGAGCTTGTTGGAAAGATCAGTGGGGCAGGGAGATTTGCGATGAAGATGGGGTGCGTTGCCCATTGGGACTGGAGCGGAGTTTACGGAAAGTATTGAAAAAATTCGTTTGGCTGGTATCCTTTCACCTAGCACTGTGAAGTCAACTCTCTGAAAGGCAGGGAGTTTCACTCTGAAGATGAGAGGAATAACAATGAAGAAATGTATTGCCCTGATGTCCACCGTGGTCATGATCTCCGCTCTGGCGGCGGCAACTGCCTTTGCAGACGGCGGAGAATTGTACAAACGCTGCGCGGGTTGCCATGGGGCTGATGGCTCCAAACAGGCCATGGGCGTCAGTGCCCCTCTTAAAGGCCAGTGTTCCGAGGATCTGGAAAAGAAGATGCTCGGATATCTTGATGGCAGCTACGGCGGAGCCAAGAAGATGATCATGACCAATACGCTCAAAAAGCTCAGTCCTGAACAGATCAAGGAACTCGCTGATCATATTGCCGGTTTCTAGGGGGCTGCCATGCGTGTGCCAGCAATGTTGGCGGTGGTCCTTGTGACTGTGGCCTGTCTTGGAGTGTCCATTGCCGCCGGCGTACCCACTGAACAGAGTCATGAAGCCATGGTTTCGGAGGGGGCACATGCGATTGGTGATGCTCCAGCCAAGGCCTCCCTCTCCATGGATGACATGGATATGCAGGGGATGGATATGCAGGGGGTGTCCGACGATGCACAGGCTGTCCCAGCCAAGCCCCATGACCATGAAGCCATGATGGCCAAGGCCGAACAGGAAGGCCCTCCCGTGGGAGTGATTGAGCATTTGGGGGCATTTCTACCCGGGGATGCCTGGTTCACCGACTCCACCGGCCAGCGGGTCAATCTGCGCGAACTGGTGGGGAACACTCCTACCATCCTGCTGCCTGTCTATTACAGCTGCCCCAACGTCTGTCACATTCTGCAAAGCTCCTTTGCCCGGATTTTACCCCAGGTCAATCTTGTCCCCGGCGAGGAGATCCAGGTGATCTCCCTGTCTTTTGATGAACGTGACAGTCCGCGCACCTCAGCCAATTCCAAACGCAATTTTGCAATGGCCCTGGGCGCTAAGTTTCCGCCCGAGTATTGGCATTTTCTGAGTGGTGACAAGCAGAATATTCACCGGGCAATGGAGGCCGTTGGCTTCCGATTCAAGCGCGTGGATCAGGACTTTGCGCACCCCGTGGTGATCATTGCCGTTGCCCCTGGCGGCAAGATCGTACGGTATCTCTACGGAACGGATTTTTTGCCCTTTGATGTGACCATGGCAGCCACCGAAGCGGCCGAGGGAAAAACAGGGCTGTCCGTCAAGCGCATGCTCTCCTACTGCTTCAACTACGACCCTGAGGGGCGCCGTTACACCTTCGATCTGATGCGTGTGGCTGGTGTGTCCATCCTGAGTTTTATCGCCATTATGCTGATTATTCTGTTCTCTGTGGGCAGAAAGAAGAAACGCCGCTAAGGAAGATACATGACTGAATCCACCGCTCAAGGCACCTTCTGGGATAAGCGAGGGCTGGCCTCGTGGTTGTTCACCACGGACCACAAGCGCATCGGGATGCTCTATCTGTGGTGCATCATGGCCTTTTTTGCCATTGGTGTGGTCCTGGGTCTTTTGATCCGTCTGGAGCTCATTGCTCCGGGGCAGACCATCATGGGCCAGCAAGCCTATAACGCCACTTTCACCCTGCACGGGGTGATCATGATCTTTCTGGTGGTCATTCCCAGTGTCCCCGCCGCGTTTGGAAATATCTTCCTGCCCTTGCAGCTGGGGGCGGATGATGTGGCCTTCCCCCGGCTGAATATGTTCTCCTGGTGGCTGTATGCCATCGGTGCGGTCATCGCCCTGGCGGCACTGTTCACGGGGGATGGTCCGCCTGATACGGGTTGGACGTTCTATGTTCCGTTCTCGGCGGTGACCACCACCAATGTCTCGGTGGCCGTGACGGCGGTCTTCATCCTTGGCTTTTCGTCCATTCTGACGGGCATGAATTTCGTGGTCACCATCCATCGCTTGCGCGCCGAGGGCATGACCTGGGGGCGATTGCCGCTGTTTGGCTGGTCCCTGTATGCCACGGCCTGGATTCAGGTTCTGGCCACTCCCATTTTGGGTATTACGCTGCTCTTGATCTTTGCCGAGCGTGTGCTTGGAATGGGCATCTTCGACCCCTCGCGAGGTGGCGACCCCATTCTCTACCAGCACCTGTTCTGGATCTATTCGCATCCGGCAGTGTACATCATGATTCTGCCCGCCATGGGGGTGATCTCCGAGATCATTCCCGTGTTCGCGCGCAAGGCCATCTTTGGCTACAAGACCATCGCCGTGTCCAGCCTCGCCATTGCCTTTGCCGGGTCACTGGTCTGGGCGCACCACATGTTTGTCTCTGGCATGAGTGATACGGCGGTGATGGTTTTTTCACTGCTGACCTTTATCGTGGCCATCCCTTCGGCCGTGAAGGTCTTCAACTGGACCAGTACGCTCTACAAGGGTTCCATTCGGCTGGAGCCTCCGCTGGTCTATGCCCTGGGCTTCATCTTCCTGTTCACCATGGGCGGCATCACCGGTTTGGTGCTGGGCAGTGCCGGGACGGATATCCATGTGCATGACACCTATTTCGTGGTTGGGCATTTCCACTACGTGATTTTCGGAGGCACGGGCTTCGGAATGTTTGCGGCCCTGCATTACTGGCTGCCCAAGGTCTATGGCCGGATGTATAATAAGAAGTGGGCGAATATCAGTGCCGTGATTCTGGTTATCGGCATGAATGGTCTTTACTTTCCCATGTATATCCTCGGTCTGGCCGGAATGCCCCGTCGTTATTTCGATTATCTGCCGCAGTACACCAGTATGCATGTCGCCAGCACCGTGGGCTCCTGGATCACCGCCGTGGGGCTGGTGATGATGGCCGTGAACCTTTGGGTGGGGATGCGCTCCGGCCCACGTGTGGGGCGGAACCCATGGGGTGCGGCCACTCTGGAATGGCGCACGAAGTCCCCTCCTCCCACGCATAATTTCGATGAGGAACCGATCGTGGATCGTGGCCCGTACGATTTTAAGGGGGTTCAGCCCGATGCCTGAGCACCATCGCGACGATGAAGGCGCCAAGCTGGGCATGTGGCTGTTCCTGTTTACGGAAATCCTGCTCTTTGGCGGATTGTTCGTGCTCTATGCGGTCTATCTGCAGCGCTATCAACCCGATTTCCATCTGGCTAGCGCAGAGTTGGATGTGCGCATGGGCGCGCTGAACACCGTGGTGCTGATCACCTCCAGCGCTTTTGTGGCCTGGGGTATTGCGGCCTTGAAGCGCGGCAACGTCAAAGTCGCAACCCGAATGACCGTGTTGACCATCGCCTTTGCGGCGGTTTTTCTGGTGGTCAAATATTTCGAGTGGGGAGCCAAGTTCCATCATGGATTGTATCCCGGTGGTGCTGAGCTTGATGCCCGCGCACAGGGACAGATGGTTTACTTTGCCTTGTACTATCTGATGACGGGGCTGCACGGTGTGCACATCGTGGTCGGCATGGGGGTTTTGTCCTGGGTGCTGTGGCTTGTGAATACAGGGCATGTGACCCCGGAGCGATATGTGGCCCTGGAGAATGCGGGGTTGTACTGGCACCTTGTTGATTTGATCTGGATTTATCTGTTCCCGCTGTTCTATCTGATTACATAAGGGGATGGTCGCCGATGGGTGAGAGGAGAGGTGATATGAATACAGCCGAACATGTTCCGCATCATGGCCCTGGCTATGGCCTGTTGGCTGGAATCTGGGGGCTGTTGCTGGTACTGACCTGGGTGACGGTCTGGGCTGCGGGCATTGATTTGGGGTATCTGAACGTGGTTGCGGCTTTGGCCATTGCCACGACCAAGGCCTCGCTGGTTATCCTGTATTTCATGCATCTGAAGTACGAAAACTGGATGCTCAAGGGCTTCGTGCTCCTGACCTTCGTGATTCTGGCCATCTTCATTGGATTGACATTCTTTGATACGGCCTACAGGGGGGCGGTATGATTCCGCAGGTCTTCGACGCCGCAAAGCAGGTCGACCAGGCCTTCTTGATTATCCTGGGAATCTCCGTGGGGATTCTGGTGCTGGTGACAGTGCTGCTGGCCGTGTTCGTGGTGCGCTACCATCACACCCGTCATCCCGAGCCGGTTGAAATCCCCGGTAATGTCTGGCTGGAGCTCGCCTGGACGATCATTCCTGCCATTCTGGTGATGGGGATGTTCTGGTTTGGCTGGGACAGCTACAAGGCCATGCGTGCCGCGCCTGAGAATTCATTGATTATCGGCGTGGAAGGCCGGATGTGGTCCTGGTCATTCCTCTATCCCGATGGCAAGCGCTCCAGCCAGTTGGTGGCCCCTGTCGATACCCCGATCAAGTTGTCCATGACCTCCGTGGACGTGATTCACAGTTTTTATGTTCCGGCCATGCGCATCAAGATGGATACCGTGCCGGGCATGACCACCTACGTCTGGTTCAAGTCCGACTCCGTGGGTGATTTCGACATCCTTTGCGCCGAGTATTGCGGTCTGAAACACGCCAACATGATCGCCAGACTATCGGTGGTGAGCCAGGATGATTACAAGGCATGGCTCGCGGGTGAGGCCAGCGAAGGCGCGGCCAAGGGCGTTGCTCTCTTGGAGGATTACGGCTGCACAGCCTGTCATTCTCTTGATGGGACCGATGGTGTGGGGCCGAGCTTCAAGGGTATTTCGGGCCGTCGATTTGTGGCGGAACTGCCCGATGGTTCGGAAACCCAGATGATTGCCGACGCCAAATACTTGAAGCGTGCCATCCTGAAACCGGATGCAGAATACGTGAAGGGCTATTCACCAGCCATGCCTGCCTACGAGGGGGCCATTCCGGACGATGATTTGGAAGCCATGGTCAATTTCATGCTCAGTGGTGATGCCACGCCCAAGCCTGCCGGGCGGGAAATGGCCGAGGAGGAAGGGTGTTTGTCCTGTCATTCCACGGATGGTTCCGTCATTGCCGGGCCGTCGTTCAAAGGGGTGGCCGGAACCATGCGTCAGGTTGTGGCGGATGGCGCAGTGCGTTCCATCAAGGCTGATCGGGAATATTTACGTGAATCCATTGTTTCCCCCGAGAATAAGCTGACCGAGGGCTTTGACCCCATGATGCCTGCCTATGACTATCTTGATCCTGCGCAGGTGGAAGCCCTGATCGATTACATCGAAAGCCTGGGACAGGGGAGCTGATGTCTTTGTCGGTGCTTGTGGCTTTGGCGCGTCTCCGGGTGAGCTCGATGGTAGGTGCGGCCACGGTCTTTGGGGCGCTGTTGGCTGGTGGTCCCGTAGGTGTCGGGCTGTGGGCAGGGTTGGGGTCCGTGCTGCTTTGCGCAGGTTGCTCGGCCCTTAATCAGGTTCAGGAGCGCGGGCGAGACAGGCTGATGGAACGCACCCGTGAGAGGCCCTTGCCTTCGGAAGCGGTGACCATTTTGCAGGCCTTGGCCTGTGCCTTTGCGTTCATGGCTGTGGGATTATGTTTCTATGGATTTCTGGGTGGGTGGCCTCTAGCCGCTTTGGGGCTGACGGTGATCCTGTTCTATAATGGTTTGTACACGCCGCTCAAACCGGTCTCGACGCTATCACTGCTGCTTGGTGGTCTACCGGGGGCGATTCCGCCGTTGGCAGGATGGCTGGCGGTGGGTGGAATGGGCAGTGATCCACGAATCCTTGCTGTTTGCGGTGTGTTTTATCTGTGGCAGGTGCCGCATTTCTGGTTGATTGCCGAACGCCATCGCGAGGACTATGAGCGTGCAGGGTTCGCGGTCCCCTCTCTGGTTCTACCCAAACCATTGCGAGGGCCCCTGATGGGCTTGTGGATGCTGGCCTATTTTACGGCCATTCTGGGTATGGCTCTGGTCTTGCCGGAAACTGCGGCCTGGGCCTTTGCCTCGGCAGCCATGGGCTTTGCGACGGTGACCGGTTTTTTTGTCTTGGGTCGCAAACGGGCGGCGTTGATTTCACTCAATGCCGTAATGGCGTTAACGATGCTTTGCTTTCTCGCCACCTGAGCCCCGTGTCAGGTTGATTGCATACATTTACTGACGATCATGGAGGAACACCCCATGCTTTGGATACATCCCGTTCTTCAATTACTGTGCACCCTGCTGGCTCTGTATGTGATGGTGTTGGGTGTGCAGCGCTTTCGTGCCTCGCACCTCAAGCAGAAGGTGATGTTCAATTGGAAGCGACATGTGTTCTACGGCAAGATTGTGCTGATTATCTGGTTCGTGGCCTTTGTGTGGGGCGCAGGCGCTGCGCGCATCCTTTGGGGGGCCAGCGACTTGACCGGGATTCATTACGTCATTGGACTGATTATGCTACCGCTTTTGGTCACGGGGTATGCTACCGGTCATGTGTTGGACACGGTCAAGAAGCGTCGGGCAGTGTTGCCTGTGGTGCATGGCCTGAATAATATGCTGCTGCTTGGGCTGGCTCTCTACCAAGTTTGGACAGGAATTGAAGTGGTCAGGGTTTTTTTGCTGCCGTAATGTTCGAAGCAGGTCGGGCGATTGACCAGTGACCAGACAGAAACAAGCAGGCCGCTCCTACTGGAGCGGCCTGCTTGTTTCTGCTTGATATGTCAGTGCCTTGCCTGGGTTGAGCAGGACCTGGAACACGGGGCTGAGGGGGGGGATGTCCGGTGCTCGCAGGGCCCTGCCCAATCCGGGCAAGGCACTGGGAGATCAAGTATTTCAAAGATTCGTGTCTGTCAATCAGATGTGAATGGTTCTGCCATCCTCCATGCGGATGATGCGCTGGGCACGCCTTGCATGAGCCTCGTCATGGGTGACCATGACCACGGTCAGTCCGCTTTCGGACAGACCCGCCAAGAGGTCCATCATGCCCTCGCCTGTGGCTCGGTCCAGACTGCCGGTGGGTTCGTCAGCAAATAGAACTCGTGAATTTTTGACCAGGGCACGGGCAATGGCCACGCGTTGCTGTTCTCCACCGGAGAGTTGACCGGGGAGCCGGTCGTGTTTTCCAGACAGTCCCACCCGGTTAAGGCATTGGCGTGCGTGTTTGGCCTGTTCACTCGAGACAGGAGTCAATCGGTTCATGAACGGCAGGAGCACGTTCTCCTGTGCCGTGAGGTAGGGCAGCAGGTAATGCTGTTGAAAGATCACCGCGAAGTCCGAATGGCGCAGTGCATTCAGTTCGGTTTCCGACATTGCCAGCAGATCGCGCCCCTCGAACTCCAAACGCCCCTGATCCGGAGCTGTGAGGGTGGACAGCACCGAAAGCATGGTGGACTTGCCCGAGCCGGAGCGTCCGACCAGAGCAACGAATTCGCCGCGTTGTACATGCAGGTCCGCATTAGCCAGGGCCGTGGTGGTGATCCCATCGGAGAGGTAGCTTTTGGTGATGTCTTGGGCAATGAGCATGTGATCTCCTAGAGCGAAATGAGGGCTTCGGCCGGATCGATGCGTGAGGCCTTGGCTGCGGGGATTGCCGCCGAGATAATGGTGACCACAGCCACGAAACCGATGGTGACCAACAGATGCAGCGGGACAAAACTCAGATTGGCGTCGGTGGTGATGCCAAGGACGGAGGCAACTTTGAAGCTCAGGGCATAACCGGCAACATAGCCCACCAGACCGGAGAGGGCTCCGATGAACAGTGCTTCGAAGCAGAAGATGCCGAAGATGGCACGGCGTGAGTAGCCCAGGGACCGCAGAACGCCGATTTCCTTCTTGCGTTCATTCACGGCCGAAAGCATGGACAAACCCACCATGGAGCAGGCCGTGAGCAGGATGATGATGCTCACCGCCAGAATCAACTGCTTGACGAAATTTACCGAGTACATGCGTTGTTTGACGATGCTTTGCAAAGCTTTGACTTCGACGCCCGGCAGGGTGTCGGCAATCTGTTGGACGATGTCCTCGATGGGACAACCAGCGCACAGGGCTGCGACTTCCACAAAGCTGACCGCACCAGGGTTGCCGGTCAATTCCTGAACATAAGACAGGTCAGCCAGAACCACGTTGTCGTCATCACTGCCCGTGGGCAACAGCAGACCACTGACTTTTGCCGAAAGTCCCAGCGGGGTCAGATCGTCTCCGGGTGCCAGGCCCAGACGCTCGGCCACGGCGGAACCCAGCAGAACTTGTGCCCCGCCGGAAGGATACGAGCCGTTCACTGCCCAGTAGCCCTTGATGGTCTGTTCGGCCTCGAAGCGCACGCCCACCAAGCCCACGGAGGTTCCACCCAACTCATGCATGGTCACCAGCTTGGGGGCCACACTGGCGATGTTGGCAGAATTCTTGATGCCCCTGATTTGCGTGGTGGTGTGGGCCTCCTGCAGGTAGCGCACGTCCACCAGCATGTCTCCGAGGTTGAAACCACCGTAGCTGACAGTGAGGGTGTCCGAAGTGGGGTAGACCAGAATGTTGGCCCCGAAAGCCGTAAGTTTTTTCTCAAGGCTTTGGCCGACCACGCGCGACACGTTGTTCAGTGCCACGATGGATGAAACACCTAGCGTGAAAACTACCAGCAGGAGCAGGCTGCGCAGCCATTTGCGCCGACTGCTGCGTAGAGGGATGGTCAGGATATTCATAGTTAGAGCCTAAAAGTATCCGGCACCGGTCATGATGTCCGCTTGCGTAATAATCAGCTTGTCACCTTTGATTGTGCGTGTGAGTGGAGCCGGATTGCAGCCACCTTTGACTTCGTTGATGCGGCTGGAGTGGAAGCGCTGGCCGCAATTGTTGCAGATCATGGACTCACCGTCCTGGTCGTACCCCTTGCCTTCACGGTAGCAGACGTCGCAGGCATCGAAGGCTGCACGCAGCACATCATCCTGGCTTTTGATCACGAAGAAACGGATATCACGGTCTCCGGCGTTCATGCTGTAATAGTGAGCTTTGCCGTCGTTGACCTCCGTCAGTGCAATGGCCACGGTACCATTCTCAGGAGTGACTTGTTGGTATTTGCCGAACATGCCCAGAAAGGCATGAGCCCCGGTGGCCGTTGATACGGCGATGAAGGCGGTGAGCACCAATGCGGACAGAATGGAAATGGGTTTCACGATGGATCTCCTCGTCGGTCATTTCTTTTGCGACCCCGGTCGCGCGGAATAACTGTGCTGGATGTGCAATTCATACTGATTTTGTCGGATATGCAAAGGGCATGCAGAAACAATTTCTTTCATGAATTGTAGTGAGGTGTGGCGAAGCTGGTGGTGAAGTATGGATCTGATATGTGCAAAAAATGCAATTAACTGCACATCCGATGTGCACTAAATTACACAATCGGGAGGGTGGGATTCAGCGTGAATGGCTTAATCTTGGGCAGTCACGGTATGCAAAAAACCGGGGCATCCGCAGATGCCCCGGACACGGCCTAGCGGCCAAATGAACATTTGGGGAAGGTGCAGGTTTTGCACTCGTGGCACAATCCGCCTTCTCCGAATTCGGCCAGATCAGTTCTGGTGATAGGGGTGTCGGCCAGCAGCCTTGGCAACAGCAGGTCAAGGCTTGTGGTCTTATGGAAGAGGGCGCAGGCCGGGACCCCCAGAATCTGAACCGAACCCAGCTGGCCCACCAGAGTCATGGCTCCGGGGAGCACGGGCATGCCGTAGAGCATGTCTGCGATTCCTGCATCCTGGAGCCCCTTGCGGGTCACATCGTCTGGGTCAACGGAGAGGCCAGCCGTGGTGATGATGAGGTCACATTGTTCTGCCACAAGCTTCTGGACCGCTTCGCAGATGGCCTTGGCATCGTCCGGTGCCTTGATGGTGTCGACCACCTGACTTCCCAGATGTGTCACCTTTGCGGACACAACAGGCGCGAACTTGTCTTCCACGAGTCCGGTGAATACTTCGGTCCCGGTGACCAGCACACCGACCCGGGCCTTGCGGAGCGGGTGAATCGAAAAGAGTGGTTCCTCATCCAGAATCTGAAGCGCTGCCTGGAAGTCCCTGTTTGGAAGGTACAGAGGGATGGCGCGTGTGCCTGCGATCTGGGCGCCTTTCTGTACGATGGAGTGGGATTGGCGACAGGCGCACATGACGCCGGGGACATGGTTGAACTGTTTGAGTCTGACCGAATCAACAACCAGTAGGCCGTCGTGATCGGCCACAAGCTTTGATTTGCCTTCGCGCGGGTCGCCAAGCACCCTGGTTCCGGGGCCGGACATGAGTTTGGCAAAGGCGGTTGCGGCCTTGTTCTCGTGGACCCATTCGGCTCCGGGATTCTGATCGTCCAGGTAAATGCGGCTGCGGCCCATGCGTTGCAGTCGGCAGACGTCGCCGCCGGTGATGACCTGCCCGTGCAGGAATTCGGGGCCCTTGCTGACGCCGGGTTCGATGCGGGTCATGTCGTGCAGGGGACTTCCGCCAATGGCCTCTTCCACAAGCGTGGCAACGAGCTCAGGCTCAGCCAGACGCTCTGCGTTGGGACTGTCCACATAGGGCGATTCGCCCTGGCAGGAGCGACAGATGGCCCCGAATTGGGCCGGGTAGGGCTCTTTGCAGATTGGGCAGGGAACAACGCGACCTTTGCTGCGCTTGATGAGTTGTTCGGGCCTGACCTGCACATCGCGCATGGAGCAGATACTGGCTCCGGCCTCGATAATTTGACGGCGCAGGAGTTTGGAATTCTGCTCGGGTTTTGGTTTGAGCTTCAGTAGCCAGGTTTTGATTTCGGAGTCAGGCTCCACTTTGTCTAGATCGAGCCACAGGCGCACACCCTTGCCCGTGAATTTGTCGTACAGACACACGGCGTACAGGCCAAGATTTAGGATTTTGAGCCAGCCGTTGCCGATGGAACAGGGAGAGAGCATCTGAACCGCATCGGGCAGGCACCATGAGGTTTCGCTGATGGCGTCGAACAGGGTGTCGTCGGGTAGGGCTTTGATGGCGGCGTCCACCATGAAGCCTCCCAGGACGAGGCCTGGTGCGGCATAGCCATGGAACTGGGTGGCTGCCTCTATGAATTGATCGATTGAATAGGGGCCAATGGTATCGGATGGAGCCAGGAGTTGTGAGTAGTCCGTGTTCATGGTGTCCCTGTGAGATTAGATTGGCAAAGGGCCGACCGACGGAAATGTCGATCGGCCCTTTGTATGAGTTAGGGAGTCTTGGTGTAGATGATGGACTGGGTGCTCATTTTTTTGATCACCTGTTTGCCGTCGGCCTCGGCCTGCATCAGCAGGATCTCCTTTTCACCGAAGCTCAAGGCATCGGTCAGGCAGACGTCCACACAGACGGGGTCCAGGCCGTGGGTCACGCGATCGTAGCACATGTTGCACTTGTGCGCGTAATTGTTCTGTTTGTTGAATTGGATGACTTTGTAAGGGCACTTGTCGATGCATTCGCCACAGCCGTTGCACTTTTCCTGGTCGATGAGGACGATGCCGGTCTGCTCATCCTTGGTGATGGCACCGACTTCACAGACCTTGGCACAGGGGGTCTTCTTGCAGTGCTGGCACATGACCACCCAATAGTCTTCCTGCAACGAGGGGAAAGTTCCCTCAAGTTTGCTTTCCACCCGGAGGTAGTTTGGAATGGCACCGGGTTGATCGTTTTCGTGATCGATGATGTCGTGGTGGTTGCGGCAGGCCACGATGCAGGTCTTGCACCCGATGCAGCGATCGAGATCCACCATTATGCTGAGCTGTCTCATTTCAAACTCCTTTTATTTGTAGATCTTGACCCGGGTGGAAACGTGAGCTTCGCCACCGCGCATGTCCTGTTCGTCCAGGGTGGAGCCTGCATCGGCGATCAGCTCGTTATCGCCGATCCAGTTGCCGCGTGAGGCTACCTTGCCCATGGTCTGGCCAAAGCCGTGGATGATGCCAGCACAACCAGGGATGATCTTTTCCGTGAGCATGATGGGGACTTCGACCTTGCCGCTGCCGGATTCCATGGTCACCGTATCGCCGTCTGCAATGCCCAGCTTCTTGGCGTCGATGGGATTCAGCAGGCAGGGGTTGGCGTCCAGGCCAGAGGCCGGGTCGCGGAGTTGGGCGTTGTTTTGGGACCAGGCTCCGGTGTTGTTGAGGAAGATGGTCCTGAAGTTGACCAGAATGAATGGGAATTCCTCTTCACCTCGGCGATATTCCAGAGGCAGCTCAGGGCTGGGCCACTCTTGCCCGATGTCTTTGTACATCTGCCATTCCAGCTCGATTTTGCCGGAAGGGGTGTTGAACTTGCCCTGATCCTCGTACTTGCGGAAGCCAGCAGTGCCGGGGGACCACAGGCCACCGTTCTCCTGAAGCTTCTTCACGGACATGCCCACACCGGCGAGTTCGATATCATAGTACTCGACGTCGTCCTTGAAGGCGAAGTATTCCGGGAACATGCGCTTGCCAAGCTCGATGAAGACCCTGTTGGCATGGCGTGCCTCGCCAATGGGTTCGACTACGGGCTGGCACAGGGCAGTGCCGTGACCGAAGTTGTACCACCAGGGCATATACAGCAATTCCCAACGCTCGAAATTGGTCTGGTCGGGCAATACGAGGTCGGCCCATTTCATGGTCTCCGACGGCATGATTTCCGTGACCACAAGCAGCTCAAGTTTGTAGTCGCCATTCTCGTCCTTCATGGTCACGGCCTTGCGCCACTCGCCCGAACCCATTTCCGACAGGGCAGGGTTGCACTCCGAGGCGAAGAAGACCTTGAGCCCGTCGTCCTTGATGGCCTGGGCTGCGTACCATGTGGGCTCCAGGAAGAAGTTGTAATTGTCGAACTTCTCGCGGTTCTTGCCTGTGCGGTGGTAGCCCAGTTCCCCAAGGTCGGGGCCAGCGGGCACGGGTTCGACCGGAGCCATGGGAGCGATTTCCGGCAGAGGCTGCCCACCGGGGTTGTCCAGGTTGCCGGTGATGACGAGGAAGGTTGACCATGCGTGGCCCCAGTCCATGCCGTTGCCGTACATGATGGACTTGAAGGCATCGATGCAGGCGCTGGGTGCTTCTGCGACCATCTTTGCCAGTTTCTCGATGTCCGCAGCCGGAACGCCACAGATCTTGCTCATGGCCTGGGGGGTCTTGTCGGCGATGTATGCCTTCAGGCTCTCCATGTCTCCTTCACGAACCCATTTGTCGCAGAACTCCTTGTCGTGCAGGTCATTGGCCAGCAGATAGTTGCAGACGCCCAGGAACAGGGACGCATCTCCGCCGGGCTTGATGGGAATCCACCAGTCGGCCTTGGAGGCTTCGGTGCGGTAGATGGGATCGATGACGATGAGCTTGGCTCCACGTGCCTTGGCATCAAGGATGTGTTTGGGCACACAGGCATCATCCAGACAGCCGAAGGGGTGACGACCGGACAGAATCATCAGGCCACCCTTGGGTACGGTATTGTACATGGGGGCGATATGGTGGTTGGGGAAGCAGCCAAAAGTGTGCATGTGGGCCATGATCTTGGCCGAGTCACAATGCGGCAGACCCGTGGAAATGAAACCTCCGCAAGCGTTCACAAATCGCCATTTGGGATCGGTGACTGAATGAGGGAACATGGAATAGGTGAACTTGTGGGCCTCGCCACGGTCACGGAGTTCGGTCAGTTTGGTTTCCATGATGCCCATGGCTTCGTCCCAGGTGATGCGTTCGAACTTGCCGCTTCCACGTTCACCGACACGCTTCATGGGGTATTTGAGCCGCTCCGAGGAATATAACGAAGTGATACCGGCCATGCCCTTGACGCAGGCCTTGCCGCGACCCCGGGGATTGCCTTTCACTTCCTTGACGACGCCGTCTTCCACGCGGGCCAGAATGGCGCATTCAGCCTTGCACTGATAGCAAACAGTTGGAATCCACCCATCTTCATACATATCGTACTCCTAGGTTTCACTGTATCCAAAGCACTGATTATTTGCCTTGTCGCTCGTCTTCACCAAAATGGTGTTTTTTTCGGTACGTATTACCAATGACCCAGATGATCGCCCAGGCGGCAATGAAGGCCCCCCAGATGACGGGATTAAATGGGCTGTAATCGTAGTCCATCCATCCTCCTTAGGTGTGTTTGTCCGGTGCGGTCTGCATCCGGCGTTTGCGGTACAATTCCTTGAGTTTGAGCGGGTCGACCACAAGCTGAAAAATGACGGCCACGAAGAGGGTTCCACCGATGGCGTTGCCCATGACAGTAAACAGCTGGTTGTGTGCCCATCCGAATTTTCCGAATCCCCAATGCATCAGCACGGGCGTTATTTCGTTCATGTTCGAGACGGCCTCAATCCACAGGTCCTGCTGGAACAGTGGCACCGCCAGAAAGCCGATGTTGGCAATACAGTGCTCATTCATGCCGGCGACAAAGGCCAGAGGACCGTAGGCCGTCAGCATGATCTTGCTCATGTCGTCGTTGGTTTTCATGAAAAGGATGGCTGCGGATTGGAGCGTCCAAGTGCAGATGATGCCCATGACGAATATTTCCATGGCGGTTTCACCAGTCTTTGCCAGGCCGATATCGTGTGCGCGCATAAGCCAGGGCAAGGCGTGGTAGCCCCCCCCCTTACTCATGATCCACATGAAGCTCATGGAACCGGTGAAATTGCCGACATAACCGGCAAATACGCCCAGAGCGAATTGTCCCCAGGATATCCGGCTTTGAAACACGCCGACCAGACCGTAGGCCATGTCAGCGGTGACCAGTGTCATGCCACTGAACATGATGATGACCAGCGAGAACATGAACACCAGCCCCATGAGCAGATTGGCCAGCCCCGGTGCCAGATTTTGCGGGACCCCGGCTGATACGGCCAAAGCGAGCATGGCCCCGAAGCAGACAAATGCACCTCCTGCGAATGCTGAAAGCAGGAAAGCAAGGGGTCTGTCCCTGAGCATTTCCCATTTTTTGGAACAGAGGTCCGCGACCCCCAGAATATGTTCCTCTGAATTCAACGGCATCAAGTTCTCCTGTGGAAACGTCCTTTGCCCTGATGAACTGTGGGTGTGGATGTTCAACTGTTCCCGTCAACGGGAGATGTGGTACCTCTTGGAGTCCATTGCTTGGCGCGGTGCACTGCGCGCAGACCTTTTTCAGTGCCTGCAAGATAAAGAGCCGCGAGGTACCGAAAAAGTTACCTGTCTGGAGAAAAAAAGTTGAAAATAAACGGGAGAACCGAAGCGGAAGTAGGGGGCGGGTGCTCGTCCTGAAAGGAGATGCGGGAGTGCCTGTGCGATTGGCGCAACGGGCAGGCGTCAGCGAAATTTGTTGCACACGAATTGATCCAGATCGCAAGGGGCGGAGAGCACTCCGCTGGCAAGGGCGAGTTTCATGAACTTGGCCATTCTGTTTTTGTCCGGGTGTAGATTGTCGAAGGTCACGACTTTGCCTTCAAGAACCCGGGCGGCGAGTTCGCTCTGGATGCCGGTGTAGATGGCCTGGGTTTCCGCACAGTATTTAATATCAGTATGAATCTTGTCCCGTGCCCGGAGCAGGGCGCAGACATATTCGCTGACAAGATTGGGATGTGCCTGGCAAAAGTCTTCGCGCACGGCCACGACACAGCATGGATGACCGGGAGCGAGATCCTTGGAGCGGATGAAGACGTTGGCATCGCCTTCACATACGCATTTCGTGCTCCATGGCTCCGCACAGAAGAACGCGTCGATTGTCTGGCTTTTCAGGGATCGAATGGCATAAGACGGATTGGTGTCCGCGGTGTTGATGTTTTCCCAGAGTTTCGGGGCTTCATTGGCTAATTTGCCCAGCAGGACGCGGTGTGTTGAATAAGGGCCGGGGACACCCACGAGTTTGCCCTGGAGCTTGTTGGTGGACGCTGCCAGGGCGCTGCCATCATGATGTCCGTCCAGGACGTATTTGAGGTGTGTACCGGAGTTGCACAACTGCATGGCAAGGGGGGCCATGATAAAGGCCGCATCAATTCGCCTCTGCTTCAGGGCCTCGGCAAGGACGCTCCACGACAGGAAACGTTTCATGTGGATTCTCGAGTGCCGTCCTTTGCTTAACCTGTGGGCTACCATGCCCAGCAGATGGTCGGATATGGGTAGATACCCGACCCGGATTGCTGTTTCCCCCATTTGATCCTTGAGCATGCTGGCAAGTCTAGGCTGAGCGCTGTGCAATCGCTTGCGGACGGTGCCTTTGTTGACGGCAAGGATGTCGGCGATTTCGTCGATGGAATGGCCGGATTCGTAGTAGAGAAGACAGACGTCGCGCAGGGGAGCGGACAATTGCAGGAAGGCGTGATTGACCGCTGCCTTGAAACAGCGCTGCTCATACCTGGATGCCGGGTCCAGGGCTTTCGGGGCTAGCGGTTGGTAGCGGTCCAACCCCTCCAGGGAAACCTCTTTTCCTCGTTTGCGTAAATGCCGGTAGCATTGAGAATCGACAATGGATCTGAGCCATCCCGGAAAGCTGTTGACGTCCCGAATCTGGTCAAGCCTGGTGAAAGCGATGATGAGGGCTTCCTGGACGACATCTTGAGCCTCTTCCCGGGAGAGAAGGATTCGCCCTGCACGCACGAGCATCCCTGGCATCAGCTCTGATATCAGCTTGGCGAACCCGTCTGTATCGAGGTTGTTTCCTTGCTGTTGAGCCGGGCTGTTTCGTTTATCAAATTCTCTGGCTTGAGCCATGATGCGATCACCTTGAGTGCTATAGATGAATCTAATTAGGTGGTGTGCGTTTGTGGATCAGCTGATGCGTTAGGTGAGAATCCTTTGCTGTTGTTGACAACTCAAGACAGTTGTCTGGTATAAGTGAAGCGTTAGTTTGTGAGTAAGTACTTGCTTCTGAAGACGTCTTTTTTTGAACCTATCACATGGATATTTAGTTCACAATTACAATTGGTTAGTCTTTTGATAAATACGCAATGCTGTTTGAGGGCGTAATGCTGCTCCGGTGGGAAGTTCAACGTGGGTGGATGGTTTGTCGGGTGCGATTATGTTGTTCTATAGTGTATTGATGATTGCGTAAGCAGGGGTCGGGATCTTGATGTTCCATGCTGTCTTGCACGACGGTACTTTTGGCAGGAGTGCGTGGGTTGCCCATGAGCCAGCCTTGTCTGCTGAAAGCAGGTATGAGCAGGCTTCACCCCGCAAAGGGCTTGTGATAAAACCGCTGCAAAACAATGAATCCAGCCGCTCCTTTAACGGGGCAGGAGGCCATTATGGAATTGAGTACTGTAAAGATCGAGAATCCTGATGCCCTGAATCTGATTTTTGGGCAATCGCATTTCATCAAAACCGTTGAGGATCTGCACGAGGCCATTGTGGGCGCCGTGCCCTTTGCCAAGTTCGGACTGGCATTTTGCGAGGCCTCGGACAAATGCCTGATCCGTCTGTCCGGTACCGATGAAGGCTGTATCGAGTTGGCCAGCAGGAATGCTCAGGCCTTGTCCTGTGGGCATAGCTTCATTCTGTTCATGAAGGATATGTTCCCCATCAATATCGTGAACGTCGTGCAGAATGTGCCCGAAGTCGTTCGCCTGTTCTGTGCTACTGCCAATCCGGTGGAGGTTGTTGTGGCAGAGACTGATTTGGGACGTGGAGTGATGGGCGTCATCGATGGTTTTGCTTCCAGAGGAGTGGAGACGGAGGCGGACGTTGAGCACCGCAAAGGTTTTTTGCGAACCATTGGTTACAAGCTGTAGGCTATTGAAATGCCATGATTCGATGAGCCGCCGTCCCCTGTGGGCCGGCGGCTTTTTGTTGTCTGCGCGGTATCGTGGTACAGAGGAATCATCGGAATTATCAGGGAGTTGGAAGTGCCTACAATGCAGTTCATGCGCTTGACAATCTTGAAGCCATGTTCGTATAGGTCTAAACCTTCGAAAGTTTTTTGAGCAAGGGACACGATGCCGGTATTTCCCTCGGAATGACCCGGTAAATAAGGAAAAAGGGAGAAACCAATGTCGTTGCAGAACCAGAGAACGTACGCCCTGGTGGGACATGGCGGCGTCGGCAAGACCTCCGTGGCCGAGATGTTGCTCTTTCAAACAGGCATCATCAATCGGTTGGGCAAGATTGAGGAAGGGACTACCTCTCTCGATACCGAACCCGAGGAGATCAAACGTCGAGGCTCCATTCAGCCTGCCTTCGCCAGTTATGACTGGAAGAAGAACACCCATTTCCTGATCGACACCCCGGGTGACAACAACTTTGTCGGCGACCTCAGCTATTGCTTGGCCGGTACCGACGCCGTTGTGTTTACCATTGATGCCGTGGACGGTGCCAAGCCTCTGACCAAGCGCCTTTGGGAGCAAGTCAAAGCTGTTGGGCGTCCGGCCATGGTCTTCATCAACAAGATGGATCGCGACCGTGCGGACTTCCAAATGGCCTTTGACAGTTTACACTCGATTCTGGGGATTCGCCCGGTCCTGTTGTATATGCCCATCGGCGCCAAGGAAGATTTCAGGGGCGTGGTTGATGTCCTCGGTAACAAGGCTCTCCTTTTCGATGCTGACGGCAAGACGATCGAGGGTGAGATCCCCGGCGACATGGCTGATGAGGTCGAAATTCTGCGTGAAACCATGATCGAGAACATCGCCGAAAGCGATGAAGAACTCATGGAAAAATATCTGGAAGAGGGTGAACTCTCTGCCGAAGACATCGCTCATGGCATGCGCCTTGGCGTGCTGGCTGGCGAGTTGGTCCCCGTGGCCTGCGGTGCCGCTCTGCAGAATGCCGGTGCCCAGCAGATCCTGGATATTGCCCAGGATTTGTTCCCTGCGCCGACGGAAAGTGGTCCCTGGCAGGGCGAAGGTGAAGGCGATGAATTGACTGCCGATCCTGACGGCCCTCTGGTCACCTTTGTTTTCAAGACCATCTCCGATCCTTTTGCCGGACAGTTGACGGTCCTGCGTGTACTTTCCGGTACTTTGAAGCCAGATTGCACGCTCTTGAACACTTCCAAGGAAGAAAAAGAGCGCGTGGGGCAACTCCTGAATATGGTGGGTAAAGAACAGAAGCCCATGAAAGCACCGGCCGGGCCTGGTTCCATTGTCGCCCTGGCCAAGTTGAAGAGCACACATACGGGCGATACCCTTTGTGCCGAAAAGGGCTCCTTCGTCTTTCCCAAGCCCAAGCTTGCTCCGGCGCTGATCTCTTACGCTTTGGCTCCCGAGGAGAAGGGCGAGGAGGACAAAGTCTACACCGCAGTGCACAAGATTCTTGAAGAGGACGTGTGTCTGAATTTGCATCGCGATGCCGAAACCGGAGATATCCTGCTCTCGGGCTCTGGCCAACTGCATATCGAGATTTCGGTGGAAAAGGCCAAGCGCCGTTACAAGACCGGAATCCTGCTCAAGACTCCGAAGATTCCCTATCGTGAAACCTTCAAGGCCAAGGCCGATGTCCAGGGCCGCCACAAGAAACAGTCCGGTGGCCGTGGTCAGTTTGGTGATTGTTTTATTCGACTTGAGCCACAACCCCGTGGTGCCGGTTATGAGTTTGTGGACGAAATCGTGGGTGGCTCCATTCCTCGGCAATACATCCCTGCCGTGGACAAGGGGGTTCAGGAAGCTGCTGCACGCGGCGTTATCGCCGGGTATCCCGTGGTGGACTACAAGGTCTCCTGCTACGACGGCTCCTATCATTCTGTTGATTCATCGGAAATGGCCTTCAAAGTTGCCGGGTCCGTGGCCTTCAAGAAGGCCGCAGAGGTGGCCAAGCCAGTGTTGCTTGAACCTGTGGTTCAGGTCAGCGTGTTCGTGCCTGACGAGTTCATGGGCGATGTGATCGGCGACCTTTCCAGCCGCCGGGGCAAGGTTCTGGGGTCCGACTCCCAGTCTGGACTGACCGAGGTCAAGGCGCATGTGCCCATGGCGGAGGTTCTGCAATATGCACCGGACCTGCGCTCCATGACTGGTGGGCAGGGTACGTTCACAATGGAGTTTGACCATTATGAAGAGGCTCCGCCCAATGTGACCGAGCAGGTCATTGCCGAAAGCAAGAAGGAAGAGCACTAGGCTGATGCTGTTTGATTGTTGTCTGTCATGATTCAGGGCCGCCCCCATGGGAGCGGCCCTTTTTCTGTCCCTTGACCTGGCGGCGGTCAACTCCTACTTTTTTGCTTGGAGGAATGTCCATGGACAGAAGCAATGAGACGAGTATCCAGGCGCGAAGTGGATTGAGGACGCTGAAATTGTGGTCGTTGATGACCCTCGTCCTGATGATGGTCATTGCCTCGGGATGTGGGAATCTCGAGGATGGAGAGAACACCCTGAGTGCACGTCAGGCCTGGGAGCTTGTCAGGGAACGACCAGACGAAGTGGTTGTTCTGGATGTGAGAACCCCGGAGGAGGTCGCAACAGGAATCATCCCCGGAGCGCAGGTCATCAATTTTTATGACTCGCAGTTCGAGGCGCGCATCGCCGGATTGGACCGAGGGAGAATCTATTTGGTCTACTGTCACTCGGGTGGCAGGAGTGCGACAACCATCAACCGGATGCGCTCTCTGGGATTTGCAGATGTCAGGCATGTGGGTGGTGGCATTGTGGAATGGCTACGCGAAGGGCTGCCTTTGGTCCGGTCTGGCGATAGCTAAGCCTCTTTTGTCTCAAATCCTCCTTCTCCTAGTGGATCACGGGTTGTCCGGGCACGTCTTTTCCAGTACATTGCCACTCGACCCAAAGCCTCTAACCGATTCACAGGGCGGGAAAGGCCGCCGATTCGACAACATATGATTCGAAATATTCTATTCTTCCTCTTTTTTACCCCGGCTACGGCTCTTGCTTCTTTGACGTGCGCTATCTTCAAATCGCAAGCTGTCTGGGCCTCCCAGATGTGGGCTCGTTTTACGATCTGGATGACCATGTTGCCGCTGGACGTGGATCTTTCCGAATTGGATCCCGAGCAGACCTACGTGTTTATGGCCAACCACCAGAGTCAATTGGATATTCCGCTTTTGACTGCCCTGCTGGCTCCGCGCAAGGTGAGCTTCGTGGCCAAACAGTCATTGTTCAAGATCCCCGTGTTTGGTGCGGCCATCAAGGCTGTAGGGCATATCAGCATTGATCGCTCCAATCGCCGTCGAGCTATGAAGAGCATCGAATCTGCCGTGCAAAAAGCCCAGGGGGGACGTTCAATTATGATCTACCCCGAAGGCACCCGAGCCGAAGATTTGGATAACATTCAGGAATTCAAGATCGGCGGCGTGATCATCGCCCTGAAGACCGGACTGCCCGTGGTGCCCATTGTGCTGTCCGGTACCGGTGAGGTTCTGCCCAAGCACAGATTGCTGTTGCGCTCGGCCCCCTTGAAGGTCAAGGCTTTGCCCCCGATTGATACCGGGAAGTATACGATGAAGGATCGAGAGGCCTTCAAGGATGATTTGTACAAGATGATGAATGACGCCTACCTGGAGATGCGCAGTGACTGATCACGAGTTGAAAATCACGCCGCTGGGAGGCCTTGGCGAGATCGGCATGAACTGCATGGTTCTGGAAACCAACAGTTCCATGGTCATCATCGATTGCGGGTTGATGTTTCCCGAGCATTCGCTGTTTGGCATCGACGTGGTTATTCCGCGTTTCGATTATATTCTGAAGAACAAGGATAAGCTCAAAGGCATTGTTGTTACCCACGGGCATGAGGACCATATCGGGGCGTTGCCCTGGCTGGTGCCGCATGTGGACGTTCCGGTCTTCGGCTCCGAGTTCACTCTGGGCTTGGCGGCCAGCCGCCTGAAGGAACACAACCTGGACCGTTACGTGGATATGCGTGTGGTCAATGGTCGTGACCGGGTGGAACTGGGCGATATTGCCGTGAATTTCTTCGAAGTCTGTCACTCCATTGTGGGTGGCTTCGGGCTGGGGCTTGAGACTCCTGCCGGCAAGGTTGTGCATACCGGAGATTTTAAGATTGACCGCTATCCCTTGCATGGCGTGGAGACGGACCTCAAGGCTTTTGAGGAGTTCTCCACGAGCGGTGTGGTTCTGATGATGTCCGATTCCACCAACGTGGAGCGCGATGGGTATTCCCTGACCGAGCGCGAGATCATGGCTTCTCTGAAGCAGATCTTCGGCCAGGCCGAAGGGCGTATCCTTGTGACGCTGTTCTCCAGCCACATCCAGCGAATGCAGGAAGTCTTTGAGCTGGCCAAGGAGTATGGACGTAAGGTCGCCGTATCAGGCCGTAGTCTGGCTCGGAATATCGAGTTGGCTGACGAGCTGGACTATTTGCGCATTGGTGGCGGTACGCTGATCAATATGGAAGATCTGCACCGCTATAATGATGACCAGTTGGTGTTGTTGGTCACGGGATCTCAAGGTGAGCCGTTGGCATCTCTGTCGCGCATTGCCCAGGGCGAGCACCGTCAGCTCAGGATTCACAAGGGTGACCTGGTGTTGATGTCTTCACGCTTTATCCCCGGCAACGTGCGCGCCATTACGCGAGTCATCAACAATCTGTATCGCCTGGGTGCAGAGGTGATGTACGAAAAAGTTTCCGGAATCCACGCCTCTGGACATGCCCACCGCGAGGAATTGCGCATCATGCTTGAGACCGTGGACCCCAAGTTCTTTGTGCCCGTGCACGGAGAATACCGTCATTTGGTCAAGCATTGCCGCCTGGCGCATGAATATGGCGTGGCCCGTGAGCGGACCGTCATTCTTGAGGATGGGGACCCCCTGACCCTGACCGCCACCAGTATTCGGCTGGAAGAGCGCGTGCCCGTGGAGTGCATTTACGTGGACGGCAAGGGCGTGGGCGATGTCGGACAGTCGGTGCTCAAGGAGCGGCATCTGCTGGGTGGCGAGGGCCTTGTCATGGTCAATATGGTCGTGGACAAGAGTACCGGAGAGATCCTGTTCGGCCCTGACATCATGTCCAAGGGCTTTGTGTTCGAGCAGCAGTACAGTCATCTGCTTGAAGACGCCAAGTGCATTGTACTTGATATTTTCGAGAACATTCGGCCCGGTGATACCGACAAGCTCAAGGAGCGCATCCGCTCGTCGCTCAGGCGGTTCTTCCGTCGTGTTCTGGAGCGGGACCCTGTGGTGGTCCCGACCGTTGTGCTGCTCTAGTCCTCTTCTTTGCTGGGTACAGACAGGGCGCCTTCCGTCAGGAAGGCGCCCTGTCTGTTTGTGAGCGGGCGCAATTGCCAGCTGCAAGTTTGGCGGTTTGGCCGTGACCTATGAATGGAGTGTGCGTGCCGGATGGCCCGTGAGCGTTGGGGAACGGAAAAGGCCGTTACCCGGATGGGGCAACGGCCTTGAAATTGTATGGGGCTTTGGCTTTGTTCTCTTTTGTGCCAGGGAGGTGTTCGAGCTATTCGAACAGGTCGAGTTCTTCGGCGACGAGGCGCTCGGCAATGGTGCGCCCATTGGCACTGTAGGTGCCACCCTGCACCTGGGCCTTGAGTTCGGCCACTTTGTCGGTACGGGTATCCGGGGTTTCGTTGGCCGTTTTCATGGCAATGGAAAGCAGCCGTGCGTCTTCGCTGACGGAGATGTTGTCTCCGCTACGCGCCGGATTCTTGACGCCTTTGGCGCCGTTCTCGGCAGCCTCAGCTTCCTGTTGCTTCTGGATATTGATTTGGTCGTAGGGGCTATTTGTGTTCCCCAAGCCTTTGATAGCCACGGCTGATCCTCCATTTTGGCGGCCTGAGAGGGCACGCACCTGATCGCTTGTGAAAAATCTTAATCCGCCCTCGTGATGGATGTCAAACGAGATGCGGATTCATTTGCAAAAAGGGAACCAAAGTGTGGGGAAGGCCGTGCGATGGCCCGGGAGGGGAGTCCTCGGGCCATCCGCAATTCAGCCAGGGTTGAAGATGTCTAGCTGCTAACCACTGAACCCAAGGGATTGTATCAGCTTTCCACTTGAGTTGTAGGTTGGCGACGCTTCGACGGCGACGAGCTTTTGAGCCAGCGCCGGATCGGCATAGACTTGGCGACGGAGCTTTGCCTTACGGATTTCCTTCATGGAATCGCTTAAGCTGTCCTTATTCGCCGGTTGCATCTCCAGCCCCTTTCCGTGAACTTCAGTCACTGCTAAAAGAGCCATGATGAACCTCCTTGTTACAATGGCGGCGCAATCCCTGTGCCACTGTTATAAGTCTTATCGGGTGAAATAGGAAAAACTTTAGACGTATGCAAGCTGATCTGCTGACTGATGCAGTAATGCGTGCTCTGCTGATGTAGTAAGGTCTTGTTTGGGCTGACGATATCGCCTGTGGTGTTTATTCTGTGCGCTTGACGGCGCAGATGCTTCCGCAGACTAGTGTGGTGCGAAATTTTGATCCGGGAGAAGCGCATTTCGTATGGATTATTGCAACACTCTCCCCTCCTCCGACATCGTGGAGTGCAATCAGGCCATTGTCGGCGACATGGGGTGCTCAAGATTTGCTGACGGCAGCTTGGGCAAGCAGAGTGGGAATATTCAGCCTCGATGATTTGCTGACTTAGTCTGAGGGGGTTTTGTGTTTTGGGCAGTTGGCATTCAGGTGGCAGGCAGAGCACCCGCCCTTCCAGGGCAGAGGGGTCAGCAGGGCATACCTTCTGTTCAGCGTGTGGCGTTCGGGCCAGCTGAGTCCCAATTCTTCGGCGGCCTCGCGTACGGCCGGGCTGGGTTCTGGGATAGGTGCGCATCCATGGGCCGCGATTTCCGGTATCAGGTCGGCAGCGGCAGCCATGACGTAATCCACGGCCAGGGCATGTTCGAGAAACCCTCGATGCGGTGAGGTCTCCCAGCAGCGTTCAACCTGCTGTTCAATATGTTTCTCCAGCCAGATAAGAAGCCAGGAGCCGGTGCCATTGTCGATGCGTTTGACCTGTATGCCATTAGTCAATGTGTCCCAAAGGGCGCTAAGTTCATTAATTGTTTCTTCGGGCAATTCACCTGTGTGGCTTGTGGCAATAAATCGGGTGGCGTCAAATTTTGGACTGACGGTGATGGGAGCAATGCGATATTCCGGCACGGGGCGAGACTCCTCTTTTGCGGATGGACAGATCAAACGTACGCACCCTATGAGCAAATACCATGCCGCCCGTCTTGCTGGACAGGGCGGTTCGCGAGGCTTATGTTCAATGCTAAGCAGGATCGGCTCTTCCGACCTGACAGGAGGACAGCGTGCCGGAATTGCGAGACACCGTCCATACCAAGGCCTTCAGGGCCATGTTTGATCGAAAGCCGCCCTATACCGCACATACGATGCGGCAATCGCGGGCGCAGGAGCACGCTCGAATCAGGAGCGCTCATGAAGCCGGTTTTCCGCAACGGACCGAACCGGGCACCCCTCCACACATGAAATTCCATCAGCATCCCACCGTGAGCGGGAGCTTTCAACCCGTCGAAGCAGACACGGGGCGGGTGTTTAGCACCGAAGCCTGACCACGCCGGATTCTTTTCTTCTCTTTTGCAATTGACGGGGTGACGGCTTGGGCTGGGGCGTTTGTGCTGTGCGTGGTTCGTTGGAAGGACGGGGGGCTGGAGCGAAGCGGGGAAAACGCTGGTTGATGCTACACTCAGGCTGCGCCGTTCGTCGCCTCGTCGCTAGGGGGTTGATCATCTTGTTCCTGTGGTTCCAACAGGCTGGGGTCTATTTTCCCGATAGCTTTTTTCAGCATCATGGCCTCTTTGAAGTCCGGCTTCAGGGCGAGTGCCTTGTCCAGAAATTCGACGGCATGCTCATGGCTGTCGTTGTCGTAGCAGGCTCTGGCGAGATTGAAGAGTAGATTCTCGTCACTTTTGCATAGTCTCAGTGCCCGCAGATAATACTCCAGACTTTCCCTGTACATTTCGTTCTTGCGTAGGGCGATTCCAAATTCGTTGAACAGATGTTTGTGTTTCTCGTTAAAGGAGCCTTCGAGGGTGACGATGGTGCGAAAGGTGTGCTTGGCCTTTTCCTTGTCTCCCATGCTAGCATAGGTCAGTGCTAGACCGAAATTGGCTCGGATATGAAATTCGTCAATGGACAGGGCTTCTTTGTAAGCGAATTCAGCGCTGTAGTGTTCGTCCTGACTCCGATGCTCGTCCCCTTTGGTTACGGCAGCTTCCACTTCGGCCATTTTGGGGGCTACGCGAGTCATGTAAATATTGGGTTCCGGGAAAAAATTCTTGATTGCTCGCGCGAGAGGAATTTCAGCGGGATCACCGCTGGGCAGGTAGCTCTTGGAAAGTGGGCGGATAAAAGTGGTCCCCTGCTCATCGCGTTCAAGAAACCAGAGTTTCTTTATTTTTTCTTTGCGTTTTGTTGCCCCAAAGCCCACGCTTTTGGTAACTATTTCAGAGAACACACCCGTAAATGGATACGGGATTGTGGTAGTCTCATCGATAGTGGCTTTTGGCGATTCTTCGGGCATGTGTAAAGGCTCATGGGGTGATAGGGTGTAAAGCTGCCTTCATTGTAAACGACTTGATGGCATGGTCAATCCCGATGGGAGTTTTGGATTAACCTTAATAGTCTTGAATAATAGGCAATATTTTTATCCATTTGAGATCAAAACATCGGATGTTTGATGAAGGATGTCAAGAAAAACAGCCGTTCCGGAGTAGCCGTGTTGCCCCGATTGATCAGGGTGCTGGTGCTTGCGCTTGTGTTGGGATTGTTTGCCGTGCCAGGGCCTGCACGGGCTGACGCCATGGATCGTATTGATGCCCAAGGGTTGATGAACCTGTTGGAGCAAGAGCGAGGGAAGGTTGTCTTGGTCAATTTTTGGGCATCATGGTGTGGCCCTTGTCGGGTCGAGATGCCCTTTTTGATAAAATTGCGGGAAGCCATGGCTCAGGAAGACTTGTTTATGGTCGGCGTGGCCCTTGATTTCGATGCCGATGCTGCAGCGAATTTTGCCGAAGAGGCAGGATTGAATTTTCCCATTTTTCACGCTTGGGACGATGTGATGCCTGCTTTCGCGGTGGGAGCAATTCCCAAGACCATGATTTGGGACCGGGAGGGGCGCTTGCGAATAGAGCATGTGGGTGTGATGGCTTCCGAAGCCCTGTTCGAAGGCGTTGGTGATCTTGTCGGGCAATAGAGCTTGGTGGCTGGGGAGGTTGATATGCGATTGTTATCCGTTTTGGTTCTAGTGGTCGCCTTGAGTTGTCTGTGGGGGGGGAGCGATGCCTGGGCTGAAGGCGTTGGTGTAGAATTCCAGCTCTGTACCTGCCTGGGAACCATGGCCGATGCTGAGCGTCTGGTTGACGAGTCGCAGGAGGCAGTCTCTGGGCTGGAGGCGCAGATACGGCCGCAGAAGATTGATGGTCGGACAGTATTCGAGATTTGGGTCTGGCATCCGGAGATGACACCTCAGCAACTGTGCACTGCATTGGGGCGGGCAAGTTGTGCCTCGGCGCGTGGCGAGTGCAAAGAAGATGGCGGTCAGTAATGATTTCAATAGACTTTGATTTCTTGCAGGATTGACATACAATCTTGTTTCAACTGGAGAATGTCTCTTTCGTGACTCGTTGCGGTTTGAAGCTCTCTAACGAATCAATATGAATATTCGAACTAAAATATTTGCAGGTTTCTTTCTGATTTTCGCTGGAACGATCCTGGCCGGCGGCCTTGTGCTGTATATAATGGTCAAGGATACATTGCAGCGTAATATCGAGAACGAATTGTCCAACAGCTCTGCCACCCTCCTGGAGTTGGTGAGGAATTCTGTGGACGTGTCCGTTCGCAATCGACTTCGGGCTGTGGCCGAGAAGAATCAAGAGATCATCTCCAGTTATTACGAGCGGGCAAAGCGCGGGGCCATGACCGAGGCTTCAGCCAAACAGCTGGCCGTGGAAATGATGAATGCCCAGCGCATCGGGCTGACTGGTTATATCTACTGCCTGGATAGCGACGGGGTTGTGGTGGTGCACCCTGTCACGGAGAATTTGGGCCGGGATGTTTCGGAGTTCGATTTTGTTCAGCAGCAGAAGGCGCTCAAGGAAGGCTATCTCGAGTACTACTGGAAGAACCCGGGAGAGGATGAGCTCAGACCCAAGGCTTTGTATATGGCTTATTTCGAGCCTTGGGACTGGATTATCTCCGTGAGTACATATCGGGAGGAGTTCCGGGAACTCGTGGATATTCGGGATTTCAGGCGTAGCATTCTGGCCCAACGCTTTGGTCACGAAGGGTATGCCTTTGTGCTTGATTCCCTGGGCAATCTGGTGGCGCATCCGTTCCTGTCCGGGAACATGCTCAATGCCAGAGGTGTTCGGGGCAGAGAATTGACCCAGGAGATGATCTCCAGAAAATTTGGCAAGATCAAATACTGGTGGAAGAATCCCGGTGATACCGAATCTCGTGAGAAAATAGTTATTTATAACTATTTGCCGGAGGTTGATTGGATTGTAGCAGCCAGCGGCTATATTGATGATTTCAACGCTCCTCTGACGTATTTGCGCCGCATGGCAGTGTTGGTTGTGCTGGTTGTGCTGTGTCTGGGACTGCCGTTTTCCTGGTGGGTCGGAATGTCTGTGACCTCTTCCCTCAAGGAACTGGGGGCTGGGTTTGCGAAAGCCTCGGAGGGGGAATTCACGGTTCGTCTGGCTGAACGCTCCAAGGACGAGATGGGGCGTGTGGCAAAATATTTTAATAATTTCATGGATCGGCTGGAAGCATACGACAATAATCTGCGTCGCGAGATCAGGGATCGTCGGGTAGCCGAGGCAGGCGAAAAACAGGTGCGCAATCACCTGCAGGATATCATCGACTCCATGCCGATTATTGTCCTTGGTGTCGATGCAGACAACAGGATTACCCTATGGAATCGGCGCGCTGAGGACGAGATGGGGATTCCCAGGGTACAGGCCTTGGGCAAGGATGTGGCGACATCATGTCCAGCTAGCGGCACTTTTCTTGATCTGTTGGATGAAGTCCAGCGCGAACACCGTTCTGTCTCTCGTGACAAGGTGATGGGGCTTCATAATGGCCAGGCTGTGTATCGATCCATAGATATTTATCCTCTGGCCGGTGCCGAGGGCGTGGTGATTGTCATTGCTGATGTGACCGACCGGGTGCAGATGGAAGAAATGATGATTCAGACGGAGAAGATGATGTCAGTGGGTGGATTGGCCGCAGGCATGGCCCATGAGATCAACAATCCGTTGGGGGGGATTCTTCAGGGAGCACAGAACATCATCAGGCGCTTATCGCCCCGGATCAAAGCCAATGCCAAGGTCGCAGAAGAAATCGGTTGTTCCCTTGATCATATTGAACGCTACATGCAACAGCGTGGCATACTGCACATGCTGGATGGCATTCGTGAAAGTGGGATGCGGGCAGCACAGATCGTGGCCAATATGCTTGAATTCAGCCGTGCCAGCGAGTCGAAGCGGGCTTTGAGTGATTTGTCTTCACTTCTGGAAAAAGCATTGGAATTGGCTGGAAGCGAATACGACCTCAAGCGGCAGTACGATTTCAAGAAGATTCTTGTGGAAAGAGATTTTGATCTGGATTTGCCTCCGGTGATGTGTTCAGCCACCGAAATCGAGCAGGTGTTTCTGAATCTGTTCCGCAATGCCGCACAGGCGATGTTTCTGCATGGAGCAGCAGGTGTGCCTATGCTCAGGCTCAAGACCCAGCGCGACGGCGATTGGGTTCGAGTCGAGATTGCCGACAACGGACCGGGGATGGATGAAGAAACCCGGCGGCGTATATTTGAACCCTTCTTTACCACTAAGGAAGTAGGGCAGGGCACCGGGCTCGGCCTGTCCGTCTCCTACTTTATCATCACCGACAACCATGGCGGAACCTTTGCCGTGGAGTCGTCCCCCGGGCGTGGGGCCACGTTCACCATCCGACTGCCCATCTAACGGAGAATGTTGGAAACACGAACGGGCCACCAAGGTTGATCCCCTGGTGGCCCGTTCGTGTTTTTGGAAGAGTGCTTGAACTTACTTTTCCAGGCGCAGGCGTTCCAGTTCGGCGATGCCGGCGCGGTTCAGTTTTTTCAGCAGGCAGTCATAGGAATCACCACATGCCTTGAGCACCATGGCGAGATGCTCCATGTTGCGTTCGATGGCTTCGGCATAAAGATCGTGGTTTGTTTCCCAGCGGCGGTTGAAGTGACGGATCATGAAGCGTTGCATGTTGCCCAACGGGCCATCCAGCCGGGGCTTGGCAACATGGGTGTAAAAAGCTTCCGTCTTATGCAGTAATTCCAGCTCAGAGGTATAGCCAGGAAGCTTGGCCTCTTCGAATTCTTTGAAGAGTAGCAGTAGTTTTTCCAGATAGTTACGGTCCGCAAGCTGGGCCAGAAGGTCTGCGCTGCCCATGATTCGTGCGACATGGGCGACTTGCTCACTGCTGAATTCGATGGCATCGGGCGAGGCGCTCAGGATTGTGCAGCGAATCATGTCGGAAATGTCGGTCAGGTCTTGCTCGCTCAGACCAGCCTTGGACAAGTGCTCCCGCATGAAAGCTATGGAACGGTCTTCGTGGCCGACGGTGTATTTGGCGCCGGTGCCTAGGGTGTCATCCTTGGTCTGGATCAGACCAACATCGTGATAGTAGGCGGAAATGATGCCCAACAGGAAGGGACGCAGCTGTCTGTGTCCGCAATCGGTAGCACAGCCATGCAGCAGACGCGCCGTGCAGAGAACCACCGAGAGGGTATGCTCCAGGTCATGATATTTGGTGTTGCTCCCTCTGTATCCCTCGAAACGACCTTCGAACAAGTCCACAATGTCGTGGTGGATTGCTGGGATGATTCGGGTGGCTTCTATGAGGTCCAGATCGCTGGCGAGTACCAGAATTTCTGAGAGGACGTTATCCGGGTAAGCCGGGTTCACAAAATCATAGAGTTGCGGGATGTCGAGATTCACGTATTGCTCCTGGTGCATGCCCATATCGGCTGGAAGGCCCGTTTCAGAGGGCTCTGGGCACGTTTGGTCAGCCCCATGATCTACGGGATTGTAGATAAAAGAGCAATAGTGCTTGAATTGAAGGTACAGGCTCTTGAAATTTATGGAAGACTTTCAGGATGTATGGGGAAAAGAGCAGAGAGTGGGGCTGGATTTCCTCAGATTTCAAGTTGCAATAGCCGCTCGGGAAGGATCAGTGTTTTTGGAGGGCTTTTTTTCGTAATTGTTGCACCGTTTTTGGACACTGTGCTATTGCTGATCAATGGCATTCTCTTCACTTCCGACATCCAATAAGAATCAGGAACAGGATGTGTGGCTCTTGAGACTCATCATCGTTCTGGTTCTTTTCGTAGCCTATCCTGTCTGCTGTGCCGGAGCACAAGACCCCGGCGACATAACACCGCGGATTTTGACCATCAATAGCCCTCCCATCGCTTATTTTGAACGGGGGGAGTTGGCTGGATTTGGTGTCGAGGTCGTACGTGTGCTTTCTGAGCGCCTGGGGCAGCCTGTGGATATTGCGATGGGAGCCTATGCCGACAACTACAAGAGGAGCCGGCTGGAACCGTCTGTTGCTCTGTTCCCCACTTCCAGAACTTTTGGACGGGAAAAGGAATTCAAGTGGGTCGGGCCACTCATCCCGGAGCAAATTTGTCTTTACGCTCGAAAGGATAGTGGCATTTCCCTCGCCAGTCTGGAAGCCGCCAAGCATGTGCGGAGTATCGCGACGGTGGAGGGCTATGCCTCGGAGACCTATCTGCGTGATCGTGGTTTTTCCAACATCGTCAGTCATCGCAGTCCCTCTCAGTGCGCAGACGCCTTGAAATATGGGCGCGTCGATCTGTGGGTCAGCAGTGATGTCACCATGGCTTCGCTGGCGCGGCAGGCGGATGTTGATCCGGAATCATTGCATAAGGTCCTTATTGTATCTGAGTTCCCAAGTTATTTGGCCTTTTCTCCATCCACGCCGGATGTGCTCGTGGATGCCTGGCAGCAGGAGTTGGACCATCTGAAGGCCGATGGTTCCTTCGAGAGGCTCCGAGCCAAATGGCTCCCCCGCCTCGAGCATGGTGTGGGGCCGATGCTCGCCATGGAGCCAGCGGTCCAATACACAGAAAAGGAACGAGCTTGGATTGCGGGCAAGCAGGTGATCAAGATCGGGGTGGATTCGGATTATGAACCGCTGGATTTTGTGAATGCCCAAGGCCTGCACTCGGGATACAGCTCGGACATATTGAGGTTGTTGTCCGAGCGTACAGGTTTGATCTTTGACATCCAATATGGCCTGTCCTGGTCCCAGGTCATGGATGGTGCAATGGAGCACAGCCTGGATATGGTGGCTTGCCTGACCCCATCCGGCGAGAGAGCGCGGCATCTGCTGTTTACTGAATCGTACGTTCGATTTCCATCTGTTGTCGTGACCCGTATGGATGCCCCTTTCATTGGAGGATTGAGCGATCTGTCGGGCAAAACCGTTGCCGCTGTGCGCGGGTTTCATACGACGCAACAGCTGCGGGATGAGTATCCGGCAACGAGATTGCTCATCGTCGAGAACGCAGCTGAAGCTTTGAGCGCTGTCTCCCAGGGGCGAGCCTATGGATACGTGGGAAACCTCGGAGTCATGGGGTATCTGATCCGCAAGCACGGTTTGAGCAACCTCAAGGTGGCCTCTCGGACCGACTTCGATTCGTATGGCTTTGCCATGGGTGTCAGAAGTGACTGGCCCATACTGAGAGATATTCTTAACAAGGCTCTCGCAACCATTAGCGAAGAAACACATGCCCAGATCATGGCCAGATGGGTGGCTCCGCCACCTCCCCCCTCTGCTATTGATCAGGCTTTGCTCCCCTGGCTATGGGCTGGCGGTGTGACGCTGGTGTTGGTGTTGGTGACCGTTGTCTCCTGGAATCGCCGCTTGAGCCGTGAGATCGCTGAGCGTGCCCAGGCCGAGCAACACCTTGCGGATAGTGAACAGCGTTTTCGCGAACTCTTCGATAACGCCCAAGTGGGTATTTATGAGGCCCGGCTTGACGGTGAAGGCCGGTTTGTTAGTGCCAACCAGCGTCTGGTGGAAATGTTGGGTTATGACAGTGAGCAGGAATTGCTTCAGGAGTGTGCCTTATCTGAGCATCTACTGGATTCCTCGACATCCGAGCAATTGCGCCGGGCAATGATTTCTGTTCATGGCTTCTTGAAATTGCGAACCGGGTTGCGCCGTCGGGATGGAGCTATGGTCTGGGCCGAATTTTCAGGCAAGATCAATCCCAAGAATGGTCTGGTGACCGGTATTGTCCAGGATCAGACCGAGCAGGTACAGGCTGAGCAGGCCTTGCAAGAGGGGGAACTCCTCATGCGGACCGTGCTGGATGCCATCCCGTTTTTTGTTTGTCTGTTCGGAGCGGACAGGCGATTTCGGATGGTGAACAGAGTTGGCTGTGAACTGTTGGGTATGGACATTGATCGGATCGTTGGTCGTCATATCGGGGACGTCATCCCTGAGGATGTATGGGCGTTGTTCAAGCCCGCCGAAGACAAGGCCCTCGGCGGAGAATCCTCCCTTGTGGACATGCATACGGATTATGCTCGCCGTCAGGGATTCTACAACGCCTATTATTCTCCATATGTTGATGCCTTTGGCCAGGTTCAGGGCGTGGCTTGCTGTGTTATCGACGTCACTGATCGCCATCGTGCCGAGAATCAACTCAAAGCCAGTGAAGAGCGCTATCGCGTTGTTGTGGAGCAATCCAAGGATGCCATCGTCATCGGGTCCATGAAAGGGGAGCTGATGTATGGCAATCCCGCTTCGGAGGAGTTGTTCGGGTATCGGCTGCTTGAGGTCAAGGGTGTCCAGGTCGAACGGTTTTTCCATGCTGAGGATTGGCCTAGAATTGCGTCCTTCATGGGGCAGGCCGGAGATTTTACGTATGAAGCGAGAATGATCGCCCGGGATGGGAGTGTGCTGTTCGTGGAGAATTCCCGATCGGTGATTCAGTACGACGGCCAACCTTGCATTTTAGTGCATATTCGTGACGTGACCGAGCGGCATCTCGCGGAGCAGCGTTTGCGTCAGAATGAAGAGCGGCTGCAGATGGCCTTGGACAGTCCCGAGTACGGGTTGTGGGAATTGTGGCCGCAGAGCGGGCAGATCGATCTGCCGGTTAGAGTTTTTCATGACAGCTTCGGGTTCAGCGGAAATGAGTTGAACAGGGATTTGAAGGGCTGGGCCGAAGTGGTGCATGAGGATGATCTGGTTGCGACCAAGGAAGTCTTACGACCGTATTTGCAGGGAGAGGATTCATCCCTGAAGCATGAGTTCAGAATTCGTGATGCTTTTGGGCATTGGCGTTGGATTCTTGTACAGGGACGAGTTGTTGAATTTGGAGAGCAGGACCTCCCTGTACGTCTGCTCGGAGTTGTGCAGGACATTACCGAACGCAAGGCTGCGGAAGAGCGGCTGCGTGAGCTTGCCACGACCGATAGTCTGACGGGCTTGTCCAACAGACGTAGCTTTATGGAAGAAGCCGAACGCGAATTCAGGCGTGCGCAACGTTATGGTATTGCTCTGTCGCTGTTGATGCTGGATGTTGACCATTTCAAGGAGGTCAATGATTCCTTTGGTCATGAAGTTGGTGATCTGGCGCTCAAGTCTTTGGCGCAGATCGGTCGCAATGTGCTGCGGAATGTAGATATCATGGGGCGTATGGGCGGTGAGGAATTTGCTGTGCTGCTCCCGGAGACCGGTGTTGAAGAAGCTCTGGAAGCAGCCGAGCGATTACGCGCAAGTGTCGAGCAGTCCCCAGTGATGATTCGGGATTCATCAGAGGTGCGCTGTACCGTGAGTATCGGCGTGGCTTTGGCGCATAAGGATGAGACATTGGACGACCTGCTGCGTCGTGCTGATGCTGCCATGTATGCGGCCAAGAGGAAGGGCAGAAACAGGTCTGAAGTGAACAAGGAAGATGCTGCGGGCTAGCCTCTTTTGGTTGTTTTGGTGTGCATTTCTGGTGGGAAGTAAAGAAAGAGGGCCGGCTATTGCCGGCCCTAAATAGTTGGATTTATACTTGTGGAACTGGATGGATCTCGTTGCAGAAGTCGTCCCATTCGGCGCAGCTGTCTGGATTTACGGGAGCATTGTAGGGCTTGCCACAATCCGGGCAACTGGACAGGGCTTCAGGGGCCTTGCCCTGAGGCAGCGCAGTATATTCTGAAGCTTCGATATGCAACATCTGATGCGTGCCACAATGGGGACAGTCGGCTTGTACTTCATAGGTTTTTTTTGTCATGTAATGCTCCGTGCCTATTCACAGGGTTGATTGAAGTGCCCACATTGGGAGCACATGAAGCCATAGACGGTTCCCTTGCCGTTTTCCACACTCACGACATCGACCTCTTCCTGATTGCTGCAGTTCTCGCACATCACAAGCGCTATTTTGCGCTTGGGGTCGTATGGGCATTCTTCATCGCAGATGGTGATGGTTTCGGTAAATTGATCCAGATCGTGCATGTCTGACTCCCGTGGAAAATACTATTAAGAAATATTACTAATAAAAATGCTGAAAATGTCAAGCCGATTCTCTTTCACAAAAGTTGCCGGACTGTGATGGTGATAAAAAAAGGCCGCTCTTGGGCGGCCTTTCTGATGGATGGGAAAGAAGGGTTACTTGACGTAGCCCCATGACTGGAGACGATTGTATGCCCGCTGGGCATTGGCATCCCGGTTCCCACTTCGCAGATAGCGGGAGTACTGGCGAGCCGCTTGGTCACGTTGGCCCATGCCATCTAGAGCCATGGCTTCATAGTATATGGTATTGGGGTTGCCGGGCAGCGCGCGTTCATATTGCGTGAATTGAGACAGGGCAGCGTCATAGCGCCCCATCTGGAGCTTGGCCAGCCCCGCCACGTGCAAGGCTTGAGCCTCGCCGGGCTTGGAAATCTTGGCCAGCTCGGCATAGCGCTCTCCCTCTCGTTTGTTGCCCTGAGCCAGTTGGCATTTGGACATCAGAAGAAGTCCGACATAGTCGTCGGGTGCCAGCTTGAGGGCCTTGCGGAAATGAACTTCGGCATCAGCGTATTGTTTTTTGCTCATGAATTTTTCGCCGGTCTGCATTTCATCGATGGCAGGCTTCAGTGTGCGAAGCTTGGCGGTGTTGTCCATGTAACGCTCGCGCTTCAGTGGCAGGCCACTGGCTGAGGCGTAGGTGGTTTGCGCTTCATACTTGGCGGTATCGCGCCGCTCCTCGCTCATGGGATGGGATGAGAACAGTACTTCCAGCGCTGAGGGAGTGCGATCGTGCATGTCGACCAAGTGCTGTTGCAGTCCTACCATGCCTTGTGGGCTGTAGCCCGTCTTGACCATGTATTCCATGCCCAGCTCATCAGCCTGACGTTCGTCTTCTCGGGAGTAGTGGGCTAACAGTGCCCCGGCGCCGATGGCACCCAATCCTGCGGCCAGTGGAGTCAGGGATTTGTATTCCGAGGCCGAGACGCCGATGGCCAGGCCGGCAGCCAGTCCCTGGAGTACCAGGGCTTTGGACATGCGAGATGACGTATGCCGGGCATTGACGTGTCCCATCTCGTGCCCCATGAGCGCGCCGAGCTCAGCTTCGTTTTGTAAGGTCAGCATGATGCCGCGCGTTGCAGCGATGCTACCGCCCGGGAAGGCATAAGCGTTGACGTACGTGGCATTCACGACATTGAAATTATAGGGCATGTCAGGTCGATGCGTGCGTTTGGCCATGTCTTTGCCCACGGAATTAACGTAGGTCTGCAAGGCGATATCGTCGGTCTTGCCGTAATCGGCAGAAAACTGATGGGGTGCGTTTTGGCGATCGACTTCGACTTCCTGCTGCGGAGACATGAGCATCAATTGCTGCTGGCCAGTGACGGGGTTGATGGCGCATCCGGCCAGCGCCCCGGCAGCAGCGATGGCTCCGGTATACAGAAATTGTCTTCGGTTCATTGAGGCGGGCATGCGTTTCCTCCTACGTTGCGCTGACAATGTAGCATAGCACGCTAGCAGAGTGTAGAGGGCGGAGATGCCGCTGAATCGGTTCAGATTGGCTAGCCCTGGTGCTAGGATTCGAAGAGCTGAGCTGGATTGGTCATCAACTCTTCCACCTCGGCGTCGCTGAACCCGAGGCGCAATTTCAGACGCTGGGCTTCGGTGCCGGGGTCGAACAACGGGTAATCGCTGCCGAACAGGATGCGTTCGCGCGGGTGGCGGCGGAATATTTCGGCAAGGGTAGCATCGTCAATGTAAGGAATGGTGCTGGATGTATCGATATAGACATCCGATCCGATGAGTTCATCCAGAGCCCATTTCCAATGAAGATACCCGCCCATGTGGGCGGCGATGAGGGTCAGCCCGGGAAAATTTTTGGCCACCTGCATCAGCTTGTACGGGCAGGAGGGGTTGTCCTGAGGTTGAGCCTTGTCGCCCACATGCACCATGATCGTAAAGCGCCCGCGTGCAGCTTCAAAAATTGGTTCCAAAGCCGGATCATCGAGCCAGAACTGCTGAAACTCGGGGTGAATCTTCAGACCCTTGATTCCGTGGCTCTCCAGTTTATCCAGCTGTGCCTCCCAGCCTTCGAATCCTGGGTGTACGGAGCCGAAGGGGATGGCCTGCTCAAAGCGCTGGGCCAGATCAATGGCCCAGTTATTGGCCGGGATGACCTGCTCTGGGGCTGTGGCTGCAGTGTGGACCACAAAGCGATCTAAGCCAGCATCGGTGACCCGTTGTGCAAGGTCTTCGGCGGTGCCGTTGCCTATGGCCTGGATTCCGTAGTGGCCGTTCAATTGTTCCAAGACCTTGTGCGCGATCTTGGGATGAAAGGCGTGTGTGTGTACATCGTAGAGCATGACGAAGGGTGTTTTACGCCTGTGCTGATGAAAATCAAGAATTGGTTTAATTGCCTGCGGGCGCAGTAAATGCATGGGTGCTGGTGCAATCCTCGCCGAGTCAATTCAAAATTGAAACCAGTGTCTTTTGGGCTGTTTTGCAAAATTGTGCGAGATTTTTCTTGCCAAGGTCTGCGGAAGAGGCTAAGAAGCCCGGTTCATCACAACATCCCACCGATCAGGGCTAATACCCCTTCTGCCTCAATGATTCGACTGAATGGCTGCAAGGACTGTACGGATACAGGTTTTGAGTGTGTCGCATCGCCGGGGCTGGCTGATCACCAAGGAAAAAGAAACATGGATGCATTCAAAGCCCTAGGCCTGTCCGACCAGACTCTCGAAGCTCTTACCCGTAAAGGTTTCACCGAGCCCACCCCCATTCAGGAAGCCACCGTGCCGTTGCTTTTGTCCGGCGAGTCCGACGTTGTCGGCTTGGCCGCCACCGGTACTGGCAAGACCGCAGCTTTCGGTCTGCCCATTGTGGAGTTGGCAGAGCCTAACGCCGGTTTTGTACAGGCTCTCGTTCTGTGCCCCACCCGCGAATTGGCTGTGCAGGTTGCCCGTGAAATCGGATCCCTGCGAGGCTCCAAGCGCCTGAAGGTGCTCACCGTGTACGGTGGACAGCCCTTTGGCCCGCAGCTCAAAGGCCTGCGTGACGGTTCGGACGTCGTGGTTGGTACTCCCGGCCGCGTGCTGGACCATCTGCGCCGTGGTAGTCTGGATCTGTCTGAATTGACCTTCTTTGTTCTGGACGAAGCCGATGAGATGCTCGACATGGGCTTCATCGACGATATCCAGGAAGTCATGTCTGCTGCTTCTCCTGACAAGCGTTCCCTGTTGTTCTCGGCCACCATGTCTCGCGACGTCATGCGCATTGCGCGTGAGTTCATGCGTGAGCACGAGGTCGTTTCCGTTCAGGGTAGCGAAGAGAAGCCTTTGACAGAACAATATTTTCATGAAGTGCCCGAGATGTCCCGGTTCGACGCTCTGACCCGGGTTATTGACTGCGCTGACGATTTTTACGGATTGGTTTTCTGCCGTACCAAGGCCGATGTGGATGAGGTGGCCGAGCGGTTGAGCTCCAAGGGTTACCCCGCTGAAGCGCTGCACGGCGACATCACTCAGGGTCGTCGCGAGAAGATCCTTGGTGCCTTCCGCAAAAAACGGACGCAGATCCTTGTGGCCACGGATGTGGCTGCCCGCGGTATCGATGTCCCCGACCTGACCCATGTCATCAACCTGGGACTGCCGCAGGACTCCGAGTCCTACGTGCACCGTATCGGTCGCACTGGCCGCGCTGGCAAGACCGGCACCGCCGTGACCATCATCGCCCCTCGTGAATTCGGTAAATTGCGCTGGATGTCGCGTGCTGCAGATGTGAATCTGCCCAAGCGCAGGCTGCCCAGCGGTGAAGACGTCGTGAATGCGCGCAAGTCGCGCATCGCTGCCGAGGCCATGGCTTGTCTGGAGTCTGACAACTTCACAAGCTGCATGGATCTTGCCGCCACGTTGTTGGAGCAGGGCGATCCCATGGAAGTGCTTGCCGCCGTGTTACAGCAGGCTAATGGTGATCGGCTTGATCCCGCCAGCTACACCACCATCGCTGATCCAGAGCGTTCCGGCGGAAGTGGCGGACTGAGCGGCAATGTTGAGTTGTTCATGGCCGCTGGTCGTGGTGATGGCTTGAGCCTGCAGAAGCTTCTGGACTTCATCCATGAGGAAACCGGCGTATTCAAGAGCAAGATCATGGATGTTCGCCTGTTCCCCAAGCATACCACTTTCGCGGCTCCTGCCCGTGATGCCGAAGTACTGCTCCGCCATTTCAAGAACTCCGATGGTGGTCGACCGCTGATTCGTCGTGATCGCTCCAATGGTGGGCCTGCCCCCAAGCGTGGCGGTTACCAGCGTGGTGGTTACCATCGCAACAAGGGGCGCGGTAATCATCGCGCCGCTTAAGCGTAATTCTCTTTAATGATTGATTCATAATGACGGCGGGGCTATGCCCCGCCGTTTTTTATTGTCTTGTTCCGGGGGGACTGTTGACGATTGTGATTGAATTGTCTATATAGATGTACGGTACACCTTCTGTGTCAGTGGGGTGGATTGCCAACCGGGGAGGAAACAATGCGTATTCTTCGCAGCGCTATTCTAGGGTTTGTTTTTGCTGTCGTCATGCTTTCGACGGGCTGTCTGTTGGGAAGCAAGGATTGGGCTGAGGGGACAGGTGGTACGGTCCCAGATGGGGCCAGCACCGTGGCCAACGGGATGTATGCGGTCCGCGTCAAGGTCGAGGTTCCTGGTGGCAAGGCGTGGTACCCCGGAGTGCTCAAGGCTGGTGAACCTGCGATGGTCTGCAGGCATTGCCTTGATGGCTCGGTCGAAACCGCTTCACAGTATCAGGTCTATCTGCCCCTAGGGCAGTGGAAACAGACTCAGGCAGGAATGGCCCTGCCGCAGGATGCTGTGGAATTCGGTGATGACGATGGCGAACTGTATCTGGTTCGGGCGCAGCTTACCCTTGGAGGTGAGTATGCATACGGGATGCTGAGTGAAGCAAACCTCGTCCCATATGTATACAACAGCAACATCTGGGCGCCCGTTCCTGAGTGCGAAGTGCTGTGCGCCGTATCCCCTTGATGGATAACAACCACATCCTTCGCCTGCCTTTTTCATGAGAGAGGGCAAACCAGTTGTCGCCGGGCGTGACCGGCAGGGAGCGGAGTATGCGAAAGATGTGTGCGAAGATTTTGTGGATGGTCGTAGCGATCTGGATGCTGATGTTGCTGTCAGTGGCAGGAAATGGCTTTGCCGGTGATTGGGGTTCTGGCAAAAATGGGGGCGTGCCCAAGTCGGCTCATTCCATTGAGAATGGGGTCTATGCCGTGAAGGCAAAAATACCGACCACGAGTGGCAGCCATGCGTATTATCCAGGAACGGTGAGTCTTGGAGAGAACAAGGCGGAGATCTATGGGCAGGCTCAGAAATATTCTGCGGCATCGTATGACGTCTATCTGCCCAAGGCCAAATGGTGCAAGGGTGGGGCCACTATGGCACCCAAGGGAGCTGTGCAATTCGGACAGGACGGTGGTCCGTTGTATTTCATCAGGGCCAGAATCGGTGGGAAATATTGCTACGGTACCTTTGGCGCCGTAATTGGTGCGCCGTATGTGTATTGTGGGAACATGCCGCAAGAGGCCTATTCCTATGAAGCCCTGTGCAAGTGATTTTCGCTTGGTTTAACAATATGAAAAAGGCCCGCTTTTGCGGGCCTTGTCGTGTTCAACGATCAGGTGAAAAGTTCCTTGAGCCAGTCGGGGACCTTGACCGGCTTGCCCTCGGTACTCATGCAGGCGTGTTGGGTCATGCCGGTGGTGTGCAGCACTTTTCGAGCTTCGTCGTAGACCTCGTAAGTGAATGTCATCGAGGCACGACCCCATTCGGAGATACCAACCCGGACCTGAAGCAGGTCGTCATAACGCGCAGGGCGTCGATAACGGGCCGAGGCTTCGCGCACAGGCAGAAAGATGCCACGTTCCTCCACCGTATTGTAGCTCATGCCGTATTCACGGATGAACTGGCTGCGTGAGCGTTCGAAGAGGTGGAGGTATTCGGCGTAGTACAGCACCTGCATGGCATCAGTCTCACCGTAGGATACGCGGTGCTGATACCAGGTCTCGGGGCTGGGAAAGTCGCTCATGACAGCACCTCCAGCGTATACTTGAGAGCCTCATGCCCATGCTCGACCATCACCCCCGTTCCCGCTGCGTTGGCCTCGGAAAATGCAGGTAGACCGTGCATGGTGCACGACGGGTGCGAGATCAGGAAGGGGACCGGATCAGTGGTGTGGGTGCGCTCGATGAGCGGAGTGAAGTGGTCGCAGGTGATCATGAACGCCACGTCCTCGCCAGCCAGTGCTTCGATCAGAGGGCCCACGATGTGCTCGTCGAACTGGTCGATGGCCTTGACCTTGTCGGCGACGATGCCCGAATGGCCGCATTCGTCCGGAGCTTCCACATGCAGATAGACATAATCGCCGCCGCTACTCAGAAAATCGAGGGCCGCATCCACTTTTCCCTGATAGTTGGTGTCCAACAGGCCTGTAGCGCCAGGGATGTCGATGACCTCCATACCCGAAGCGCGCCCCAGTCCCTTGACCAGATCAACGGCGGAGATGACGGCACCTTTCATGCCGTAGGTGTCGGCGAAGTCCGGCAGGATCAGCGGGCGACCCTGGCCCCAGGGCCAGATGGCGTTGGCTTTGGTACCGTTGTCAGGGCGGCCCAGACGTTTGGCCGCAGCGTCGAAAAGGGCTTTCATGCGTGGAGACTGGGCGTAGGCGGTGATGTCCTGATCCATGGCTTGATCGGTGATGTCGTGGGGGGGGCGGATGGCCAGCTCGGCCTCGGGCTGGTTTGCTCCACCCTTGTGTACCAGCAGGTGTCGGTACTGGATGCCGGGGATGAATTCGAAGTCATCATCACCCAGTTGGGATTGAAGGTCCTCGATGAGTGGGGTGGACTGGGCGGTGCCGATATGTCCGGATGAATAGTCCAGCATGGTACCTGTTTCGTCAGGACTGGTCACGGAGACCAGATTCAAGCGCCAGACCAGATCGTTCGGGTCAAGCGTTAGCCCTTGGGCGGCGGCTTCGATGGGGCCGCGTCCGGTATGGTACTTGGCGGGGTCGAATCCCACCAGGCTCATGTTGGCAACGTCTGATCCGGGGGCCATACCCGTGGGCACGGTGCGGATGAGTCCAGCCACACAGCTTTTAGCCAGTTGGTCCATATGCGGGGTATGGGCAGCTTCCAGGGGCGTCTTGCCCCCCAGTTCCTTTACGGGCCAGTCGCCCATGCCGTCGGCAATGAGAAAGAGTAGTTTCATGCGTCGTTCCATCGGAGTGTCTGGATCGGGCCGGATTCCGGCAGATTATTAGAAGAAAAGCGGCAGTAAGGCGGCAACCAGAAATGCCAAAAAAATCACGCAAGTCAATATGATCACAACGGTATGTCGGTTTCCCTGGGTGATGACCTTGCGAAAAAATGTCGCTAAAACAGAGTGGATCATGACGTTTGCCCCTTTGCCTTGAGTAACCAATACCATGATGCCACGGCAAAAGGAAAGGTCCGTTCTCAGGGTAGAGGTTGTTTCACTTCGATCCTTGCAGGCTGCGTTCAAGTACGGATCGGATGCCAGCGGTGTTCCATCCACTGTCTTCGCCCTTGGAGCGGGCAATGGACATGGAACGCTCGGCCAGACCGTCAAGGTCCGGCTTTTCGATGCCTGCCTCGGCAAAGGTAAGAGGCGCGCCGAGTTTACGGTACCAACCGCGCAAGGCCGAGGCTGTGACCAGTGCTGCGCTACGGTCATCCTGTTCGCTGACACCGAAGAGGCTGCGTCCCCAGCGGGCAATGCGTGTCGGTTCAATTTCAGCCTGATGTTCCATCCAGGCAGGGGTCACGATGGACAGGGTGGCTCCATGCAGGGTGTCGTACATGGCGCTGATGGGGTGCCCCAGCATGTGGCAGGGCTTTGCCCATGTTCCGATTCCCGCCGGACAGAGGCCATTCCAGGCCAGTGTGGAGGCCCACATCATATTCGTCCTTGCGGGGAGGTCTGTGGGGGTAGCCATGAGCACGTGCATGCAGTCCATAACCGTGCGCACAACTGTATCGGTCAGTCCATCCTGCAGGGGCGTGTCGTTGTCGGCCTGGGTCAGTGTGCCTTCGGTGGCATGGGAGACGATGTCCACTGCCGCCAGGATCGTGTATTCCAGTGGGATTGTGGCCGTTGTCGCAGGGTCCATGATCGAGGTCTTGGGCCTTACCAGATCATGGGCCATGCCGTTTTTGACGTGGGTTTCGTCGTTGGTGATTACAAACACTCCGTTCATCTCCGAGCCGGTAGCGGCCACGGTGGGAACGGTAATCACGGGCAGGGCGCAGGAGAGGAGCGCCCCGCCCGTGAGATAGTCGTTGATATCCGTATCCATGCAGGCCCCGGCGGCGATTGCCTTGGCCTCGTCCATGACGCTGCCGCCCCCGGCAGCGATCACGAGGTCGGCCCCGGAGGTCTTGGCCAGTTCGATCCCCTGGCGCAGATGCGAGAGCTTCGGATTGGGTTCGACTCCGCCAAAGTCTACGACCTCGATTCCTGCGGCCTCCAGTGAAGCCCGGACCGTGTCATAGACACCACTACGTCGAATGCTCCCGCCGCCTGTGACCAGCAGTGCACGCTTGCCATGAGCGGCGGCTTCTGCCCCCGTTTGACCCAACACGCCCAAACCAAAGATGATTTTGGTTGGATTGTGGTATACGAAACTCTGCATTTTGATTCTCCGGGCCTTTGAAATCAAGCCATCTGTTTTGTTACTGCGACACATTCAAGTTCGACGGTATTGTAATAATATGCAGCGATCTTGAATGCGTATTGCGCCTCACATCTGACTCAATTTGATCAGCCTGTTCTGCCTGAACAGTTTGAATGACCCAGATTCTGTGCTCAGCCGTATGGGGACGTATGTCCTCTTACAGGATGCGGTAATGCATGGTCTTGCCTCGGGTCAGGCCCTGTTCATCGGCTCGGTGCATGGCAGTGTGCACTGCTTCGGCAGTGGCCTCGTGCGTAAGGAAGACCAGGGGCACGCTTTCGTCACCTTCGGCGCGACCTTTTTGGATGACCTGATGCAGGCTGATTTCGTTATCCGCCAGGATGCCCGCAATATCGCGCAGCACGCCGGGCTGATCCGGGACGATGAAGCGCACGTAGTGCTTGCTGACAGCGGCGTCCAGATCGAGGATTTCGGCGTCAGGCAGTGACGTGCTGGTGAAGCCCAGGATGTTCGGGGCTTCGCCTCGGGCGATGGCCATGATGTCTGCCAGGACGGCACTGCCAGTGGGCAGGTCGCCTGCGCCATGGCCGTGCAGCAGCACCGGCCCGGCATCGCCATCAAAGCGGATGGCGTTGAATGATCCCTGCACTGCCGCCAGCAGATAGTCCTGCGGTACCAGCGCGGGATACACGCCAGCTTCAATTTTACCGTCCACTTCCTTGGCCTGGGCAATAAGCTTCACGGCGTAGCCGAATTCCTTGGCAAAGCCGATATCCATGGAGTCGACCACCGTCACACCGGTCACGGGCAGCTTGTCCAGGGCGTAGTAACGACCAAGGGCCAATTGGATAAGCAGGGTCAGCTTATGTGCCGCGTCGATGCCCTCGATATCCAGGGTCGGATCGGCCTCGGCAAACCCCTTGTCCTGAGCCATCTTGAGCGCAGTGTCGAAGTCCAGCCCGCGGGTGGACATTTCGGTCAGGATGAAGTTGGCAGTGCCGTTCAGGATGCCGATGAGCGAGCGGATGCGGTTTCCTGCCAATCCTCCGCGCAGAGAATCCAGGACAGGGATGCCGCCAGCCACACTGGCTTCGAAGCCCAGGTGCACACCACTTTTGGTGGCCAGGGCAAAGAGTTCGTGTCCGTGTTCTGCCAGGAGCGCTTTGTTGGCAGTGACCACATGCTTGCCGGCCTTCAGGGCGGCGACGATCAAGTCGCGGGCCACGGTGGTCCCACCAATGAGCTCCACGATGACCTGGATGTCGGGGTTGGCGACCATTTCCTTCCAGTCGGTGGTCATGGATGCGCCGTGGGCTTCGATGGCAGGACGCAGTGATTCGTTGCGCTCGGCCACCATGGTGATGGCGATGGCGCGGCCCGTACGGTCCGTAACTCGCTGACCGCCGGATTTGAGGACCTCGGCCAACCCGCTGCCGACCGTGCCGAAGCCGGCGATGCCGATTTTCAGGGGCTCTAGCATGAATGACTCTCCAGTACGTGTTTGATGCCCTTCATGGCTTGTTTGGTGCGGTTGTCATTTTCGATGAGTGCAAAGCGGACATGGTCGTCACCGTAGCTGCCGAAGCCAAGGCCCGGCGCAACAGCCACATGGCCTTCGCGAAGCAGGAGCTTGGAGAATTCGACGGACCCCATCTTGCGGAATGGTTCGGGAATCTTGGCCCAGAGGAACATGGTCGCCTTGGGCGGGGTGACTTCCCAACCCACTCGGTTCAGACCCTCGCAGAGGATGTCGCGCCGGTGCTGGTAGGTATCCACGATCTCCTTGACGCAGGTCTGGTCCTCATTCAGGGCGATGATCGAGGCGATCTGAATGGGCTGAAAGATGCCGTAGTCCAGATAACTCTTGATGCGGGTCAGGGCCTGGACCATGTCGCGGTTGCCGCAACAGAATCCCACGCGCCAGCCAGCCATGGAGTAGCTCTTGGACATGGAGAAGAATTCCACACCAACGTCCTTGGCACCCTTGGCCTGCAGGAAACTGGGGGCCTTGTAGCCATCAAAGACCAGATCGGCATAGGCCAGATCATGGATGACGTAGATGCCGTGCTCTTTGGCAAAGTCCACGATACGCTGGAAAAATTCCAGATCAACCACCTGTGTTGTGGGGTTGTGCGGGAAGCAGAGCACGAGCAGCTTGGGCTTGGGCCAGGTTTGGCGCATGGCCAGTTCCAGGTCCGCAATGAAGTCGCGCTCTGGGTCCATGGGAATGCGTCGCACGTCTGCGCCGGCGATGATGCTGGCGTAAGGATGGATGGGGTAGGTCGGGTCCTGGGCAAAGACGACGTCACCTGGAGAAAGCATGACCATGGACAGGTGGGCAAGGCCTTCCTTGGCGCCCATGGTGACGACGGCTTCCTGGTCCGGATCGATATGTACGTCGTAACGGCGTTCGTACCAGGACGAGATGGCCCGGCGCAGGTTGGGGATGCCCTTGGAGGCCGAGTAGCGGTGGTTGATGGGTTTTTGCGCGGCCTCAACCATCTTGTCCACAATGTGCTGGGGGGTACCGATGTCTGGGTTGCCCATGCCGAAGTCAACGATATCGATGTTCTGGTGGCGCATCTGCATCTTGAGTTCGTTGACCACGGCGAACACATAGGGGGGAAGCCGGTGTACTCGTGGGAATTGGTCCATGTCCTCTCCTTTTGTTGTCCCGCCTAGGCGGTTGCTGCATTCGTGCATGTTAGAGGCGCGAAGACGCGCTTGTCAAAACATCCGCGAACAAGTTCATCCCCCCGCACTTAGGCCGGGGGGTAAACCGGGATGGGGCGGGGGAGGGGGCCGCCTACTCGAACAGGTAGGCGTACTGGTCTGCCACGGCGGTAGTTCGGCCCGCCAGGGCTTCTGCTGCTGCTGCCACAGTGGCTGCGTCGACGGTTCCGGCCTCGGAGGCCAGATAATGGGTAAGGACATTCTCGCTTGCGGAGAAGATCCAGACCACTGAGTAGACGCTGCCCACCTGTGGGCGGCTGGGAAATTCGGGCTTGGTGGCGACAATGAGCTTGATCTTGGCTTCGTCCTTGGACGTGAGCGTGAACAGGCTGGAGGCGTTGAAGGTCTCTTTGAGCTGGTAGGCCAGACGAGCACCGAGTTGATCCACGTTGTCGTGAATGACGGCCACGGGAGTGGCACCGGTTTTCATCTCGGAGGGGGTGTTGGGGATGGTCTTGCCCGTGGGAAGGTCCTGAGCCATGGCCAAACCTGCGATGAGAATCATCGTGGCAAGGGCGACCAACAGGGCGCTGCTATGGATAGCGGCAAGGCGTCTCATGGAGTTTCCTTCATAGATACGAGCGATTGCTCGTCAACTTCGGAGCTACACTGGCTGAGTGAATGCGGTTTTGTCAACACAGGTTTTTGTGTCGAAGAACTTTGCCACTGCTTCCTGGTCATCTGTAGTGATGCGTAAATCGGCCACAGACATGGGGGTGAGTTGATTTCCATAGAGCCGGAGCGCCCGGTCAACGAATTCTGCGAGCACAAAGGAAGCGTTGACCCGACGGGAAATGGGTGGAGACCCCCAGACCACGGTGACTTGGGTCAAGTGCGAGCCATGCACGCCAGTGATCAGGCTGCCTGTCCGGATGAGCGCCTGTTCGGCCGTGTCGGGAAACATGCCGCTTAATTCTGCCAACCGTGAGAGAAAGGCGGGCATGACACATAAATAGTAATGAGGGTCGATTTTGACGGCAACGGAAACACCAGGGACGCCCAGAATCAGGGGGGATTCCAGGTAGGCTTTGCCCAGGCCTTTTTGGAGTCGATCAAGGATCTCGGTGTAGTTCTTCATCATGGGACGCAAGCCTCCATGTGTTTACGCCACAAGTACCTATCATTCGTCAGGAGTGTAATTCGGTCGGGTTCGCACCGTTTCGATTGCTTCGCGCACGGCGTCGTTGATGACGTCTGGTCGGACCGGTTCGCGCAGGACGATGGTGCCCTGTTGGACATAGCGGGGCGGAAGCGAATTCAGGCTGAGGGCATAGATATCCTGAATATCGATGTCGTTGGGCGCAAAATCGGGGTGTTCAGCCAGTGCGTGCCTCATGGCTTCGATGACCCGTTTTTCATTCTTGTTGTGAATGAAAAACAGGTTGGTTTTGCCTACGGCGTACAGCTCCAGCAAGTCAGCGACTTTCTTTTCCATGAAATTCTCCTGAGTATTGCAATAATGAATAGCAATTCTAGCGCGCTATTACAAACCGAAAAAGCAATGATCATGCCGATTCGGTTCAGGCCTGTCCGGGGAACACGGTTGGTTGGGAAACAGGAGAGGGGGAGCAGGTCTGATTGTCCTGCGAATAGGGCTCTTTCACCGTCTGCTAGAGGGTGATGGGGCCGAAAGCGGATTCGTGCTTGCGGCGCAAGTATTTGAGGAACAGTTTGGATTCCGTGAGGTCGGGATTGATTTTCAGGGATTGTTCCAGAAATTTGACGGCGTTGCCGATGTCCTTTTTTTCGAAATAGGCACGGGCAATATTGTGGTGCAGGTTTTCGTCGCCCTCGGGGGCCAAGTCCAGGGCGCGAAGGTAGTGCTTGAGTGCCGTGTCGAGGAGTCGTTCTTTGCGCAAGGAGATGCCAAACTCATTGAACATGTGTTTGTGCTCGGGGGCGAAGGGGGCTTCGGCCTCGGCCAACTGGGAGAAAATGTCCACAGCCTTGGTCATGTTGCCGCGTTTCAAATAGGTCAGGGCCAAGCCAAAGCTGGCGCGGGCACTTTTTTCAACGTCCTCGGGTGTTCCGGATAATTCGAATCCTTCGATTTGCGGGCCGCCGGAAGAAACAGGCGGGGCCTTGGGCTCAGGCGCGGAAGGTTCGTCCAGGTCCAGTACGGATCCATTGCCCGTGGCGGGTTCAGGAACTTCGGAGGTGATGTAGAAATCGGGTTCGGGCGCGAAGCGGTCCAGCAGGGTGTCTGTGGAAATTGTCCGCTTTTTTCCCGTGGCGATCAGGTTTTCGTTGATGGGCTGGACTTCGACCAATCCGTCATCAAGTTCGTGCACGAGCCAGTGTTGTTTGACCTTGGTCTTGCGCAGAGTCGTGCCAGTACCAATCTTGCGCGTCTCCATGGTGGAGAAAACGCCGTGAATGGGCTCGCGTTCTGTTTTGTCGTCCTGATCAGGCATCGTTTCTCAGAGCAGCGGCTCGATTTTTTGCACGATGCCGCCCCGTTTGAGTTTGTTCAGGTAGTTGTCCTGCTCTTCTTCAAGAACCAAGTAGAGGTAGGCCATGTTAGCTTGAATGGACTTGTCGTACAAGTCTTCTTGAACATCCCATTTGGATGTAAAGTGCGCCAGGGAAAAACGCCGGACGCCGCCAAGCGGACCATCCATGCGGCCCACCATCATGGCATAGAAACCATGGGTTTTTTCAAGAAGATCTCTGGGGGAGGCGTAAGGCAGGCCTGCTTCCTCAAATTCAAGATATAGCAGCATCAGTTTTTCCAGATATTCGCGGTCGGCCATTTGGGCCAGCAAGTCGGCTGTCGCGAGGATCTGAGCACAGAATCTGGTGGTGTCATCACTATAGGCAATGTTGGTGGCGTCTACACCCAGGCAGGTGCATTCGATCATTTTCGAGGCGTCGTGAATGTCGAACCCCGGGCGTCCGGCCTCATGAAAATAGTCCTTCATGAACGCGATGCTGCGTTGTTCGTGACCAACGGTATATTTGGCGCCGGTCCCTTCCATGTCGTTTTCTTCCTGAATCAGGCCGACATCGTGCAACAGGGAACTGACCAGGGTCAGCTCCATCATTCGGGCATTGACGGTGATGTTGTCCTGGGCTGCGCCGTGAAGAAGCCGGGCACAACACAGGAAGACTTCCACTGTGTGCTGGAGATTGTGGTACATGGTCGTACTGGAGCGATAGCCGGGATATTTGCCACGAAAAAGGCGTTTGGAATCGGCAAATGCCTTGTCCAGGAAACTGAAATCGAAGCCGGGATACATAGTTTCGACAATGGTATGGACTTCAGCCAGCAATACCGACGGGCTTGTTACGTCAACAAGGTCGTACAATTTTACGTCGGCATGAGTGTCAGCAATTCCCATTGATCCCCCTCGGAAAGTATTTGCCTGACTCATGGCACGCAGTGATGGCGATGCACCGTTGCAGTGTATTTCTTTTTGGTGACAGGTGCAACCGGACTTCCGATTTACTTGGATTCAGGCGCTTGAAGCAGTGGTGAATTAGAATCAAAAAACCGATTTCAAAGGGGGCGATGGCGCGTCTTGGGTACTACTGTACCAAAAGCGACAGCCCGCCTGAAAGGATGAAGATCAGGATGGCGATGGCCAGCCCGAGGCCAAACCAGCCAAGCGAACGGCCCCATCCGGATTGGCGTTGCAGCGGCGGGCGCAAGCGGTATCTGGCTGCTTCGGCTCCTGTCGGTGGGGTCAGGGGCAACGATTCGAAGTCCGTGTGTCGAAAATCCAGTGAATCGAGATCGACCGCTGCGGTTGTGGCTGCTGCAGACGGTGCTCGGGGAGTTGTCCGGGCTGCGGACGCCTGGACTTCGGCGGCAGACTGCACGGGCGAGGCCGTTTGTGGGGGCCGCGTTTGTTCAGGTGGAGCCGGCGAGGTCCCTGGCGCAACCTTGCTTGTGGGGGCGGATTGCCCCTCATTTGTTGCTGTTGGTGGGACAGGAGGGGCCTGTGGCTTGGGTTTATCCAGGCTCAGCAAGGCGGCCCGGAACAGGCCATCCAGGGTCTGCTGCCGCGAATGGCGGCTTTCCAGGCACAGGAAGCCATGCAGATAAACGCTACGGACAAGGATGTGATTCTTCTCGAGTTTGAGGAAGGTAATGGCGATGCGTCGCCCGAAGTTGAGCAGGGAGAACGGCGGTTTGACTACGGTCAGTCCCACTTCTCTGTTTGCCGAGATTACGGTCAACCCCAGACGGGTGGCGGCACTGTTAACGGCTTCCCATACAGCGTCGTAGCTGAAGGCGAAGCTGCAGGCCAGTTCCGTCTCTCGGGCAGAAAAAGTGGCATGTTCAATGGTGAATGGTTGCTTGGGAGGTAAATTGTCGCTCACATGTGCCTCCTTGGATGGCCCTGCAAGCATGCCTCAAATGCGCAAGCGGTGCAACGGGGGGAGGTTTAATGGGAGAGTGACTCGAATCCTGCCAAGGCCTGTTTTACGAATGTTGCTACGAGCTCAGGGCTTTTTCGACCATCGGGGGTTTCGACACCGGTGTGCGCATCCACCCCTGCGGGTTTGACTTGTAAAATGGCCTGGCGGACGTTGCCGGGGGTCAAGCCTCCGGCCAGAATCAGCGGGATTGGAGAGAGTTCGACCAGTCGACGACTTGCGCTCCAGTCATGGACCTTACCGGTAGCTCCGGTCGCCCCGGTGGAGGGGTCGTAGGTATCGGTTAAAAACGCATCGCAGTACGGGGCCAGACTGAGTATTTGCTTCTCCATGCGTTGTATGGATATTGCGTCAGGGGTTGGCGGCACGATGATGCTTTTGATGACGTACAGGTCGGGGCGGCTGGATTTGAGGGCTGCCAATGCTGTGGCGGAGATGTCCGCATGCAATTGGACATGCGTGACGCCCAGTTGATCACAGAAGGTTCTGATTTCTTCAGGGTCGGTAACGTAGGTGATGAGCACGGCGGGGACGTCGTTGGGCAGAATCTGGACGATACGTGCGGCTTCATCCTCGCTGATATCTTCGGGATGTACGGCCAGACGCAGGGGGATGCCGATGGAATTGACTCCAAGCCGGGCAAGTAGGAGTGCCTCGTCCTGATCCAGAACTCCGGCGATCTGGATGCGTGGGCAATGACGATCAGTCATGTTTGCCGCCTGAGTCTAAATCAAAGTCATTCAGAAAAAAGGCAGCAACGGATTCGGGGGGCAGGTCGGACAGACGCAGAACGTCGAATCCTTGTCCTGGATATTGTGGGGACGCTTTGCAGGCCTGACCCGCCAGGGCGAACAAACGGCTGGCGATGCTGTATTCACCATTGTCCCAGGCCATGAGCCCGTTGTTGAGTCTCTGAAATTCCGTCAATCCCCAATCCCTGGGCGGGAGCAACGGTGGCGTGGGTTCACCCACAAGATGAGCGAGTCGTTCCACTGCCCGGGCAGGCCAGGTATTGATGTCAGACAGGGCAATGTCGAAGGTCACACTTCTGCCCTGAGCCGGCCAGGGGGTGGATGCACGAGCTACGGCGGCCCAGGCAGCTTTTCGCAATTCGGGGAGACGTTTTTCCAGGGCCTGCTGCTGCAGGGCAAGCTGTTCGCTTTTTTGTCGGAAGGCCTCGGGCGTGAAGCGACGGACTCCTTCCATGCCCAGAACCAGTCGGCGTTCGAAGTCCTTGATCCGTGTTTGCAGTTCCGTCATCTCCGCCACGGTTTCGCGGTGCCGTTGCATGGCTTTGATGGCCTGCTCTGCATGGCCTTCCCGGTTCATACGGGCGACGGCCTCGGCCAATTGGTCTCGACGCACAAGCAGACTCGACAGGCGGTGCGTGGCATTGAAATAGGTCAGGATTTCGGCACAGCGCTCCTGCTGCTCTTCCAGATGTCGGAGCTGAGACTCGGCAGTGGCCCATGCGTTCTCGGCACGGTTACGCTCATTGGCAAGGCGCTTGGTCCGCCCCTGGAGTGATTCAGTGATCTGGGCGGAGAGGGTGGTGCGCAGCACGCCGGGGTGATCGTCAGGGATGGTCGCGGAGACGGTTACGGCGTGATCGGCTCCCAGGATGCGGGCCAGCTTCAGGGTTTCATCCAGGGTTGCGGACAGGTCGGAACCGGACTCGGCCCGTAGGGCAGAGGTCAGGCCCCGTGGTGCTGGCTGCAGAGTGTGCTCGTCGGACAGGGCGTCGAGTAACAGAAAATGCAGTCCTGTATTCATGCCGGGCCGGGCCTCCCGCGGATGCTCCGGCAGTGCTGCGGGCAGGATAACGGCACTCCCCGCAATCGCAGGCATCAATTCGCCCCTGCGATGATCTTCCAGGATGCGTCTTGCCCCCAGGCGATATGATAGGATGCGCAGTGCCGAAGCCCGCTGGGTCAGCCGCTGCTCAAGCTCGGGGTTGTCGGGGGCAGAGAAGGTTTGCCACAGCTTCTGGGCCTGTGCCGGATGTCCGGAGAACCACAGGGCAAGGCCAAGCCGAATCGTGACTTCAGCGTTGTCAGGATTGCGTTTGTGCAGGGCCCCGAAGCGTCTGGCCGCCGCGTCATATCGACGGGCCGCAAAGAGGGCGAGTCCTTTGTCTCGTAGTTCCGCCTCTGAGCTTTGGGCCAGGATGGCCGTTTCACGGGCCTCGGTGTCCAGAGCGGGCATGTCGAATTCGTGCATGCCCGGGGCACAGCCCGTCGTCAGAAGCAGTGCGCACAGGATGCATACTCCTCGCAGCAGGGAGGGAGGTGTAAGCCTGAAGAGGGAGGAGATCGTTAAGCACATCGTGGAGAGTAACCTATCAGAGGCCGCTTGCGGTGCAAAGCTGTTCAACGTTGACCTGGCGCGCGATCCAGAGGCCCACAGTAAGTTGCGACCCCCTGTTCCAGAACAAGTGCCCGCTGGATATTTGCAGGAATTTCTTCCGGGCGGTGGCTGATGCAGATCAGAGTCGTACCATCGGTTTCCAGAGCCTCCAGTCCCTCCAGAAAACCGGCACGGGCAGCGGGGTCCAACCCGGCGCAGGGTTCATCCAGAATCAGCAGTGGTGGCCGGGTGACCATGGCGCGGGCAATGATCAGTCGGCGAATCTGGCCGTAGGACAAACTGCGGATGGGCCGGTCTTCGAAGCCCTGCATGCCGGTCAGAGCCAGGCATTGGCTCGCCCGGTCAATCTGGCGCGCGTTGGCCCGGTCATACAGCCCAATGCTGGAAAAGAAGCCCGAAGTGACAAGCTCCAGCCCGGTGATGTTGTAGCGATATTTGGCCTGCAATTCCGGTGAGACCAGACCGATGCGTTTACGGATGTTCCAGACATTGACCAGATCGGACTGCCCGAACCAGGCGAGGGCTCCCGTGGTTGGACGCAATTCCCCGGTGGCCAGGGCTGCCAGGGTTGATTTTCCTGCTCCATTGGCTCCGAGTACTGCCCAATGCTCCCCCGGTCGGACGGTCCAGTTGATATCGGACAGGACCTTGCGCCCCCCGCGTATTACCGAGACACCTTCCAGGTGCAGAAGAGCTCCAACTCCACTGTCTGCTGTGGGGCGGGGAGGTTCGATCATCAGCGTTGGGGCACAGGTGATGGGGGTGTCACGGGCCAGGAGTTCCGTCGCGGTCCCTGTGCGTTCAAGGGTGCCGGCACACATCAGGGCCGCGTGGGTCAGAAATGGTGGGCATTCCGGCAGATGGTGCGTGGAGAGGATGATCTGAGTGCCACTAGCCGCCACGGCAGTCAGTGCGTCCAGAATGCGTTGGCGCATTCGTTGGTCCAGGCCTTCCAGAGCTTCATCCAGAAGCAGAATGCGTGGTCTGCGCACCATGGCTCGCGCAATATGTACCAGGCGTCCCTGCCCGCGGGATAGTTCAAGGACATTGCGGTCCGCAAATTCACCTGCACCGATGGCTTCGAGTTGTGCCCTGGCCCGGTCGCGGTCCTCCTGCATGGGTTCTCCCCACAGGGCCAGGGTGTCGTAGATTCCGGTGCAGACCAGTTCCTCGCCTGTGTATCCTCGGTCCGAACGCACCCAGGCATCCTGATCATCCGATGAAATCAGGGCGATGTTGGCGCGGGCATCCAGGGCGCTTTCCGTGGGGCCGTCGCCGAAGTCCCAACTCCGTCTGCCCTCGTGTCCGAAAGGGCGGCCCTGAGCAGGGTGAACGTCACCACGTACCAGACGCATCAGAGTCGTCTTGCCCGCACCGTTGCCGCCAAGCAGTGCCCAGTGCTGGCCGGGCATGACCTGCCAGCTGGTATCCTTGAGGGCGTGGCCTGGCCCCAGGCGCACGGCACAGTGGTCGATGGAAATGATGGGAGAATTCATGGCCAGTGTTGTAGCTCGGGCTGCAGTCGATGCCAAGGGGAGATGGTGCCAAGATGAGCCATGAGGCAATGGCACTGATTGCAAAGGCACAGGCCGCCACGCACGATGCGTAGCGGCCTGTGTGGTCGGGATATGTGAGTCTGTCTATGAATTAGTTGGCAGAGCTTTCTGCAGTCTTGCAGGGCTTCTTCAGGCCGAACTTGAGCATGAAGATGATCAGAGCGATCACGGCACCAGCAGCGCCGATCATGATGGAGGTCTCCATGGGCAGACCGAAACCGATCTTGGCCTGGGCGATGAAGGTCACGCAGACCGCGGTCATGAAGGTTGCGGGGAGGGTGCAGATCCAGTGAAGCTTACAGCTCTTGGCCAGATACACGGCACCGGCCCACAGGACCATGGTCGACAGGGCCTGGTTGGAGAACCCGAAGTAGCGCCAGATGGTGCTGAAGTTCTGGGTGGAGATCACGTAGCCGATGGCGAACAGCGGCACGGCGATCATCAGGCGCTTGGCAGCGGCCTTCTGGTCGATCTTGAAGGATTCGGCCAGAATCAGGCGGGTGCTGCGGAACGCGGTGTCGCCCGAGGTGATGGGCAGCACGATGATGGCCAGCACAGCCAGGGTTCCACCGATGGGGCCGAGCAGGGTGTTGGAGACTTCCTTGACCACGGCGGCGGGGCTGCCGGCGGAAATCACGGCCTGCATGGCCTCGGGGGAATTGTAGAAGCTCATGCCGATGGTGGCCCAGATCAGAGCAATCACACCCTCGATGATCATGGCACCGTAGAAGACCTCGCGGCCTTGCTTTTCGCTGGTGCAGCAACGGGCGATGAGCGGGGACTGGGTGGAGTGGAAACCGGAAAGGGCACCACAGGACAGGGTGATGAACAGCAGCGGCCAGATGGGCTTGTCACCGGGGTGGGTGTTCACGCTGAAGTCCATGTTGGGCAGGATGCTGTAGTCACCGACCATCAGGGCAATGGCCAGAGCCACTGTCATCACGATCAGCAGGCCACCCAGGAAGGGGTAGAAGCGACCGATGAGCTTGTCGATGGGCAGGATGGTGGCCAGGAAGTAGTAACCGAAGATACAGGCCACGAAGATGCCTGCCTGCATGCCGGTGATGCCTGCCAACAGCTTTGCAGGGGCCAGCACGAAGACAACACCCACGAGCAGCAGCAGGACCACGGAGAAGACTCGCATGACCTGACGGGCGGTCATGCCCATGTATTCACCCACGAGCTCGGGCACGCTGGCACCGTCGTTGCGCAGGGAGAGCATGCCGCTCATGTAGTCATGCACTGCGCCAGCGAAGATGCAGCCGAAGACGATCCAGAGCAGGGCCACGGGGCCGTAAAGGGCGCCCAGGATGGGGCCGAAGATGGGGCCGATGCCCGCGATATCCAGCACCTGGATGAGAATGAGTTTCCATTTGGGCATGGGCACAAAGTCCACACCGTCTTCCAGGCGGCAGGCCGGGGTGGTGACGTTGGCGTCGGGTGCCATGATACGGTCAACGAATTTACCGTATGTGAAATAGCCGATGATAAGAGCGAAAAGGCAGACAAAGAAATACAGCACGAAATCCTCCCTGTGCGGTTGACTATTCCCGGGGATGATCCGGAAACTGCAGGGGCATTACGCCCATGGAGGATTTATGATCAATGGCCTGTGACTGAACTGTCGTTTTGAGTGTTTGAAATGCATCAGGCCCGGCAGGGAATCGGGCCCGATGCACATTGATGTCGTGATCAGGCTGTCAGCGGTGTGACCTGTGGGATGCGCAGAGCCACGAGTGTTCCCTGGTCCGGGGAAGATTGGATTTGCAATCCGTAGTTCGACCCATAGATGTGTTTCAGACGCAGGTTGCAGTTGGCTACGCCAATGCACTTGCCGTTGCCGTCCGAGGCCAGCAGCTTGTCGGGGCGGCCAAGGGCCATGCCCACGCCGTCGTCTTCCACCATGATGTGCAGTTCGTTGTCGCGAACGCCAGCGGACAGGGTCACCGTGCCACCTTCTTCGCGCCCGGAAATGCCATGTCGGATGCCGTTTTCCACCAGTGGCTGGATCAGGAACGAGGGTACAAGCCAGTCCTTGCAGGCATCGTCGACGTTGATATTTGCAGTGATGCGACCGCCGTAACGGGCCTGCTCGATAGCCAGATACGAGCGCACATGCTCCAGTTCTTCGGACAGGGGGACCACCCCGGTGCCGGAATGCAGGTTCTTGCGCATGAACAGAGCCAGGTCCTGAAGCAGTTCGCGGGCCTGGGCCGAGTTGGTGCGGCAGTAGGAAGCAATGGTGTTCAGAGCGTTGAACAGGAAGTGCGGATTGATCTGTGCCTGGAGGCGGCGGATCTCCTCGCGGGCTAGCAGCCGTTCCTTGACCTGAATATCCTCCAGCTCCAGCTGGGTGGAAAACAGAGCGGCCAGACCTTTGGCGATCTCGAAGCGAATATTGTCCAATTCGGATTTGCGGGTGCCGTAGAATTTGAGGGTGCCCACGATGCGCCCACCCTTTTTCAGGGGCACGACGATGGCTGAAGTGAAAGGACACTTGGGATGCCCGCAGCCGATGTCCGCCTGGTTTCTGATGAATGTGGGGGCGGCTTTTTCCAGCACCCTGCGCGTGGCGCTGGTCACGATGTGCTGACCAGGTCGATGGTGGTCGGCCCCCTGTCCGAGATGAGCCAGTACCCGGGTGGAGTCGGTGATGGCCACGGCGGCAACGCGTACACGGTCATAAATCAGCGCGGCGACGGCTCCGGCGGTCTCCTGAGACAGGCCGTTTCGCAGGTGCGAGACCGTGGCGTCGGCGATGGCCAAGATGTGCTGGGCTTGGCTGGAATCCTGCTTTTCGCGATGTATTCCCACCAAACGGACCGTGTGGATGAACAGCGCTGCTCCGGCGGTGTTGACGGCGATCATGGGCACGGCGATGACCTTGACCAAAGCCACGGCATCCGCGAACGGGCGTGACAGGGTCAGGACCAACACCATGTGGAAGCATTCGCCCACAAGGGCGATGATGGCCGCAGGTTTCCAGTGCATGGGGTCCTTGAGGCGCATGGCGATAAAACCGGCGATGGTGCCTTCCAGGAAGGTTGCCAATCCACAGGGCAGGGCCGAGAAGCCTGAAGGATCGATCACGTTCCGGTGCAGCCCGGCGATGAATCCGGCCCCGGCTCCCACAAGCGGGCCACCGACCAATCCACCAGTGATGACGCTCATGGCGCGCAGGTTGGCCACCGACAGGTGCACGGCATCTCCGGTGTAGGTGCCCAGGATGCCCAGGCCACCGAAGAGCAGGGTCAGCAGGATAGTGTTTTTGCGGCTGATGGGCCGAAAGTCCAGGTTGCGAATGGACCCGAAGGCCATGATCAGGAACGCGGCTGTGATCATCAACCCGAAACGTTCGATCAGAACAATCAGAAGATCAAGAATGGGCATGTAAGGATATCCTTGGCTGGGCTATGCCGCATTTCCGGGAGTGCCGGTTCCCGGGCGGCTTTGGGCTAGAGGCCTAGGCGTTCTTTGAAGTACTGCACGCGGCCGCGGCTGACAGCGAGTTCGGTGCCTTCGGCATCGTCCAGTACAAGGTTGTATTTACCATTGAACCAGGGGGAAAATTCTCTGATGCGCTCCAGATTGACGAGTACCCCGCGTCCGGCTCGGAAAAAGGATCCGCTGCCGAGGCGTTGTTCCAGAGCGTCCATGGTGCAGATGCCGTGACATGGCCATGCTTCGTTGGTGGTGTGGATCATCAGCTTACGTGATTCGGAGGCGCAGAACACCACTTCGTCCGGTTTGAGCAGCGCGATACGTCCGTTTCGTTCCACCGGAATTCGGCTGAACTGGGGCGTTCCCACACCGGCCAGGAGTTGCTCGAGGCTGGCGCGGGCCTTATCGCGTGGTTCCCGAGCGGACAAGGCTTCCCGTGCGCGGGCCAGACTTTTGGAGAGTCGGTCTTCGGTCACGGGCTTGAGCAGGTAGTCCACGGCGTTTTCTTCAAACGCCCGGATGGCATATTGGTCGAAGGCCGTTGCAAAAATGATCAATGGCGCGTCTTCCATGTCCAGAGTGGTGGCGACAACGTCGAAGCCACTGCCGCCCGGCATCTCGATGTCCAGAAATACCAGGTCGGGCCCGTGAGCCATGACCTGTTCACAGGCTTCGCGAGCGGAGCCTGCCTGGGCGACGACCTCGATGTCGCTGAACTCGGAAAGCAGATACGCCAGTTCATCCCGAGCCGGTGGCTCGTCGTCCACGATAAGGACGCGAATGGGCATTGGGGAGTCTCCTTGCCGCCGTATTGTCCCGACCAGAGTACGGCAGGCAGAAATGCCGGGTAACTTCCGTGACCGGGTGCTGTCAAGCCGTGCTTAACCCATCATCATGTAAATGCGCTTTTGCATGATGGCCGGAATGCCATTGTCCCAGTGGCCTGTGGCCGCGGCCCAGGCCCAGGCGATCAAGAGTAGAACAGCCGCTCCCGTTAACACCAGTAGCGGCGAGATTCGCCAGCGACCAGCCATGCGTGGCTCAAGGCATCCTTGTACCGGACAGGCGCCGACGCACTGCATGCAGCCGATGCACTCCGGTGTCCCCACTCGCTGTTTACTCATGACATTGATGCCCGTGGGGCAGGCGCGGTTGCATTTGCCGCAGTCGATGCATTGGTCCTGCTTGCGATGCACGGCCAGGGGGGAGAACAGAGAAGCCAGCCCAAGGAGTGCGCCGTAGGGACACAGGGCCCGACACCAGAAGGAGGGCACAACCATGGCCAGCAACCCCAGGACAACGAGCACCGTGATGGAGATCGTTGAGGGAGCCAGAAAAAAGTCGAGCATGCGGGCATCGGCGGTCAGGTTGTAGGTGCTGGAGAGGAACTGATTGATGGCCCGGGCGTCCATCTGCACCCAAGTGGTCCAGATGAAGAACCCCAGCACAAGATATTTGGGGACGGACAACGCCTTGCCCAGCTTGGGGCCGGGGGCATGGACGGTGCCTAGGGTTCGTCCGGCTCGTTCCAGCAGGTTGTGGATGAAACCTACGGGGCAGATGGTGGCGCAGAAGCCTTTGCGCAGCGCAAGGGCGGTGCCCATGGCGACCAGTAGCAGGGTCAGTCCTGCTGGATGAACACGATCCCAGAGGCCTGTCAGTAGAAACTGCTTCAGGGCCATGAAGGCACTGATGGGCAGAAAACCCTCCACTGATGGAGGACGAGGGGTGAAAGCCTCGGCCTTTCCGCCGGTCCAGAGGATGAACTGGTAGAAGCGGACTCCGGCCCAGAGGCAGAACAGACAGAAGGCGGATTGGATCAGAAGACGAAGTCGTTGTGGTGTCATGTGTCGTTTCATGTCGAGTCGCTGGTCAGAGGGTTGGGCCGGTGGACAAAGTCCCTTCGGGGATGATTGCTTCGTTGGTTCTTTGCGTCCTTGACCAAGGTCAAAAGCAGGCTGGTCAGGACGGTTGCGCTTTCTCTTTTCACTGTGCCGCACAAGAGGTATGCTTATGGGTACTGAAATTCAAGGAGGATTGCATGAGTGATAGCCATACGGCTCTGGCCGGGATTGTCAGTCGGCTGGACGACATTGCCGTGCAGATCAGGACTCTTGAGGCCGAGGCCGAAATCCTGTTGCACGAACAGAATGACCCCGCAGCCTCTGAATACAATATGCGTCGCAAGACTGAATTGTTGAGCGAATTGCCCGAAGTCGTCGAGTCATTGACGGACGACCTGGACGAAGAAATGCGAAATGCGGTGGAAGATGGGGTGGATGGTTTTGCCCAGCGAGCCATGATGGCGCTGGGGCAGGGCAGCGTGTTCTGGATGCGCAATCTGCTCTATCCTGATGATTATGAGCAGGGCCAACCCAATGACCTGGAACGATTCATCGCCGGTTTGGCCGGGCGCTGATGACAGGTAATCATCTTTGAGGAGAGCGCAGATGAACGAGATCAAGGTCAAGACCTGTCTGGACGGCATCTTCGGTTGTGGAGATGAAATCAAGTATGAGGACGAAGCCAAGGGCTATTCAGTTCTGTTTTTGAATGAGCATGACAAGTTTGTGGTTCGTCTTGAACGCCGGACCAGCGAGACCGTGCCCGTTGAGAAGTGTACGGACCATGAATGCAAGGACTATGGCGAGGTCGTCGCCAAGCTGACGGATATCGTCTCCATCTATCACGATGAGAGCGACGCGCCCCGAGTTATTGAGACGATACTTTCCGGCGCTTTACCCAAGTAAGGGCTAAGGCTGCTGAAAAGCATGCGTCTGCGGCGTTGCTGCACAAGAGATCGGGCTCTCGCGTATGTCTAATACGCGTCGAGCCCGTTTCTTGTCTGCGCCTGGCATGCACACGCTTTTGAGCAGCCTTGGGGGAAGAGTAGTAGATTGGTGTCTATACTTGTGGCGGCGAATTGATCATCTAGTGCGTATAGCGAGATTTATTAACAGGTGTTCCTGTGCTACCCATTCCCAAAAAGGAGAGAGCTATGGAAAGTGGATGGTTTGTCATAATCGGTGCGGTGATCGGTGCACTTCCAGCGTTTGTCATATCTAAGATGAACAACAATGCGCATGACAAGCGACAACTTCGGCAGCTCGCTCTCGAAATGGCAATTAATGAACGCAATGCGGTTATTGACGTCGCGAAGGCAAAGGGGAGGCATGCTGGAATTCCGCCCCAAAGTGCATTTTTACCAGTAGCATATGCATCGGTTCAGGCTTTTTTGTCTGGTGATGTCAATTCCATCGATTTTGAAAAAACGTTTGCTGAGATTAATAAGTTGGCTTCTGAGAGTCAGACATATGCTGAGAAATTTTTTATTAAATAGTTGCGCAATGTCGGCTCGGCGTTCCCTATCCCTCGATCACCTTCTTCAAATCCACCCCGTACTTCTTCATGCGGTTGGCTACGGTGCCGCGGTTGACACTGAGCAGTTTGGCCGCCTGGGATTGGTTGCCTCCGGTGGTTTTGAGGGCACCAATCAACGCCTCCTTTGGGTTTTTTGTGACATCAAAGATAGAAGTTTGTGTCTCACCGGTGTTGTTAAGGCTATTTTTTTCTCTCTCATGCGGTGCTTCGATGCCAATGGGGTCGCAGGCATTGGCTCCTTCCTGAACCTGAGGAGGCAGATGCTCGGGGATCAGGGGACCTTCGTCGGTAACGACACAGGCGTATTCCAGAGCGCTCCTGAGTTCGCGGACATTGCCTGGCCATGGATAGCGAGCGAGTAGGCGCATGGCTCCCGGAGTGGCGCTGCAGGTTGTTTTTCCTGATCGCTTGCTGATCTCGGACATGAAGTGTCGGGCGAGTAGGGGGATGTCTGCCGTACGCTCGCGCAGCGGGGGGATGTAAATGGGGATGACATTGATGCGGTAGAAGAAGTCCTCGCGGAATTTTCCCTGGCGCACGAGCTTGTTCAGATCACGGTTGGTGGCGGTAATGATGCGCGTATCCACCTCCACGGGTCTGTGATCGCCCACCCGTTCGATGATCTTGCTCTCCAGCACGCGTAATAATTTGACCTGCGTGTTCAGGGGCACATCGCCAATTTCGTCCAGAAAGATATCGCCCTGATGCGCAGCTTCGAATCGTCCCTGGCGATGACGAATTGCCCCTGTGAATGCACCTTTGACGTGACCAAAAAGTTCGCTCTCCAGCAGGGATTCGTTGAGGGCTGCGCAGTTGAACTGCACGAAAGGCTGATTGGCTCGAGGACCCATGGTATGGATGGCGTGAGCAGCCAGCTCCTTGCCTGTTCCTGACTCGCCGTAGATGATGACGGGAGCATCAGATTGAGCCGCACGTTCCAAGATGGAAAACAGGCGGCGCATGGAGGTCGAGTTGCCCACCATGCCGTGAAAACCATTGCCGAACAGGCGTGAGAGTTCCTCGATCCTGCGGTCACGTTCTGTGATGGCGCTGATGTCCGTCAGGGTTTCCACGCTGGCCAGAGCCTCGCCATTCTCGGTCAACAGCGTAGCGTTCTTGATGACCTCCACCGTGGTGCCATCCTTGCGAATGATCCGGCAGTGCTGACGGGACTCCTTCTTGGTATCGAACAGCCGGCACCAATGGTCACGCCCTTCCTTGATGGAGAGTTTGCAGGCGTCACATTTCAGAGCCGTGCAGGGCTTTCCCAGCAACTCCTTGCGACTGAATCCCGTGAGTTTTTCCAGGGCTTCGTTGACCATGGATATCTTGCCATCGCGCCCGACGATGAGCAGGCCTTCGCTCATGGTCTCGATGATGCCTTCCAGATAGTTCTTCACCGCATTCTGCTTCATTGGTTCCTCATCAGTTATTCAGCAGTTGCTTAATCATGTGTTTAAATACTGCTTAAGTTATGTCTTGGCAAGGTTGTGGCGCTGGTGAGGACAGGATTCGGGAAGCCATGCCCGGTGGGGGCTTTGCTGATAATCCCTGGTGTGCAACGGAAACGGCACGACATCTGCTAAGATTCCCAGTGGATTGAATCGCCCAAGCGAGCGATGAGTCATCATTTACGACAAGCGAGATTTTTTGAATGAATAGAAGAACGTTTCTCAAGGCCCTGGGGGTGGGAGGAGCTACTGTGGCTGCCGCTCCCGCCGGGGCCGTTGCTTCTGCCACCGGCGTTGCGACCGCGACGGGTGAGGCAGAGGTGCCTTCCAACAAGGGTGAAGATCTGGCGACTATGCTGGATTTGTCCAAGTGCATTGGTTGCGGAGCATGTGTTGAGGCCTGTGCCGAATCCAATGGCCACAAGAAACCCGAGCCTGGCAATGACATTCCCGTTCCCATGCCGACCTCGCGAGCCAAGGCCGAAGACTGGTCGAGGCGGCGTGATGTCGATGACCGTTTGACTCCCTATAACTGGCTGACCATTCAGACCGCAGAGGTGGAGAAGGATGGGCAGTCTCTGGAAGTGAATATCCCCCGACGCTGCATGCACTGTGTGAATCCACCCTGTGCGGATCTCTGTCCGTTTGGCGCCGCGTTGAAGCAGAATGACGGCATTGTCCGCATCAATGACGATATCTGTATGGGTGGGGCAAAGTGCCGCAAGGTCTGCCCCTGGCATATCCCCCAGCGCCAATCCGGCGTGGGACTATATATGGATATTCTGCCTCGATTGGCGGGCAACGGCGTGATGTACAAATGCGACCGTTGCTATGATCGTGTGGCGCAGGGCGAACAGCCCGCGTGTATCGAGGCCTGTCCCGAGGGTGTTCAGATCATCGGTCCGCGTTCCGAGATTATTGCAAAAGCCAAGGCCCTGGCCACCAAGACCGGTGGGTATCTGTATGGCCTTGAAGAGGGTGGAGGCACCAATACAATATATGTATCGCCTGTTCCTTTTGATGATTTGAACAAGTCTATCGCCAAGGGGCCGGGGCAGCCGCACCTGGGCCCTGCACAAGACGTCATGGCCAGGGATGAAAGCCTGGCGGCAGTGGTTGCAACGGCTCCGTTTGTCGGGCTGGCAGCGGGGGTGCTGACTTTTGTGCGCGGGATGCGAAACGGGGATGGCGATCATGAAAAATAGTCTGTGGATGCCCAGAATTTGGATGGTCACAGTGCTCTTGCTGACCGTCACCGGTTTTGCGCAGATGCCGTTGTTTACCCGTTATTACATGACCAGCGTCCCCGGCTTCTCCTGGTTGGGCAACTTTGGGTTGACTCATTCGCTCCATTATATCGTTGCGGCTGTATTTTTGGCCCAAGTGTGCTATTGGGTTGGCAATACCGTTTTTGCAAGGGGCTGGGTTCTGACCCCGACGGGCCGTTGGCGGGTGCTGGCGGTAGTCCTGCTGGTCGTGACGGGTCTGGTCCGAATGGCTAAGAATGATTCCGGGCTTTGGTTCAGTCCTTCAGTGGTCATGGCCGTGGACTGGACGCATCTCGCCGCGACCATGGCCTTCGGGGGCTTGGCCCTGATTGCCCGCAGGCTTTCTCAACCGTACCTCGCTAAAAAACAGTGAAGAATGAACTGATTAGGAAAGGTAGATGTCTAGTCCCGTGGTATAGATGAATTTAATCTCCTACATTTTATCAGGGAAAAGTATTGGAAAATGACCGGCATGGGTGTAACGTGTGCGCCAAACCACGAAAAACAGGCGTAACCCATTGGAATAACTCCATGCCGGGAGGTAAAGGATGAAGCTGTCGACTCGTAGCCGTTACGGAACCAGAATGCTGTTGGACATCGCGGAGAACTCAAACGGAAAGCCCGTGTCCGTGAGTGATATTTCCAAGAGGCTTGGTGTCTCTGTGAAATATCTTGAACAGCTGATTCGCCCACTCAAGCGCGGTGGATACCTGGACAGCGTGCGCGGCCCCAAAGGCGGGCACGTTTTGACCAAGTCTCCAAGCGAAATCACCGTGGGTGAAGTGGTTCGACTGCTGGAAGGTGGGATCAATCTGACGGACTGTGTGGGTGACAGGGAGCACTGCTCAAGATCGCCGCAATGCAACGTCCGAAATGTCTGGGTCGAGGCCACTAAGGCCATGAACGACATTCTGGATTCCATCACGATCTCGCAGATCAACTACGAGAACTGCGGCTCCTAGCGGGGGTATACACCCCCGTTGTAACCGTTTGCGGCGTCCCGTATCGAGGCGCCGCAGAGACCGGGAACACCTGGGGGTGTCTGTATGACCGTATGCCTGTCTTTGGCTCGCGCCGCGCTTCTGGCGGTGTTTAGTGTAGCTCTTTCCCTGACGCTTGTGTCGGCGTCCGTCGCTGCTGTGGATACGTCCACTCCAGCGGGTGACAACGGCGCAGCCCCTGGCCGCAAGCTGGCGCGCCAGGCCGTGAAGGACAAGCAGCTCTGGATTACCTCGGACCATTCCAAGCACGAGGTCCTGCAACAGGACTTCAAGACTCCCGAGGATCTCACCAAGGCCTGCTTGACCTGTCACACCGAGGCAGCCACCCAGTTCCACAAGACCATTCACTGGACGTGGCTTGACCCCAATCTCCCCAAGGAAGAGCAGGTCGGCAAGGGTGGCCTTGTCATCAACAACTTTTGAATGAACGTTCAAAGCAACGAGGCTCGTTGCACAAGTTGTCATGCCGGTTACGGCTGGAAGGACAAGAATTTCGATTTCACGGACCAGAGCAAGGTGGACTGTCTGGTTTGTCATGATCAGTCCGGAACCTACAAAAAGTTCCCGACCATGGCTGGATATCCGGTCAAGGAGCCCAAGAAGTTCGGAGGCAAGAAGCAGTTCTATCCTCCGGATTACAAGACCATCGTGGCCAGTATCGGTCGCCCTTCACGCTCCAATTGCGGCTCCTGCCATTTCAATGGCGGTGGTGGCGATGGCGTGAAGCATGGCGACCTGGATTCCTCCCTGCTCAAGCCTTCCAAGAATCTGGATGTGCATATGGGGGTTGATGGTCAGAACTTTGGTTGTACCCGCTGCCACACCACCTCCGTCCACAATATCGCTGGCCGAATCTATTCCCATCCTGCTGCCGAGGAGCGCAAGAGCCTGCTCGAGGATGATCTGGCCACCAAGATCACCTGCGAGTCCTGCCATAGCGCCACCCCGCACAAGGCTGGGCACAAGGCCAATGACCATACGGACAAGGTTGCCTGTCAGGCCTGTCATATCCCCGAGTTTGCCCGTGAAAAGCCGACCAAGATGGAATGGGACTGGTCCACTGCCGGAAAGAAGAAGGACGGTAAGCCATATACGGAGAAGGGCCCACTGGGTAAGGACTCCTACAATTCCAAGAAGGGTTCCTTCCGTTGGGAAATGAACGTTGTTCCTGAATACTTCTGGTTCAATGGCACCATCGAGAGTGTGCGCGCCACCGATAAGGTTGATGATTCCGGAGTAGTCAAGCTCTCCTGGCCCGTGGGGGGCATGAACGATCCCAAGTCGCGTATCATGCCTTTCAAGGTGCATCGCGGGAAGACGCCTTATGATCCGGTGAACAAGAACATGGTGCTTCCGCATCTGTTCGGCAAGGATAAGGACGCCTACTGGAAGTCGTATGACTGGGGTCGTTCCATCAAGGCCGGTATGGACTATGCCGGGTTGGAATACTCCGGTGAATATGCCTTTATCGAGACCGAGTGGGTCTTCCCCACGACGCATATGGTTGCGCCCAAGGACAATGTCGTGGCCTGCAACGAATGTCATTCCGACGCCAGTCGTCTGAACAATCTGGCGGGGTTCTACATGCCTGGCCGCGATACCCATGCGGGTCTTGATTCCATGGGTTGGCTGGTCGTGCTGGCCTCGTTCATTGGCGTGTTTATTCACGGCGGGATGCGCATGGCCGCGCGCAATCGCAGGAAGGAGGACTAGATCATGCCCATGAAAGAAGGAATGAAGAAGATCTACCTCTATACCCGGTTCGAGCGCTTCTGGCATTGGGCTCAGGGGGCATTGATCATCACTCTGGCCCTGACGGGGTTCGAGATTCATGGAACCATCGATCTCTTCGGGTTCGAGCGGGCCGTGGCTGTCCATGACTTCTGTGCCTGGAGTTGGCTGGGGCTGTATGTGTTCATCGTGTTCTGGCTGCTGACCACCGGTGAGTGGAAACAGTATGTGCCGACCATGGAGAAGATCTATGACGTGGCCATGTATTACGCCAGCGGCATCTTCCGGGGCGAGCCGCATCCTGTGCCCAAGACGGTGCGGCGCAAGCATAATCCTTTGCAGCGCCTGACCTATGTGTCCATCTCTACGGTACTGATTCCGTTCCAGATCGGCACGGGGCTCTTGTATCTGTTCTACAACCAGTGGGCTGATCTGGGCATTGCCAACTCCATGTCTCTGGATATGGTGGCCCTGTTGCACATGATTGGCGCTTTCGGCTTTTTGGCTTTTCTGGTGGTGCATGTTTACATGACAACCACCGGGCACGCCGTGTCCGCACACATCATTGCGATGTTTACGGGTTGGGAAGAAGTCGAGGATGTGGATTCGGTTCAGGATTGGGAGAAGAAATCTGAACGTATTTGATTGAAATTATAACTATTGTAGATAATTGGAGGCCCTGTGGTGAGAATCTCGGGGCCTCTTTGTTGTTTTGGTGTTGCGTGTATCAACCATTGATGAATCAATTATATAAAAGCTTGTTGCCTTGCCTGTAGCAGTATATGCAACCCGATTGAATTCACTCTGTATTTGTTCGGAGAGCTGATATATCACAGGAAATGAAGGGATTGGATTGAATGAATTCTGTTCGTTGTTGCTTCTGTTTGTTTATTGTTTTTATGCTGTTTTCGCTTTGTCTTCCTGGTTATGCAGCGCAACAGTCAGTCCGTGTGGCCTTCAGTGAACTTCCTCCGTGGAAGATCATTGAGCCTGAGGGTGAAAAAACCGGGGTGGATACGGAATTTCTGTGGCTTGTGGCCAAACGGATGGATCTGCGATTGGAATTTGTCGAAGCCCCGTTTGTGCGCGGAATGCGGATGCTCGAAACCGGCGAAGTCGATATGATGACCGGAGTGTTGCGGCGGGGAAACCGTGAAGCCTTTCTGCATTTTATTGAGCCATCTTATAGGCATGATTCAAATAAGGCCTTTTATCTCAGGAAAGGCCAAGGCCATTTGATTCAGAGCTATGCCGATCTGTATGGCCTGACCATTGGGGTGGGGCGAGGTGGAAAATACTTCCCGAAGTTTGATAATGATCTACGCATCCGCAAAGAGGCCGTGAGTGACGGACGCCAGAATATTAAAAAACTGCTGCATGGCCGATTCGATGCTTTTATTCAGACCGAAACTGCGGCAGATTATCTGATCCGCAAATTGAATCTCGAAGACAATATAGAGAAGGCTCCATACGTTTATCATGAGGTGCAGCCGGTCTATATGGTGCTTTCCAAGCGCTCGGTTTTCGCTTCACGGCTGGGTGAATTCAGCCAAATGGTTCGCGATTTACTGCGTGAGGGAGAGTATGATCGGTTGCGATGGCGCTACTTGGCACATTAAATGTGTCTTTTCGAATCAAACTCAGAAGCGCCCCGGCAGTTCATGCCGGGGCGCTTCTGAGTTTGTGGGGACAAGTCTGTTGTTAACGTCTGGTCTGCGCATTGGCACTTGCACCGCTGGCTGTTCCTGTTGTCGATGCTTCCTCGGCTTGGCGCCGTTGTTGAGCGATCTTGACGTATTTCTTGCGCATTTCAGCAAAGGTGTCATGAGTGTCGCGGCGCGCCGCCGGAGTCAGGAACGAAATCAGTCGCTTTTCAAGGATGTGAGGATTGGCCTCGGTCTTGATGGCGCTGACTCCTTCGATGATCAACTGCTGCACCAGCACTTCACGATCGGTTTTGCCACGGATGTTTTCAGCCACCGGCGCAAGTATGAAATTGCCAAAGAGGATACCGTAGAGGGTGGAAATCAGGGCGATGGGGATATAGCGCAGGACTTCACCCGTGTCTCCCAACCCAGTGAGCAAGCCGATCAGACCGATGACGGAACCCGCCAGTCCGAAGGCAGGGGCGTACGTGGCCATGGAGCGGAAGACTCGTTCCTGCTGCATTCGTCGGGTTCTGAAGAAGTGGATTTCCGAACTGAGAATGTCTCTGATTTCGTTCTCGGGATAGTTATCGGCCAGCATGCTCAGGGCATCGCGCAGAAAGTGCAGGGTTGTCGTCTCAGCTGTTTTTTCCAGGTTCATCAGCCCATCCAGCCGTGAACGGATGGCTGTATCCAATAGAACGCCAATGACCGAATCCGGGTCGGGCCCGGGGTTTGTATAGGCGCCTTTGGCAACGAAATATGACGTTTTCAAATGATCAAAAGGATAGGACAGCAGAGCGGCTCCGAAGGTGCCAGAAATGACGACCATGAAAGCTTCAAGATTCAGGTAGGCGAGCCCATTGCCGGTAATGAGGAACGCGCTGATGAAAATGATGGCGCAGATCGCGATGCCGATGATGTTGGAGCGGGTCATTGCAAGTCTCCTTGAGTCGGGCTGGTCTGGGGCGGAAGCGGAGCCTCTGGCCGTTTCAGTTCAATTTCCACCCGGCGATTGCGCAGTTTGCCGTCAGGGGAGAGATTGGGAACTCTGGGTTTGTACATGGAGTGGCCGGCAGCAGTGATCTGACCGGGGTTGATGCGGGCTGTGGCCAGAAGACGGCGGGCGACATTGACCGCCCGTTTTGTTGACAGTTCCCAGTTGGTATCGAATTGCGGAGTGTGAACGGGAGTGGTGTCCGTATGACCATGGATGGTCACGTTGTAGCGCGCCTTGGCAACAATGCCAGCCACTGTTCTCAGGAAAGGATCTGCTTCGGGATTCAGGTCGGCACTGAAACGATCAAAAAGCATGGGGCCGTGCATGCTGATTCGAATGGTGTCGCCCTCCAGCTCCATGGTGACATCCTTGAGACCGGATTCGGTGACGGCAGCGGACATCATTTCATACAACTGATGCGGTCCTACATCCGGGAGGATGCCGGGGATGTGTTTTTCGTAGGCCGTGACTTCCCCCGCGCGAGTTCCCACTTCGGAGACCTGCTCCACGTTTTCGAATTCCACATGTCCCCTGAAGGCCTTCAGGTAGTCCACTTTGGCGCTGGCGTAGACGAAGAGCACCGTGAACAGTACGAACATGGTCATCATCAGGTCCGACCAGGGAACGGACCAATGGAATTTAGGCATGTCGTCGTGTTGTGACAGGTCTTCCAGCCACGGTCGTCTGCTTGGTTTGGAGTTCGGAGCAGGCTGTGTGGGAGCACCGGATGGGGTGCCGTTGTCCTTTCCAATCATGTCAGATTTTCCCCCCGATAAAGAGCCGACGGAAGTCAATCCGCCGACGGTACGGATTACTGTTTGCAATTCGTACACCATTATCGGTTCAACCAAACCGGGTGGGATGTCAAGAAGGGCGTCAGCAGGAGGTGCTGGTCAGTGTCCGGGTGATCCTGCGACAAGAGTGTCGGGGAAATGGGATGGTGCCTGGAAAAGATGATCCTAGAAGGGGCCGAAGTCCTCAAAGGGTAGAGGTCTTGAAAACAGGTAGCCCTGTCCTCTCCGACAGCCCATGGAATTCAGCAGGGCGGCTTGCTCCTCGGTTTCAACTCCCTCGGCGACAACATCCATGCCCAGCACATCGGCAAGGGTCAGTACAGTACGAACGATTTCCATGTTTTCGTTGTCCGGTGCCATGCCGCCCACAAAAGATTGATCGATTTTGATGGTGTCGATGGGGAAACTGTGCAGATAGGAGAGCGAAGAGTAGCCAGTGCCGAAATCATCAATGGCCAGGCGCACGCCCAAATCCCGCAGTCGACTCAGCTTTGGTATGGTCTTTTCCACGTTGCCCATGGCTGCGGTCTCGGTGATTTCCAGTTTGAGCAGTTGTGGAGGCACACCGGTCTTTTGGAGAACGTCTTCCACCTGGCTGACAAGGCCTCTTTTGCTCAGCTGCAGTCCTGAGATATTGACGGCCAGCATGAAGTGCTCGTGGTCAGCCCGCTTGGCCAGTTCATGGTAGCGTTTGCAGGCGTTACGCAGGACCCATTCTCCAAGCAGCCCGATCTGTCCGGTGTCTTCGGCCACGGGGATGAATTCGTCCGGGGGGATCAGACCCCGTACCGGATGGTTCCAGCGAACCAGAGCTTCGGCTCCGATGACCTTGCGGGTCGCAAGGGCCACGATGGGTTGATAGTGGATAATGAATTCGTCTTTGAGCAGGGCCTTGCGCAGGTCCGTAGCCGTGCGCATGACCTTGCCTGCGCGCTCGTGCATGATGGGATCGAAGACGGAGATGCTGCCTGGCCCCTGGCGTTTGGCCAGGTGCAGGGCGATGTGTGCATCGCGCAGGGTGTCATGCGGGTCCGCACCAGCTCTGCCTCGGGAAATGCCCACGCAGGCGGTCATGTAGAAGCTTTGACCTGCTACGCTCAGTGGTTCGGCCATGGTCTTCTGTACGGCCTTGGCAAAGCTCAGTGCTGATTGCTGGTCAGTGTTGCCGGACAGGCCCAGGGCAAACTCGTCTCCGCCAAGCCGGGTCACGATGACGTTGCCAGCGCGGAAGTCGGAAAGCTTGGAGGCAAAGGCCCAGAGCAGCTGGTCGCCCATGCCGTGGCCAAGTCCGTCATTGATGATATGAAATTTGTCCAGATTCAGCGTGAAGACCGTTGCTGGTCGTTTTGCTGCCAAGGTTTCGCTCAGCCACTCGATCAGGCTGGTGCGATTGGCCAGGCCGGTGAGAACGTCGGAGTAGGCATGCAGACGCAGATCGGCTTCGGTTCGTTTCTGCCGGATCAGGGCCGCCAGCACGTCCGCAACACCGCTTAAAAACTGGCGTTCCTTGTCGTCAAGTTCTCTGGGAGCGTCCATGACGATAGTCAATACGCCCAGCAGCCGGTCTTCCATGCTGATGGGGATGCTGATGTTTGCGTGGTCCTTCAGTCCGGGGCATGGACGATGATGTGCGGTACTGCCGGTAGGACTGATCTGGATAGTGCGAAGTTCGGCTGCCCGACCACAGACACAGGCGCCGGAGGGAACAGTTGCGCATTGGCGCAAGGTGTCCAGCGGGAGTTGGGCATGCACGGCCATACTCAGGGTGTCGGTGTTGCCATTGGTCAGAAAGATAGCTCCGCTGGGCCTTTGGGTGAGCCATTCAACCCTCAGGATTGTGCCAAGCGCCTGCTCCAGGGTTTCGTTCAGCGTATTCTCGCACAGCGAAAGCTCCATGAGCTTCTTGAGGGTCCTCTGAATATCGAAGTCACGGGCAAGTTCGTCCTGGGCTTCGGATAATTTTTTGGCCCGTTGATCGACCATTTCTTCAAGGTGTTTGGTGTAGAGCCGGATCATCTCTTCCTGATCGCGGATGGTCAGGTGGGTCTTGATGCGGACCAGGAGCTCAGTCATTTCAAAAGGCTTGGGAACATAATCCACAGCCCCGGCCTCAAAGGCTCTGACCTTGGACTGTGAGTCGTCATTGGCGGAAAGGAACAGGACTGGAATGGAGGAGAGGGTGTCCTGCTGCTTGAGCAAGCGGCAGGTCTCGAAGCCATCCATGCCCGGCATGGCGGCATCCAGCAGGATAAGATCCGGAGGGCAGTTGCAGGCCATTTCCAGAGCTTGCTGTCCACTGCTGGCAGTGCTGACGCCATACCCACTATTACTAAGATCACTCTCAACCAGTTTCAGGGTGAGGTATTCATCGTCTACAATGAGAATGGACGGGGGCAGGGTGCTCATTGAGTTGTACTTTGGATTATCCGTGAAAGAGGTCTAAGTGCTTGTTCCAACTCGCAGATAGCAGAAAACAGAACGGGAAGCTACAACTTGTTGAGCTATAATTATTTAATTATTAAAATATATCAGTGGGTTCTTGAGGGCAATCCTCGGGAATTCGGGTTTCCAGGAGGTCTGCGAAAAAGCGGCCAACCACCACTTTGCTGGAGATTCTGACTGGAATCAGGCGTTTATCCGCCGTCACCCAGATCTGGAGCTTGGCTTTTTTGCTTTTCTTGAAGACTCCTCCCACGTGTTGCAGATCGGGCTGCACGAGAAAGGTGTCAAAGGTGCCCGCCGGGACTGTGATGGTTTCCCGTCCGACGACCTGTGCTCCACCGATTACACATTTCACGCCGTCGGTGACTGGCCGGGTGACGGATGCTCCCTCGTGGATGTCCATCAGACGGAAGGCATAGAAAATCGACAGGGGGTCAAAGGTGCCGGGAAGGATGATGATGGGTTTCTTGGGGCCGTTGATAATGTTGGAATATTGCGCTCGGCCTCTGTCCCAGAAGAAACGTACGGTGATGTCGCGTTTATAGGATCCTTCGCGTTGTTTCTGAACGTAATGCAGGGATTTTGTCATCTCGGTATTGGTATAGGAATCCACCTGGTCGCGGACCTTGTAAAAGACATCCGCAAAACTGTTCGTATTTGCAGTCATTCTGAAATGTCTGGCCTGCTGCTGGTTCACCTTGGTGTACGGCATGACCTCGATGCTTGCCTGCCCTGCGGGGATGGCTTCCCAACTCAGGCGATAGGTCAGCTTTTCACCCGGACAGAATGGGATGTCTGTCCCGGCTTGAGCGGGCGGTGCACAAAGACAGATGAACAGGCTGAGCAGGGCAATCAGGCGTGGCATGTTTCTTGTGGTCCTTTGCGTCGGAAGTGGATGGGCAGTCGGAGGGATTATACCCTTGGGGAGGGTTGAAGTGCAAATCACAAAATAACGGACACGCCAGAGGCGTGCCCGTTGATGGGAGAGGTTGGAGCCGGGAAGGGTTAGGCTTTTTGCACGGAGATGAAATGCTCCTGCATGGCGATGCCACCACCTGCGGCATCAAGCTTTTCCAGTCCGCCAGTCATCAGTTCCTGATCGGCGATACCCTTTGAAGAGCGGGTCTCCGCCGGGATGCGATGGCCAAATCCGTGGATCATGAAGGCGGCTTCCGGATGAATGAAGTCCGTGACAAAGGCCTTGGTCTTGGCTGCATAGCCTGCGTTGGAAACCTCCACCTCGTCACCGTCCTTGATGCCCAATTCTTCGGCCCGAGCCGTATTGATCCAGACCGGGTTGATGGGCATCTGCTCGTTGAGCACCGGGTTGTTCACGGTGTGTCCCTGGGTATGCAGGGCGCAACGACCAAAAGCGACGCGGAAGCGACCCTCGGGCGGAGTCTCGGGAGTGACGTAAGGCTTGAGAGAGGGCAGGCCCATATCTTCCAATTTGTCGCAAATGACCTCGATTTTGCCCGAGGGGGTGCCAAAGGAATATTCGTCCCACTCGCGGTACTTGGGCTTGTCTGCCAACCAGATCTGCCCTGTGGCGTCGAAGTCTTCCACGGAGAAGCCCGTGGGCTCCAACTGGTAGTTCCACATTTCCTCAGCGGATTCGAAGGCCAGCTTGTCGATGCCCAGTCTTTTGCTCAGACCGGCGAGAATTTCCCAATCTGCCCGGGTATCATAAATGGGCTCCACGGCGCGTGCGCGGCGGAAGAAGAAGGTCTTCAGACCCTTTTTTGTGGCCAGGGGGGATTCGCGTTCCAGGTATGTGCTCATGGGCAGGACGACATCGGCGTACCAGGAAGAATCGGACCAGCTGAAGGTGTTGGCCACGATCAGGTCCAGATGTTTCCACATCTCCTTGATGCGCGGCTGGTCGGGCATGGCATGCAACGGGTCATGGCGATGGATGATGTAGGCCTTGACCGGGTATGGATCAGCAGATTCGATGGCGTCGTATGCCTTGTTGATCAGGCCGGGACCCGCGTCGATATGCTTGAGCTTCCAGCCGCAACCGTCCGCGCGTTTTTCCTCGGGTTTGGGGTAGAGGTCCGAGAAGGCCTTCAAACCCTTGTGACCGAAGTCGCCGGGGGTGTTGACGAACGGCAGACCACCCTTGGCGCCGATGGAACCCATCAGGGCGTTGATCAGGTACGCGGTGCGGCAGATGTAGAACGAGTCGGAATAGCGGGCCACCATCCAGCCTGGATGCCAGATTACTGCCGGAGCGGCCTGCTTGAGTTGTTTGCAGAGTTTTTCGATTTCAGCCGCCGGGATGCCGGTTTCGCCCTCTGCCCATTCGGGGGTGTAGGGAGCGACAAAGCTTTGGAGTGCGTCGAGATCCTTGATGAACCGCTCGGCATATTTTTTGTCGTACCAGCCTTTGGAGAGCAACGTGTTGATGACGGCCAGGTTGAAAGCGTAGTCCGTGCCTGGACGCAGCATGAAGAAGTTGTTTGCCTTGGAGGCGGAAACCGTGGCCCGGATGTCGATGACGGAAAGCTTGCCTCCAGCGGCTAAGCCGTCCAGGGCTCCATTGACTTCCTTGACGTTGACGGCCTCGAAGAGGTTGCGGGTCTGGAGTACGAGGTGTTTGCAATTCTTGAGGTCATAGCCCACGGCCTTGCGCCCTTTGCCCATCACGGATTTTGCCGCGTGCAGGACGTTGCGTGCGCAGGCGGCATCGTGGTTGCAATAGTTTGGGGAGCCAATGCCGCGCATGAAGGCTTTGTGCAGGTCGGGGAATGGACCGCCACGGTCGGACCACAAGACAGATTGAGGGCCATACTCTGCCATGATGGCTTTTAGTTTGTCAGCGACGTAATCCAGTGCTTCATCCCACGTTGCGCGGCGCCATTTGCCCTCGCCTCGTTCGCCCTCGCGTATCATGGGGTATTGCGGGCGTTCACTGTCATGCAGCAAAGCGTAGCCTGCCGCACCTCGGGGGCAAAGGCCGCCTTTCATGCCGGCGTCGTGGGGGTTGCCCTGGATGAAGGACACGTCCCCGTTTTCCACCTCGACCATGATGGGACAGCGGACGGAACACATTCCGCAGACGCTGTATACGGTATCCTTGCCCATGGTTGCTTCTCCCTCTTTTCAAAATGATGCGGAATGTTCCGCGTTAATTACAGAAAAAAGCGGATGCCGAACAAGCGGCTTGATCCAGCTCAGACTATATTTAGCGCGACTTGGCGGCTGTTGCAATGAAACATCATACTTTTGTGAATAAAAGAACGAATAAGAAAAGGGCTTGTTATCACTTGGCGCATTATGCTCAGTTGCTCGTCATGATTGGGCATCCCTTTGATTCTATCGTTTGTTTCCTCCTCACAGAGGGGGAATTGGTAAATTTTTCAAAAATAATGAACCTGCCCGCTTGAGAGTGTACGCCGCTCAGGGCTCTTCGGCACGGAGTGGAGCCATAGTTCGTGTAAGAGGATGAATAGTAAAAGTCACGTTGTGTAAGGGGTGAGAGCGGTGTTTGAATACGCAAACAGTCTACGACTCTGTGACTAGGATATATGCCGCGAGCAGAACCGGGATGCGGTAATGCAACACTGATAGTGCATAATATTGATATGGGGTGGCTGTATGTGAAAAGCGCCTCGAAAAATTTAACGACTTGACACATTGTGTCCAAATATGCTTCGGATGACTAGCCTCAGATTTGAAAAATGCCTGTGTTTCAGGCTTGATGTAGGACGCCGGAAAGGATTTTTCTCCCATTCGGCCGATCATGCAGAGCGCCTCAACCTATAAGGAGGACGAGGCATATGGTTTTCACTTGGCTGAACGTTGCGATTGTGCTGGCACTGCTGTTGGCCATCGTCTTTGGCGCAGGACCGATCATCGGCTCTGTTCTTTTGGCTCCCCGGGTACGGGGTGGGGATCATTACGAACCCTATGAGTGTGGCATGAAGCCGCACGGCCAGACTTCTTGGATCCGGTTTGGCATCAACTACTGGATCTACGCCCTCTTATTCCTCGCTTTCGATGTCGACGTTCTCTACCTCTTTCCGGTAGCAGCCTACTATCCGTTCTCAGCGGGTTGGTGGCCGTTCGTCAAGACGTTGATCTTCATCGTCGTGCTCGGGTTGGGATGTGTTTATTTCTGGAAGAAGGGAGTTTTTGAATGGCCGCGCAAGATTTCTCAATAAGAGAAGCCGTAACGACCCAAGACGACCCGATGGTCAACTTGGAGCTTGTGGGCAAGGCTCTGGATGTCTGTCGGGCAATGTCGCTGTGGCCTATGACCTTTGGTCTGGCCTGCTGCGCCATTGAAATGATGTCCGTGGGTATGGCCCGCTTCGATATCTCACGGTTCGGGGCTGAGGTTTTTCGGCCTTCACCGCGTCAGGCAGACCTGATGATCGTTGCCGGAACTGTATCCAAGAAGATGGCTCCGGCTGTTGTCCGCTTGTATGAGCAGATGCCTGCGCCCAAGTATGTCATTGCCATGGGTAACTGTGCCATCTCCGGCGGCCCGTTCAAATTCAAGGGGCAGTACGGCATTATCGAAGGTGTTGACCAGCTGATCCCCGTGGACGTTTACGTCCCCGGTTGCCCGCCGCGTCCGGAAGGGTTGCTCGAAGGGTTGTTCAAGCTGCAGGAAAAGATCACCGGCCGCCGTTGGTGGCCTGAGCCGGACAAAGGCTAGGAGGACGAGACATGCAGTGGCTCGAAGGCCTGCCAACGGCCTGTATCGCAACATGCGACTTTACTGTGACAGGTGAGAATACCAGCCTGTTCATCACCCCCGCCTGGATCAAGGCTGCGGTGAGGAGATTTTACAAACAAGGCTACTTTCTTGAGGACGTGACCTGCCTCGACGTAGAGGAAGGGTTCCTCGTCCTCTACCACTTCGATAGCTTCGACTCACCCGGACGCATAACGGTCCGGGTGATTGCGGATAGAGAAGACCCCATCGTGCCATCCATTGCCGATATCTATCAGGGTGCGGAGTGGCATGAGCGCGAATGCATGGACTTCTACCCGGTGATTTTCAAGGGCAATCCTAACCCTTCGCGGCTGCTTTTGCCTGAGGACATGGAAGAGAAGCCCCTGGTCAAGCCGGAAAAGAAGCGGCAGCCCATGCTGGATCTGTTCCGGTTTACGGAGTTGGATTCCTGCGCTGGAGACCATCCCATGGTCGAGCAGCTTGAGGAGAAGCTTGCGGCCGTCAAGGCCGAGGCCGCTGCGGCAGAAGCCGCGGCAGCAGCAGAGGCAGAAGCCGCTGCGAAAGCCGAAGGGGAAGCCGCCGCCGAGGAAGAGGCGGAGTAGATAACGGGACCTGCGACCGGGAGCGGTTGCAAGGCCGTAAACTCCCAAAACGGGAATGCGCCATGCTCAAATTTGACGATCAGATTCTTGGAGATGCCTATTGCAGGCATTTCGAGAGAGGCCCGGACGATGACACCATGGTCATCAACATGGGGCCTCAGCATCCGTCCACCCACGGTGTGCTTCGTGTGGTGTGCGAGCTCGACGGCGAGTACATTAAGCGCGCCGAGCCGGTACTGGGCTACATCCATCGGATGCACGAGAAGATGGGCGAGACCAAGACCTATTGGCAGTTCCTGCCCAATATGGGGCGGGTGGACTACCTGCATGCCATGGGCTGGGCCCACACATATGTCATGGCCGTGGAAAAGCTCGGGGGCATTGAAGTGCCCGAGAGGGCTGAGTACATCCGTGTGATCATGACCGAAATGAACAGGATATCTTCGCACCTTCTGTGGTGGGGAGCGTATCTGCTGGATCTCGGAGCCTTCACGCCCATCATGTACGCCTTTGCGGATCGCGAGATCATGCTGGATATCATGCAGGATCCCACCGGATCACGGCTGACCTACTGCTACCACCGCTTTGGCGGGGTGCTCAAGGATCTGTCCCCTGCAGTGCTGGAAAGCATCCGGGATTGGGTCAAGTATCAGCGCGAGCGGTGGCCCATGTACAAGGACCTTGTCACCGACAACGTCATCCTGCGTGGCCGAGTGGAGAATATCGGCGTCATCGATAAGGACATGGCCATTCGCTACGGAGCGACTGGTCCGGTGGCCCGAGGTTCCGGCATCAACTACGACTGTCGCAAGAATGAGCCCTATTCGGTCTATGACCGTTTTGATTTTGACGTTCCCGTGCATCAGGAAGGCGATGCTTTCGCCCGCTATCTGGTGCGTGTGGAGGAGATGGAGCAGAGCTTGCGCATCATCGAGCAGGCCCTGGATCAGATCGACAAGGCCGAAGGCAAGCACATCGTCAAGAAGGCCCCCAAGCCGACCTATAAGGCTCCGGCTGGTGAGGTCTACATGGCCACCGAAGGTGCGCGCGGCAAAATCGGCATCCATGTTGCCAGCGATGGCAGCAAGACGCCGTACCGCATCAAGCTGCGGGCTCCCGGTTACTGCAACCTGTCCCTGTTCGCCGAACTGGCGACCGGAACCATCCTGGCGGACGCCGTGTCCATCCTGGGAAGTATTGACCTGGTTATCCCGGAGATCGACCGATGAACGAACTCAGCAAAGCATTGGGTGGAATCCCCGTGGAACTGCTCCATATCGCGATCGGACTGGTTGGTCTGGCCGCCTTTGTGGGGCTGAACGCGGTGTTGTTGGTTTGGATGGAGCGCAAGGTTGCCGGACATTTCCAGCGGCGGCCCGGTCCGTTTGAAGTCGGTCCTCACGGTCTGCTGCAAACCGTGGCCGATGCCGTGAAGCTGATTGCGAAACAGTTGTTCATGCCCAAGGGTGCGGACAGAATTCTGTTTTGGGCAGCTCCGTTCCTGGCGTTTTTGCCGGTATTTGTCACCTTGTTGCCCATTCCTTGGGGTGACGTGATTGTTGCCCATGAGGTCAATCTGGGTATCCTGCTGATTCTGGCTTTTGCCGGGCTTGGCGTGCTCTCATTGTGTCTCGCTGGCTGGAGTTCCAATAACAAGTGGTCGCTCCTTGGCGCCGCTCGTGCGGTAGCACAGTCCGTGGCTTATGAGATTCCCATGCTGCTCTCGCTTCTGGCAGTGGTCATGATGACTGGCACGATGAATCTTTCGACCATCGTGGAAAGTCAGGGCAGCTGGCCCTGGTTGTGGCTGGGGGCCATGCAGCCCTTCGCCTTCCTGATTTACTTTATCTGTGCGCTGGCCGAGACCAATCGCGCACCCTTTGACCTTCCCGAGGCCGAGAGTGAACTGACCGCCGGGTTCCATACCGAATATTCGGGCATGGGCTTTGGCCTGTTCTTCCTGGCTGAATACGCCAACATGATCGTGGTCAGTGGTGTTGCCACTGCCTTGTTCCTGGGTGGTTGGAAAGGCCCGGTGATGGACGGACCCTGGTGGTTCCTGATCAAGGTTTATGCCCTGATCTTCGCCATGATGTGGTTCCGTTGGACCTATCCGCGCGTACGTTTCGACCAGTTGTTGAACATCGCCTGGAAGTGGCTGATTCCCCTGGCCATCATCAATCTGCTGGCCACTGCCGTGTACATCAAGGTCATTGGGCTGAATTTGCCGATGATGTAGGACAGGCCCGGCCCGCAAGGGCAGGCCAACCCGATACAAACGAGGGTACCGGACAATGAAAGAACGGAAAAAGCTGACATTTTGGGAAACCGTCAAAAGGCAATGGAGCCTGGTCGTCGGTCTCAAGGTCACGGGTAAGAACTACATCAAGCCGCAGATCACCACGCATTACCCGCGTCAGACCGTGGATAACATCTCCACGTTCAAGGGACATGTGCAATTGGTGGGTAAGCCCAAGCAGCCGGATGTCGCCAAGTGCATCTGTTGCATGCTCTGCGTCACAAGCTGTCCGTCGAGCTGCATCAAGGTCGTCAAGATGAAGCCGCCCAAGGAAGACCCCATTCCCGAAGCCGCAGCTCCCAAGGATATGCCCGATGCGGCCCAGCCCGCGAAACAGGCTCCACCCAAGGCCAAGGCGCCCAAGACGCCGGTCAAGTGGACCCTTGATTTCAACCTCTGCAGCCTCTGCGGTACCTGTGTTGAAGTCTGCCCGGTGAAGTCCATCGAGTATTCCAATGACAGTTATCTCGCGGGCTACAGCAGGAAGGATTTTGAGTACGACCTGTTGGCCGACTTGAAGGAACGGGCGGCCAAGATGCCCGCTCCTGCACCCAAGAAGGCCCCCAAGGCTGTGGAAAAGGAAACCGCCGAGCAGGCGGAGGCATAGATTTGAGCTTCAAGCGCCGGGCAGCTCCGGCGCGCAACATGGAAGAGAGGGCCGGTAGCCGATGGAATACTTAGTCGTCGCCAAGATCCTGTTCGCCTTGTACGCAGTGGCCATCCTGCTGGGCGGATTCATGGCGGTGCTCGCCAAGAGCCTCGTCCGGGCAATGGTCGGTCTCATCCTGACCCTGTTTGGGGTCGCCGGGATGTATCTGCTCATGAACGCAGCGTTTATCGCATTCATGCAATTGCTCATCTACGTGGGAGCGGTTGTGATTCTGATCTTCTTCGCCATCATGCTCACGAAAGGCCCCTCGGGCAGTGAGGAAGGCATGAGGAAGGCCGGTGGACGCAAGCTGTTGTTTGCACTTTTGGGCGGGCTGTTCCCTGCCGTGGTCCTCGGGGCCATGGTGTTGAACGTGCCCCAGGTCACCACGGGGCAGCCCGTTGAGGTCGGCATTGCCTACCTCGGCAAGGGATTGCTGGAAGATTTCGTGTTGGCTTTCGAACTGATCTCTGTGGTGCTGCTCATCGCCATGGCAGGCGCTGTCCTGCTCGGATGGGAGAGGAGGAAGCAAGGATGACACCGCTCGTCTTGTACCAGCTTGTTGCCATTGCGCTGTTCGGCATCGGGCTGTTCGGCATCATGTATCGCAAATCTCTGGTGGGGATGCTGATCTGTGTTGAGTTGATGCTCAACGGAGCCGGATTGGCCATTGTTGCCGCCGGACAGTTGACGCCAGCCCCGGCCGTTCAGGGCCAGCTGACCACGCTTCTGATCATGGGATTGGCCGCCGCTGAGGCGACCTTGGTCCTGGCCATCATTCTGGTGGTGGTCAAGCGCTTCGGCACCGGTGCCACTGATGAAATCTCGGAACTCAAGGGGTAGGACATGACCGCTCAACCAGAAAGTCTGCAACTCCTCATCCCCTTGGTCATTACGTTCGTCGCCCCATTTTTGATTTGGGTCTTCCGGCGCAACGAGAACCAGCGGGAAGCCGTGTCCTTCGTGGCAGCGGCCCTGGCCTTTATAGGCATGCTGAGCTTTGTGCCCGGCGTGTTGGCCGGAGAGGTCAAGACCCTGACCATGTTCACGTTGCTGCCGGGCATTCATGTCAAGCTCTGCGCCGACGGCCTGACCATGATCTTTGGTCTCATCGCCACATTCCTGTGGTTCTGGGTCACCAGCTACAATATTGGCTACATGCGCAGCCTGGATGAACATGCCCAGACTCGCTACTACTTCTGCTTCGCCGTTGCCATCTTTGGTGCGGTGGGCGTGGCCATGAGTGCCAACGTGTTTACCTTGTACCTGTTCTACGAAGTCATCTCGGTCTTCACGTATCCGCTGGTTGCACATCATCAGGATGACGAGGCCTTTAGTGGCGCGCGCAAGTACTTCGTGTATTTGATGGGAACATCCAAATTGTTCCTGCTGCCCGCCATGGTCTTGACCTACGTGCTTTGCGGCACCTTGGACTTCAACCTGAATGATGTTGTACACGGCATGTTCCCGGCCCATGTGGTCGCAGAGAATCCGGTGATGGTCACCATTACCTACGTGTTGTACATCGCAGGTCTGGCCAAGGCAGCCCTGATGCCTTTCCATAACTGGCTGCCCTCGGCCATGGTCGCACCGACTCCGGTCTCGGCTCTGCTGCACGCAGTGGCAGTTGTGAAGGCCGGTGTGTTCAGCGTCTCCCGCGTTGTCCTTTCTGGATTCGGCGTGGACGTCATGGATAGCCTGTTCCTTGGAATTCCAACGGCGTATCTGGCGGCCTTCACCATTGTAGCGGCATCGCTTATCGCCATGACCAAAGATGATCTGAAAGCCCGGTTGGCCTATTCCACGGTCAGTCAGCTTTCCTACATCATCATCGGTGTGACCATGCTCACTCCGTTGGCGGTCAAGGGTGGATTGGTGCACATCGCGCATCACGCCTTCTCCAAAATCACATTGTTTATGGCTGCTGGCGCTATCTATGTCGCCACGCACAATAAAAAGATCAGCCTGATGGGTGGATACGGTTGGAAAATGCCCTGGACTTTCGGGGCCTTCGCCATCGCCTCCCTGTCGATGATCGGCGTTCCGCCGGTCTGCGGGTTCGTTTCCAAGTGGTATATGGTCAACGGTGCCGTAGAGATCAACCGGGTTATCCTGCTTTGCGCACTCCTGGCTTCGACCATCCTGAACGTTGCCTATTTTGTGCCGATCACCATCCAGGCCTTCTTTGGCAAGCCTTCTTCGGAGGGTAGTCTGGATGACGTGCGGGAAGCCCCCAAGACCATGGTGATTCCGCTGTGTTTGACCGCAGCCATCTCCGTGTTCCTGGGGCTGTATCCTGAGACATTCTTCCAATTCATCAACGTGTTTGGGGGGTACTAGCCGATGAGTAGGTTAGGGAACTGGTTGGAATGGCAGACGACCAAGGCCAAGGCATGGAGGAATCTCCTGTTCAGCGTACTCGGTGCGCTGGCCGTGGTGGGCGCTCTGATGCACAACCATCATCCACACTTCGGCCTGGACGAACTCTATGTGTTCTGGGCTGGCTTCGGCTGGGTCCTGGCGGTGGTCATGACCATCGTCCTTAAAAAGATCATCTTCCCCATCTTGAAGAAGCCCGAGGATTATTATGACCGCGACAAGTAGCTTTCTTCATCCCATGATCGGGTTCCTCGCGGTGGCCTTGATTCTGCCCATGTGGAAGGCCCGGGGCTGGAAATGGCTGATCCTGTTTCCGCCGCTGATCGCCATCGCCGCGGTGCTGGGGATGGACTCGGGGTCCTATTGGCAGTTCAATTATCTGGGTGTTGATCTGACACTCGGTCGCGTGGACAAGCTGTCCGTGATCTTCGCGCACGTCTTTGCCGTGCAGGGGCTCATCGGGTTCATCTTTGCTCTGCACCTGAAAGATAAATACCAGCACATTGCTGCATCACTCTATGTTGGTGGGGCATTCGGCTGTGTTTTCGCAGGGGATTATCTGACCCTGTTCATCTTCTGGGAACTGATGAGCGTGGCCTCGACCTTCCTGGTCTGGCTGAACCTGAGCGATGTCAGTACCCGCGCGGGCTTCCGATACTTCGCGTTCCACACATTGGGCGGTCTGCTTCTGCTGGCCGGCCTGTTGCTGCGCTACGGCGATATCGGATCCTTTGCCTTCACCGCCATCGATCCCATGAACGCCAATTACTACGACTGGCTGATCATGCTGGGCTTCTGTGTCAACGCTGCGGTCGTGCCTCTGCACGCCTGGCTGCCTGATGCGTATCCCGAAGGTTCCGTCACCGGTTCGGTGTTCATGAGTGCCTTTACCACCAAGACTGCGGTCTACGTCCTTGCGCGCGCCTTCGGCGGCTGGGAGGTTCTGGCTGTGGCTGGTGTGGTGATGGCGCTGTACGGTGTTTTTTACGCTACCATCGAGAACAACGCCCGCAGGATTCTGTCCTACCACATCGTGTCCCAGGTGGGATACATGGTGGCGGGTGTGGGTATCGGGACGGCCATGACCATGAACGGTGCATGTGCCCACGCCTACGCCCATATCCTGTATAAAGGCCTGTTGTTCATGACCACGGGTACGCTGCTGTACGCCTGCGGAACTGCCAAACTCTCGGAGTTGGGCGGCCTGGCTGCACGCATGCCATGGGTCATGATCTGCTATGTCGTGGCAGGGCTTTCCATCTCGGGAATGCCGCTGTTCAACGGATTCATCTCCAAGACCATGACCATCACGGGTGCTGCCCAGGCGCATCACACCTGGTTGGCTCTGGGCATGGAGGTCGCAGCCGTGGGTACGTTCCTTTCTGTGGGTATCAAGCTGCCGTACTTCGCCTTCTGGGGTGGAAAGCCGGTGGACAAGACCCGCAAGATCAAGCCCATCCCGACCAACATGTACATTGCGATGTTCATGGGCGCTGGCCTGTGTCTGCTGCAGGGTATTTTCCCTGGTCTGCTGTACAACCTGCTGCCTTACGAAGTCGTGGGTGGTCATGGTGTACCCGAGCCCAGCCAGATCTTGGCTGGATTCGATGTCGGTTACGTGCCCTGGACCACGGGCCACGTCCTGGCTTCGGTCCTGCTCCTGGGCTTCACGGGCATCGCTTTCTATAACGTTCGCAACATCATCAAGCCTCATCCCTCGCGGAACCTGGACTTTGACTTCCTGTACCGCGTGATTGGCAACATGGTGCGCAGGCTGATCAGCCTGCCGTTGGCCGCCATCGACGGCGTATGGACTTCGGTCTACCGCGTGGTGGGTCTCAAGTGGCTGATGGGCTTCGCCAAGGGCGCAAGCATCTTTGACCGGAGAGCCATTGACGGAGTCGTCGACGGCTCCGCCTACACGGTGCGCGGCATTGGCCGCACCACCGCCAAGGCCCAGACCGGCGCGCTTCAGGATTATCTCGCTTTTGCGGTTCTCCTGGGGCTTGGCATCTTCGCCCTCATCTGGTTTACGGCATAGGCCGCGACGAACGGAGCAGAAGGTATGATTGACGCAGGTTATCCGGTTCTGACGACCCTCATCTTCTTCCCGCTGGCGGCTACACTTCCGTTGTTGCTGTACAAGACTGAGAAGATGATCCGTTGGTATACGCTGGTTATTGGTTTTTGCGAAATGCTGTTGGCAGCCCCGCTCCTGGGTTTTGAGTTGGGCACGGCCAAGATGCAGTTTGTTGAAAAGGTGCCCTGGGTGCCGGAGTGGAACCTCAACTACTATCTGGGTTTGGACGGCATCAGCCTGTTCATGATCCTGTTGACGGTGATCCTTCTGCCCCTGTGTACCATGTGCTCATGGACGTACATTTCCAAACGGATCAAGGAATTCCACATCTGCCTGATGCTCATGACGTCAGCTTGTGTGGGCGTCTTTGTGGCCATGGATTTCGTACTGTTCTACATCTTCTGGGAAGCCATGCTCGTGCCCATGTATCTGCTTATTGCAGTCTGGGGCGGGCCTGAGAGGCGCTACGCTTCCATCAAGTTCTTCCTGTACACTTTGGCCGGTTCCACGCTGCTTCTGGTGGCCATTATCGCTCTGTACTACCAAACCGGGACCTTCTCCATTCCCGAACTGATGCACAGGGGATACGGCTTCGAGTTCCAGTGCTGGGTCTTCGGGGCCATGGCCCTGGCTTTCGCCATCAAGGTGCCGATGTTCCCGTTCCATACCTGGCTTCCTGCAGCGCACGTTCAGGCTCCGAGCGCAGGCTCGGTGTATCTGGCGTCCATCCTGCTGAAGATGGGGACATACGGGTTCCTGAGGTTCTGTCTGCCCATCACTCCGTTGGCCAGCCAGTACTTTGCACCACTGATGATTGCCGTCTCCTTGGCAGGTATCATCTATGGTGGTCTTACGGCACTGGGGCAGAGCGACATCAAGAAGCTGATTGCCTATTCGTCTGTGTCCCACATGGGATTCGTGACGCTGGGTATCTTCCTCTTCAATCTGCGGGGCGTGGAAGGCGCCATCATGCAGATGCTCAACCACGGAATCGTTACAGGCGCGCTGTTCATGCTCGTGGGTGCGGTCTATGAGCGCAGCCACAGTCGTGAGATGGCGGATAACATGGGCTTGGGTAAGTATCTCCCGGCCTATATGGGTTTCTTTGGCCTGTTTGCTCTGGCCAGCTTTGGATTCCCAGGAACCAACAGTTTCGTGGGCGAAGCCCTGGTGCTGTTCGGAGCCTTTGCTTTCGATCCCTGGATCGGTGCCATCTCCATCCCGGGTGCCATGATTGCCGCAGCCTATATGCTACGTCTGGGTCTGAAAATGGCCTGGGGGCAACCGGCGTCACCTGAAGGTGGACATGGTCATTGGTATGACCTCACTCCTCGCGAGTGGGCCTATCTGACACCGCTGGCTATTCTGGTGTTTTACATCGGATTGGCTCCGGGGCTGTGCATGAAGGTCATCGACCCATCCCTGGAGAAGCTCCTTGGTGACTTCCGTACTGACGTCGTTCAGGTCCAGATGGAAGACAAGAGCCTTGCGGACTACGCCCCCGAACTGCCGGTGGCAGTGGCGGAGAATTAGGCGGGAAACCGTTCGACCACGCGAAGTAGCGTAAACAGGAGAAAGTACAAGTGTCGATCAGTGTAAACTTATTCCTGCCCGAGCTGTTCCAGATTGTGCTGGTGCTGATGCTCTTTTTCCAGAGCATCAGCAAGTCCCAGGTCCTGCGCAATGACGGATTCTGGGTTCCAGTTGCTGCGGCGATAGGTATCGGTGTGTCCGTTGCCTCGCTGTCCGCAGAAGGCATGCTGTTCCACAATGCCTACAAGATAGATATGCTCTCGCAGTTCTTCAAGCTGGCCATTGCCGTGGGCTTCTTTATTGCTACGCTCAACGCCAGGCAGCAGTCCACTCTGGATGCCAACAAGGAAACGGATTATTTCCTGTTCCTGGCGTTCTCAGCCATGGGGCTGCAGTTCCTGTCCTCCTCAGTGGAGTTGATCACGATCTTCGTGGCGTTGGAGATTTCCTCCTATGCCCTGTATGCCGTGATCCCTGTGCGAGCCCGTGATAAGCAGGCCGCAGAGGCGGGTATCAAGTACATCCTGTTTGGTGCAGTGGCTACGGCCGTCTCTCTGTATGGATTGTCCTTCATCCTGTCGTCTCAGCACACCAGCTATCTGTCGATGCTCAGTGGCCTGGATTGGCATTTTGCGACCAATCCCATGGCTGTCATCGGGCTGTCCATGTTCCTTGCGGGCATGTTCTACAAGCTGGCATTGTTCCCCTTCCATTTCTGGTGCCCGGATGTGTATCAGGGAGCCAGCAACGAGACTGCCGCGTATGTGGCGACTCTGCCTAAGCTGGGTGCTGTGGTTGTCCTGATTCGCTTGGCCGCAATTCTGACTCCGCATACAGAGGTCACCATGATCTTTGCGGTGCTCGGTGCAGCGTCCATGACCTTTGGTAACCTCTCTGCCCTGGTTCAGCGTGATGTAAAGCGTATCCTGGGTTTCTCAAGTGTTTCGCACGCCGGGTATGTGATGCTCGGTCTGGTTGCCGGAACGCCTAAAGGCCTGGCTGCGGCAGCCTTTTACAGCCTCGTGTACATCCTGATGAACCTGACCTGCTTCTGGGTCATCTGTAAGATCTCTCCCAAGGGTGAGAACGTGACTCTGGATGACCTGGACGGTCTCTACAAGCGTTCACCATATATGGCGCTGATTCTGGCTGTGTCTGCCTTTGCCCTGGTGGGGCTGCCCCCCACTGCGGGCTTCATTGGCAAGCTGTTCCTGCTGACCAGTGCCTGGGACCATGGTTACAACTGGTTCGTGATTGTCGCAGCGGTGAACACGGCCATTGCCATCTACTACTATCTGGGGTTGGTGAGACATGCCTACACCGTCGAACCTGTGGACAAGCGTCAGCTGGAGCCCATGGACGTCGGTGGGATGAATGTTGTCTGGGGCACGGTGCTGGCCGCAGTGATTCTGCTGCTGGGTGCCATCCCTGCTCCGGTATTCAGCCTTGCCAAGGCCGCTGGGGTTCAGCTCTTGCCGTAACCTTCTCTGCCTTGCATGAAGACGAGACAGGCCGCCCCTTCGGGGGCGGCCTTTTTTGTGAGCCATACTCTAGGCACTGAGTGTTGTCTGTAAAACAGATTGTGTGGTAAGCTTCTCGTCTCTCGGTTTCTCAAGGAGGCTAGGGTAAAGGGAATAGCCATTCAAATTATTTTTTTCACAAGGATTGAGTTTTGTTGGACGCATGGCGCACATGCGTGTGTATTGTGTTCATGATCGAGTCGTATGCCCGATTCGGGTGTTAGGCCAAGTGAAGCTGGAGGAAGAGTTCCGTGAGCAAATATCTCATCAGAACAAACCAGGACAGATGCATCAGCTGCAATGCCTGTGAGGTGCATTGCAAGCAGAAGAACAGAGTGCCCATTGGAGCAAGGCTCGGGCAGATGGTGACGGTTGGACCGCTCAACAGAGCAGGCAAGCCGAAGATCATGAATCTGTTCATGCCGTGCTTTCATTGCGAACAGCCCTGGTGTGTTGCCGCGTGCCCTACAGGGGCGATGATCCGACGCAAGTCGGATGGTATCGTTTATGTGGATCGCGAGTTGTGTGTTGGCTGCAAGGCTTGCATCATTGCCTGTCCTTGGGACGTGCCTCAGTGGGATGATTCCCAGGGTACGGTCATGAAGTGCGATCTGTGCATGGACCGTGTGGACGAAGGAAAGCGCCCGGCCTGTGTGACTGCCTGCACAACCCAGGCTCTGGAGTTTGTTGCGCCCAATACACGGAGCAAGAAGACCCGGGAAGAGCACGGGCAGAAGATTCTGATGAAAAAGGCGCTCAAGTGAACGCCATAAAAAATCTGACATTTAACCTATAGGAGGGTGGTTCCGTGTTGAGGAAAAATCGTATGCTTTGGCTTGCGCTCCTGGCCGTAGGCCTGGTGCTGGTAACGAACGAGGCAGCCTTTGCTGATAGGCTGACCACGGCGATTACAGAGGCCACCGAGGCTGGAAAACTGACTGCCGGTGCTGAGCCTGGTTACCTGGGTATTCCCGGTGCTCCGCAACTGAACGTTGTTCTGGGTCTCATCTGGGCGATCTGGGTTGGTTGGATTTTCTCCACCGTAGGCGCCTTTGGTGGCATCATGGCCGGTGTTGGTCACATCACCATCTATGGCCTGGGTGACTACGCTAAGGGCTTCGGCAAAGGCCTGAAGATCAATAAGGTCGTGACCGACTCCATCCGCGTGTCCAACCAGTGGCTGGTTGGTTGCTCCGCGGCTCTGTCGTCCTTCAACTACTACAAAGCCGGTCGTCTGGTGGCTCCCCTGGGCATCGCCCTGGCCATTGGTGCCGTATCCGGTTCCTGGCTGGTGCCCTGGCTCACAGCAGGTAAGATCAGCCTGAAGGCCTACCTGGGCTATTTCGGTATGTTTGTGATGTTCCTGGGTTGTTATCTGCTCTACGAGATGACTCCTGCTGCTCAGGAGAAGAAAAAGGAAGCCAAGGCTGCCGCGCAGGCTTTCCAGGCCAGCGTGAAGGCTGGTGATGTGGACATGGCTGCTCAGGGTGTGAAGATCAAGACCTTTACCCCCACCAAGTGCGTGTTCACTTTCTTTGGTGTCGAGTTCTCCTTCAATCCCGTGATCCCTGTGATCGGTGGTTTCTTCATCGCTGCTCTGGCGTCCTTCCTGGGTGTTGGTGGTGGCTTCCTGCTGGTGCCGTTCCTGACCTCCGTGGCCGGTCTGCCCATGTACCTCGTGGCCGGAACCTCCGCCATGGCCGTCCTGGTCGGCATGATCAACTCCATCGCTTCCTACATGATGCTCAAGGGCACCCCGGTGCAGTGGAGCCTCATCGGTGCCGAGTTGGTGGGTATCGTTATCGGTTCCATGGTTGGTCCCAGAACCTCCAAGTACATCCCTGACAGGGTCCTGAAGATTATCTTTGTCATCTTGGCCTTCTATGTGGGTGTTCGCTACATGTCCAAGGGCTTCTTGGGCTACAGCCTCGTACCGCCCTTCTAGGTCGGATACGAATATGTGATTCAGGCCGGCCGGCTTACGCCGGTCGGCCTTTTCCATGTCCTGTTTGCGGGAGGGGGTGCGTCCCTGGCCAGGCGACACCATCGCCGACCATAGTCTATCCCCCCCTCTCATTGCCCCCGCGGCGTTCCCCCTCCCGCAAATGGGCCTTGTGCCTGCCTCATGTCGAACGTATGGTTAAAAACGGGTGGCAAACTGCCAGCCGGAGCCCAATGGAAGGACCGTGAATATAAATTTCATCGAGATAGACCAAGCCCTAGACGTTGTGTTGATCTGGCTGTTCAGGTTGCCTCTGCCGCCGCTGGTGTCATTTTTTGCTGGGCTTGTACTGCTGGCGCTGATCCTGACGATCATTGGCGAATTGTGCATGGCCGGTGTCTACTTCATGAACAGGAAGCACTTTGCGGAGATTACGCATGAGATGACTTCCAATAACAACGCCTCGATCCGTGCCCTGGCCCGAAAGGACAAGAAGAGCTACACCGCCTGTAACAGCCTTGCGAACGAGGCCTTTGGCCGAAGTTTCTTTTCAGGGTTGGCCCTGTTTGCCTCCAGCGTCTGGCCAGTGGCTTTTGCCCTGAGCTGGATGCAGTTTCGCTTTGGGAATATCGAGTTTTTCAGCCTGCCTTTTGCAGCAGACCCAGTGGGAGTGAACTTCGTATTTATCCCACTATACGTTGTCGTTCGTTTTGCCTTTGCCAAGGCCAAGCCGTATCTTCCCGTTTTCGCCCAGATCAAACGCGCCGTGAAAGCCAATGAATTCAGTGGTGAAGAACTGATGACTTGGGGAGACCTTGTTCAGGACGACAAGGCACAGGCCACTGAAAAGTAATCGTCTGCTTTGTCATTTCAAGACTTCCGAAATCCCGCCTCTGATTTGATAGGTGTCGATCTCGGAAGTCTTTTGTTTCGCACATGCCCGCATATTTGAGCGGCCTGCGGTCTAGTTGTCCTGACCATTCAGGATTGTCCCGCCGAATGAATGAGACGGGAGTGCAATCCTCCTTCCTGATTCTCATGTCGGAAGGCGGCAAATGCCGCAGTCCTCCGATGTTTTTTGGACAATTTTCAGCCGAGGAACATCGGGTCGGATCTTTGCTGGTCGGCCGTCTTCCTTTTGCCTTGAATGATGGTTATCCTTGAGAAAGGTGACTAGAAGGAATGACGGGAGAAATCATGCATGAGACCAGCCTGAAGCAGACCATCTGCGATTATTTGACCGGAGAAGAGATCGAGGAGACGACCTACGAGGATTGTCGCCAGGCGTTATCCAAGCTTTTGGTGGAAGATCGGGGTTATCCTCGCGATCGGTTGCGCCCTAAAGTCGGGGTGACCTTTCCTGTCGATGGCAAGGACTATTGTCGGGTTGTTGATCTCGTTGCCTACGATGAGGATGGACGCCCCTTGTTGCTGTTGTTTTTTACCGCTGGACAGCCAGGGACCTTTGACCGTGAAATCGTTGCCGCAGCACGCTTGATCGAAGGCGGGCCTGCCCCGCTGGCCATGGCCACGGATACTACGGAAGCCATCCTGCATGAGACCTCGAGAGGATCCCTTGTGGGCAGTGGAATTGAGGAGGCCATACCGCGATGGGACTATCTGCTTCAACTGGCAGCGGAACATCCTGCCCCGGTACTCGATGAGAGTCGACTTGAGCGCGAGCGCCGCATCCTGTTCACCTATAGTGAATTCATCTACGGCAGTTGCTGTTTTACTTGCCCCCCAAAGCCTTCCAAGGTCTGATTATTCACCATCATCTTTTGGCTTTGTGCCCCTAGACGCGTCGCCCTCCATGGGGTGGCGCGTTTTTGGTTACCGCCTCATGAGAGGAATGGGATGCTGCGTGGCTTGTGGGCCTGGTCGGAAGCCGGGAAGGGGAAGAGAGGTTAGTCTTCTATAGCCAGCTTTAAGCCGAAGAAGATCAAAAGGCCGCCAGTGGCCAGACGCATCATGCGCTGGGCGTGGGCCAGGAGAGCGCTGATCTTGGGAAGACTCACGGCGCAGGCCACAAAGGAGTACCAGCACCAGGAGATGGTAACGATGCCCGTGCCCAGGGCCACATTAAAGGTGGTGGATGCGTCCACGGGGACGGCGACGGCAAAGAGGCTGGTGAAGAATGCAGCAGTCTTTGGATTGGAGAGAACTACGGTTAGGCCACGCCTGAAAGGGTGGCTCTTGGTGGGGACGGCCTCGCTTTTGGACGTGGTAACCTGACCCCGACCGGAGTTGCGGATGGACTGCACGCCCACCCATATGAGGTAGCAGGCCCCGGCCCATTTAACAGTTTGGTGCAGCCAGGCCGTGGTCTGCAGGACTACGCCGAGCCCCGCGAGGCTAACCGTGACCCATAGAGCCGTGCCACAGGCCACGCCCGCAGCCGTGATGAGTCCCCGGCTGCGCGATCCGGAGATCGCGGCATGTGCCGTGGCGATGAAGTTAGGGCCGGGCAGCACGACGGCTGCGAGCCAGGTCCCTAGGATGGCCAAGAGCAGGCCTGCTGGAAATTCATGCATAACAAGATGTTGCATCAGCGTGGAGCGGACGTCAAGGCGGCTCAGTCCGGGCTTTCAATACAGTCGTTGGGACAATACGCCATGGCTTGTGCCACTTCGTCAGCATCTGCGCATTCCTTCTTGATGATCACTTGCTCGTTGATGTCATCCCACCCGAACAGGTCAGGACACATTTCCACACAAGCCAGGCAACCGCTACATTCCGTGGTGTTGACGCAATATTCCAGCTGCGTCTCATTGTTGTGTGCTGTCATAGAATAAAAAGTAGGATTTATGGCTGTTTTGACAAGGAGTTCTTTTTAATTTCCTGTTGCATGGCTACGGAGAGGTCGTCAGCGAGTTTTTTGAGATGGTCAAGGGCTGGAACAAGATGCGCACACCCGTTCGCTTTGGGGGTGGTCTCCATGGTGTGTGCCGCTGCATGTAACATGTCCGCGCCTATGGTTGCACAGGCACCTTTGAGGGAATGAGCGGCACGATGCACGGTAGTCAGATCCTCAGCTTGTATCGCCTTGTCGAGGGTGTCAATTTTGGCGGGCAGGTCCTCCAGAAAGACCTGATACAGCATGTGCAGGAATTCCTTGTCACCCTTCAACCGTTCGAGGGTTGATTCGATGTTCAACGTGGCCTGCTCATTTGATTGCATTGATCAACCTTGCTTGTTGAAAGGAAAGAGCGCTGTCATTACAGAATATTACTTCTTGCTTTGAATACTACTATACCGAAATTGTTATGCCAAGCCTGCCTTGCCCCCTGGGGCGAGAATCGGAAAATCATTACTGTCGCAGGAGGGGGATGGAGCAGTGGTTCTTCACATAATGGTATGAGAAAATGGAAGTTTTTCGGGCATCGTTGATTGTGCTTGAAAATTGTATTATAAAGTTGTCATAAGTGGAGTGAATTACTGGTGCGCGGAAGGAGTTGATCCGCGAATCAACGCAAGGGGACGCGGATGTTCATTCGTTGTTGGGGGTCCAGGGGGTCAATCCCGGTCTCTGGGCCTGAATACAACAGGTTCGGCGGCGACACTACGTGTATCGAAATCCGAAACGACGATGATGATATCGTCGTTGTTGATGCGGGCTCCGGTATCAGGCGTTTGGGTAATCTGTTGCTGAAAGAAGGGCGTTTTGATTTGACAATGCTCTTTACCCACGCGCATTGGGACCATGTTTTGGGACTTCCATTTTTCAAGCCTGTCTACATGCCTCAGACCACCTTGCAGATTCATGGCTGTCCATTTGAAATGGGCGACCTGTTCAAGGTCCTGCAACAGGTCATGAATGCCCCGTATTTTCCCGTTCAGTATGGGGAACTACTGTCCACACGCAACCATTCACTGGCTTGCGATCTCGAGATCATGGTCGGTGGAATGAGCATCAATTCGATTCCACTTTCCCACCCCAATAAGGGGCAGGGGTTCAAGTTCGAGGAAAAGGGCAAGTCCTTTGTCTTTCTGACGGACAATGAATTGGATTTCGAGCACCCGGGTGGTACGACCTACGAGGACTATCTTGCCTTCTCCAAGGGGGCCGACCTGTTGGTGCATGACGCAGAATACCTGCCTACCGAGTATGAGAAGCTGACCCGGGGATGGGGACATACCACGTATACCCGAGCCTTGGAATTGGCCATCGAGGCCAAGGTCAGGGCTTTCGGTCTGTTCCATCTCAATCAGGATCGCACGGATGAACAGGTGGATGCCATGGTTGAGGATTGTCGTCGTATCGCTGCCCAGCGTGGCGTTGATATGGAAATCTTTGCCATGGCTCAGGATCAGGAGATCACACTCTAGTCCTACGCCTTGGAGCGGTTTTTGCTTCTATTCCCCCGTCGGGATTTATACCAATTTCAAATTGCGGAGGCCACCATGCTCCAGCGATTGATCGTCCTTGCGGCGATTCTTGCGTTGACTTGTCCCTGTACCGTTTGGGCCGGGAGCAAGGCCATAGAATCCGAGTATACCTATGTGATGGGAGAGAACGACACCAGGGCCCAGGCCCGCCGTCTATGTTTTCTGGAAGCCAAGCGGCAGGCGGTGGAGCAGGCAGGGACTTATGTGGAGTCTGCCACCGAAGTGACGGAGCTCATGCTATCCAGGGATGAGGTCAGTACCTTTGCTTCGGCTTTTGTCGAAGCACACTTGGTGTCTGAAGAATTTGTTGTGAATGGTGGGACTTTTGCGGTGAAGTGTAAGGTACGTGTGGATGTGGATACGGAGACCTTGGGCAGGCGCCTGGTTGAGTTTTCGGCTGACCCGACTCGGAAGAAGCGATTGGGAAATCTGGCTGATCGCATAAAACAGTTGGAAGAACGAGCTGGAGTGGACTCGGATTCCTCGTTGGCGACAGCCAGGGGCCGGACACTGCCAAGCCTTGAGGAACTGGAGCGGGAAAAGGCCCGGCTGCGGGCCGAAGTTCAGCGACTTGGACAAGCCGCAAGACGAGTGGTCGAGCCTGGAATGACCAAGGCCGATGTACAGCAATTGCTGGGGCCTCCGCGCGTCAAGAAATTGAACGACAAGATGACATCGACCTATGAATGCCATAACTATGGCGAGATTTGGGTTGTCTACAAGGATGGTCTGGTGGCCTGTACCCGCAAGAGGCTGGCCTATCGCAACGATTATCGGAGTGACTGCCATTGTGCAGGCATGGCTGGTGAAGTCTTCACCCAGTAGACAACCTTGTTCGACTTGCCATGAAAAAGGCGTCCAGGGTGGGCACCCGGACGCCGTAAGGAGGAAAGCTGTCGCTTATGCGTTCAGCTTAACTCTCCTTTGAATGCAGGATTCACACCAGTGTTTACAGGAAATAATTGCAGCTTCGAGGCGGTTTACCTTCCTGGGGCGTGTCAGGATGTCTTGCGCAGGAAATCCAGGAATTTTTTGGCTTCCACGAAATTCGGGTTGATTTTCAAGGCAGTCTCGATGTTTTGCAGGCATTCGAGATGGTCGCCGTGCTCATAATAGGCGCGGGCAAGATTGAAGTTGAGGTGTTCGTCGCTGTCGTTATATTCCAAGGCTTTGGAGTAGAAACGGATGGCGTCTTCATGGAGCCCTTGTTTGCGTAGGGTGATGCCGAAGACATTGAACTCCTGGCGTTGTTCTTCCTGGAAGGCCATGTCACTGTTGAGAAGAATACCAATGACCTTTTTGACCTTCTTGAATTCTCCCTGCTCGGCATAGACGCTTCCCAATCCGAGGTTGGCCGGTGCGCTTTCCTCGTCGATCATCGTTGCCTTCAGGAATTCCTTTTCTGCCTTGGAGAGCAGCCCTTTTTTGAAGAATTGTTCCCCGAGTTCGATCTTTTTCTGGAGTGACTTGAGCACAGGCAGAGTTCGGGTTTCGTAGTATCGCGCTTCGGGGGTGAATTGGGCAATGAATTCCCCTTTCCCGAGTAGGGTCTTCATGCCTGTAGGGACGTGGTTGGAGCTCAAGGGGCGAACCTCGTACTTCTCGTCACTTATGCGGCGCGCGAACCAGAAAGTTTCCTGCTGATAACTGGAGGTTGTGCCACCAGAGCCGACCTCCTTGTCTCCCTTTTTGGAGTAGACGCCGAGAGTTTGCGGATACATTCGCTTGCCTTTGCTGGTGGTTATTTGAAGTTCTTTTCGCAGTAGCGCATGAATTTCTGGGCTACCTCAAGGTCGGGATTGATGGCCAGACATTTTCCCAGATGTTCAATGGTGTTGATCTGATCGCCTTTCTCGAAGTAGACCCGCGCCACGTTGAAATGCAGGTTCTCGTCTTCCTGAGAATTCTCCAGCGCCTTGAGATAGTAGGCCAGAGCTTCTTCGTGCAGGCCCTGTTTGCGCAGGCTCATGCCCAGAGTATTAAATCTTTGGCGCTGTTCGATGGCAAAGGTTGCGTCCTGATTCAGCAGTATTTTCAGGGTCTTCTTGAGTTTGTCGAATTCCTTCTTTTCCGTATAGACCGCGCCCACGCCCAGGTTTGCAGGTACGTTCAGGTCGTCGATCATCAGTGCTTTCAAAAAGGATCGCTCAGCTTCGTCCAGATTGCCTTTGGCGAATTCTTCTTCACCTTTGGCTATTTTTGCTTCCAGGGATTTAAGGGCCGGTTGAGTGTGCACCTCGTAGTAGGTTGGTTCCGGCGAGTACTGCGTTGCGAAGTCGTTTTGAGCCAGGGTCGTGCATATTCCCGAGGGAACATGGTAGGCATTCAGGGGTTGAACTTCGTAGTCGCTGTCATTCAACCGACGAACATACCAGTAGGTGACCTGATCGTATTGCCCCTGCGTGCTCCCGGTACCAAGCTCGGCTTCCTTTGCCTGGGAGTAGACCCCAAGAATTTGTGGATAAATTGACATATCGTTGTCGTTCCCTCCCCGAGGAATCGTTTCGACGTTGTAGTGATTGGATCAACGATAACTGAAAAGGGTGATGGATTCCAGGCTTGAAGACAATACCCCTTACGTATGGGTTTCAGCTTCTGCCTTGGGAAGAGACAATGTGAAAACCACTCGGCCATTTTCACGGGTCATACTGAGGACTCCCCCCATCTGTTCCACCAGCTGATAACAGTTGGGGAGACCATAGCCTCCGGCTTCGTAAGGCAGATAGATGCGTTCGGGGTCGATATCCTTGAGCTTGGATAATTCGTAATCGAATGAGGTATCTACGGTCTCACCGGATTCAAAGGCCCTGACACGGAGTATTCCTCCGCGGTCCAGAACCCGTGAAGCGTCTCCCAGCAGGATGCCGTATGCCCGGGCAAGCAGAGAGGGGTCGGCCATGGCATTGGGCAGGCCGGGTTCGCAGGCCGCATCGAGGATGATTCCTTCATTATTCAGATCGACAAGCATGGTTTCCACTTGTCCCGCGAGGACAGTCTCCAGCGAGACGCATCGCCGGTCCGTGGGCATGGGGGCAGCGAGGTAGCCCTTGATGCGCTCAAGGAGATTTTCCAGTCGTTTGGATTCGCGAAGAATGATTTCCGTTTCCGGGAAGTCGGGTGCCTTGGCTGAGAGTCGTCTTGCGAAGCCACCGATGGACATCAGAGGATTGCGGATTTCGTGGGCCACTTCCTCGGAGATGGCACCAATGGTTTTCAGCTTCTCCTGCTGGACGCGGGATTGTTCCTCGTAGACTCGTTGGGAGATGTCCACAAAGATACCATCAAGCATGCGTTGCCCTTCAATGGAAGCGGAGGGCAGTGTCTTCAGGATACCGTGAACATCAAATCCCCTGCGATGCACCATTCGGCATTGCACCGTGAGTGGGTATGGGCTGCCAAAGGCGCTCGTCAGTACGTTTTTGACCCTGGCCCGATCCCGCATCCGGACCCGGGAAAGGAACCAGTTGTGCTGGTTTTGGGCCTCCTGAGGGGTGAAGCCGAGCATGGATGTGCAGGTACGATTGGCGAAATCCAGGGAAAAATCATCCCGCAGGCGGAAAATGAACAGAGGGATGTTCTCGATGAGCATCTCATGACGATTCTGAATCAGGCTCATGCGCCTTTGCAGCTCAATGCGGTCGTGAAATCGTGAAAGGCAGAGCTTGAGGTCGCTATGCTGGAAGGGTTTGATCAGGAAGTCATAGGCTCCGAGCTGCATGGCACGGATGATGTTTTCAGAAGACGGTGAGCCGCTGATGATGACTGTTTCCAGGGAGGGTTTCAGGGCCTTGAATCGTTCAAGCAGCTCAAGACCGCTCATCTCTGGCATAACGACATCGATGAATGCAATGTCCGGGGCGATGCTGGCAAATGCCTCAAGGGCATTGGTACCGCGCATATGCATGAACACCTCGAAGCCTTCGTCTTCAAGGGCCATGGCGAGTCCTTCGCAGATGACGGGATCATCATCTACAACAAGAGCTCGTAAAGTATGTGTTTTTTCGTATTGGTCCAAAGTTGGCTCCAAAACAATTTTTTTACCTGTTCACCATAACAACATCATGAGAGGGGAAAATGCAACCGCTTTCCACTGTTGGCTGAAAGGCTTGTGGCGTGGGGCTATCCTCGGATGCGCCAGGCTGGAAAAATGAGGCGAGCAGAGGTATGGTGCGTCAGGCAGAACATTATGAATCGGAGTGAGGATTGCAATGGACAGGAAGCGCATCGGTTTCATGGGGCTTGGGATCATGGGACGGGCCATGGCCGAGAACGTGTTGCAGGGAGGCTGGCCCCTTACGGTCTACAACCGATCTCGAGACAAGACCGTCATCCTTGCTGAGTTGGGAGCCAATGTGGCCTCGACACCCAAGGATCTGGCGCAGGCCAGTGATGTCGTGATCAGCATGCTTACTGGCCCGGAAGCGGTGTATGCTCTGTTGACCGGTGAGAATGGCTGTGCCCGGGGGCTTGAAGCGGGCAAGGTGTTTGTCAACATGAGTACTGTGTCCCCGGCCTATGCCCGTGAGATAGCGTCGGGGCTTGCTCCGCTGGGTGTCACCTATCTGGATGCCCCGGTTTCCGGCTCCAAGAAGCCCGCCGAGGAAGGCTCGTTGGTGATCCTGGCAGGTGGCCCCAAGGAGACGGTCGAAGAGTTGACGCCTCTGTTCCTGTCCATGGGCAAGCAGGTCATCCATTGCGGAGACGTCGGTCAGGGCTCCATGGCGAAGATGGGCATCAACATGCTCCTGGGCACCATGATGGAGGCGTTGGGCGAAATGCTCAGCTTTGGGCGGGCAGGTGGTCTTTCAGACGATGTGCTGTTCGAAGTCTTGCATGCCAGTACGTTGGCCTGTGGGCTGTTTACGCTCAAGGAGAAAATGTTGCGCGAGGATTATTATCCCGCCCAATTTCCACTCAAGCACATGGCCAAGGATTTGAAGTATGCTGTGGATACGGCCTATGAAACCGGGGCTGCGATTCCGGGGGCGGCGGCGATGCAGCAATTGTACACTGCGGCCAAGGCCAAGGATATGGGAGAGATGGATTTTTCCGCCGTGGCCAAGGTTCTACTGGAGCTTTCCGGAAGCAAATCAGGTTGCTGAGGCTGTCGGCTCAGGGCTATTGAATCCTGAGCCATTTTGCTCGAAGATACTCCATGAAACCATTGGTTTGTGATGTTTTGATAAAGGCATTCAGGCTTTGCAGAAAGGCTTGATGCTCCTTGCGGACCTGCACAGCGAGATCAAAGCAGTAGATTGGCGGATCCAGAAATTTAATGTCTCCCGGTGCGACTCCCTGCCTCTCCATGGCTGTTCGCCCTGTCTCCCGATTCAGGATGGCAAGATTCACGTGTCCCAGCATGAGCATCTTGACCAGCCGTTGTTCTCCTTGGGGTGCGGCTGTGGCGATTTGCCCTGATTCGATCAGCGGGTCCAGTGGTCCGTATCCATTGCCATGAACGATTCCCAGAAGATGTCCCTTGAGGGAGTCCGGCCCCGAGTAATGGAACTGGGCATCGGCTCTGGTGGCAAGATGATCGCAGGAGCGGCACAGAGGAATCGAAAATTCAAACAGGTGGCGGTCTTCTTCCTTGATGAACAGTTCACTGTTCAGGCTGAAGGCCTGCGCTCTACCTTCGCGCATCCAATGGTCGATGCGTTTACGGGGTAGACGAGTTTTGATGATGGAGAATTCGGGGTGTGCCCGCTTGAAGGCCGCGAGGAATTCCGTGAAGAAACCCGGCTTGTTGGAATTTGTGTCGTCAGCTGATGGGAAGTCATAATATGGAGGATAGCCTCCGGAAAAGAGCATGACAATGTTTTCGGCTGCGACTGCGGGTGCGGGCTGAACCAAAGCGGCAAGCAGGATGAACAAGACGAAAAGAAGTCTTGTGGCAGCCGATGTTGAATGAGGCATTTGAATCAAAGCCAGGGCTCTATTTGCCCAGCTTGAGAATCTTTTCGATGAGCACCGTGGTGGAGTATCCGGGCAGGAGCGGTAGGGAATGTACCTCGCCCCCGTGGGCCTGCACCACTTCGCGTCCGACAATGTTTTCCAAGCTCCAGTCGCCGCCTTTGACCAGTACGTGGGGCTTGAGTTCGGTGATGAGCTCCAGGGGGGTGTCTTCGGAAAAGGAGGTCACAAAGCTCACACTCTCGAGCCCGGCCAGGACCGCCATGCGGTGGTCCAGCGGGTTCAGCGGGCGAGGGGGGATCTTGTTCAACCTACGCACGGACGCGTCGTCGTTGACGCCAACCACAAGCGCATCGCCAAGAGCACGGCAGCGGGCCAGCAGATCCACATGACCGGGGTGCAGGATGTCAAAGCAGCCGTTGGTGAACACAATGCGTTTGGCTTCGCGAAGTGTTGCGAAAAGGACGGCCAGTCTGGATCGCTCGACGATCTTGTCACTGTGGGGCCGTGGTGCGTTCATGGCTTGGGCCTCAGTGTCTTGCTTTCACCAAACATGATCAGTTCCAACCAATCGATGGCAAATTCGAGACGGGCTTCTTCGTTCTGGGCGATGGCTTCCTTGCGGGCTTCATCCATATCCAGCCTGTCCAACAGCTTCGTGTCATTGATAAACTGTCCGAAGTTGTCCAACTGGTAGAGTGCCAGAGCCGCCATGTTGGCATGTCTGGGGTCCACTGGCTGACCGGCTTCCTTGATACGTGCCAGCAGCAACATGAAACGATCATTACTGGTGTTGTATGGTTCCAGGCCTTGATCCTTCAACCATTCCGAGGGTGTCCAATCGGTGGTTTCTTCAAATCCACGGCAGTGGGCTTCACGGACCAGGAAGAACCGCTCACAGACGTTGCCCTGTTCGTCGGTGCGGGTGGCGCGGCCTAACGGATAGGTGCGGCAGGCGCCGGGCCTGTCTTGATAGATGCTGCACCCGGACTTGCGCACAAAGGGGCAGCTCTTGCGCGAATCATCGCACATCCGCAGTCTGAACAGGGGCAGCCCCGTGTCCGGTGCAAGCTGGACCTCTGCGTGATTCTTGATGAAATCATTACTCGTCTGCTCAAGGAAACGTCTCAGGCGTAATACGTCATAGGGAGTGAGCATCAGATGCAGCGCACTGCAGCAGGCATTGAAGCAGGGAACCTTGGGGTGGCAACCGAATGAAAAGGATTTGCCGGGCTCGATTTCGGGCAGGCTGTCAAGAAACTGCTGTGTACTATCTGTATTATTCATGCGTTACTCCGTCTAATCGTGTTGCTGCGGAAGTCCCACGCCAAGTGCTGAAAGTCAAGTGGCCTTGTCCCTTGTTCCCGTATGGCTTATTGATACGTAAACTCCAATGATATCAGAGAGGTTGGTATGAGAACTATGTGCAGAATAATGGCCGTTGCCATGTGCCTTGCAATCTTGATGTCCCTGGCTGGATGCGGTCCCAAGGATAATCGTATCACCTTGACTTATGCCCCGGTCGGTCAACCAGGGGGCTGTATCGGAAGCGTGGGCGTGACCTCCATCCTTGATGCCCGCCAGGACAAGATGCTCGGTCATAATCAGAGTGTGGCATTTCGTCCCGAGGGGCGCGAGGTGGACCAGTGGGTGCAGCAAGCTCTGATGGACGAATTTTCTGTTCGTGGATGTCTGGTTGAGTCGTTGAAAGAGGGAAAGCCCCGGTTCATTATCGGTGGAGAAGTCCATGCTGCCCGGCTGGTGACGGACGGTATGGATCATGTCTTGGACCTGGATGTGCGGCTGACGCTGCTGGAGGGGGATCGAGTCGTGCTCAAGAAATCATATGCCGGGCATTGGGAACAGCAAATATTCCCGGCATCACGGGAAAAGAGTGAGGCGCTGTTTGCTTCTTCCCTTTCTGAATTGTTGGGGCAGGCTGTGTCAGAATTCACGACGGCCATGAGCCAATGATACGGCATGGTCATAGCTGTGGGAGCGTCAGTTTGCAGGTCTTGAGATAAGGAATGCGCGTTTTCATTTGAACATGGCTATGGTAGTGGGTGAACGATGTTTTTGAGTAACAATGAATCCAACTCCCGCAAGACGCTTATTGCTCTGTTCGTCGTTGCTCTGCTGGCCGGATTTGGTGTCTTTTATCTGTTCCGTTCCGTCGCTGTGCGCCATGCCGAGGGCCTTCAAGCCGAGATGCATCTTCGTCTGCGTCAGAACGTGAGTCTTGCTGCCAATATTACAGCGCCGATCCGAGAGGATTTGAATAAAGGGAGAATTCCCCTGGCTGCCGCACGTGAGAAGGCCAGAAATCTTGTGGCCAGTATGATTTTTGAAGGCTTCGAAGATCTTGGCGATATTTTCATGGTGGATTTCACAGGGACTGTGATTGCTCACCCGCTACGGCTTGACTTGGTGGGGACCAACCTGTGGGACCACCAGGACGGTAAGGGATTGTATGTGGTGAGGGAATCCGTTCGCCTGGCCCGTGAGCGCGACAGCGGTTTCCTGACGTATCAATTCCGGCGGTCGGATGGCGAGCCCTTCGAGGAAAAGCTGGCCTACATTCAAAATTTACCAGGACTCGATAGCTATTTGGGCGCAGGACTCTGGATGGGGCAGATACAGCGGACCCAAGAACGTTTTACGCGCATTGCCGGTGCAATGGCATTTCTGGTCTTTGGCCTAGGCATGATTCCAGTGGGCATTGCCATGCGTGGAAGCATTCAGCGTCAGCGGCTTCTGAATGTTGAAATGAGCGAGAGAGCCTTGGCTCAGTCCCTGTTCAAATCCAGTGAGTCTCGCCTGAGAGCGGTCTTTGAAGCTGCGGATGATGTGGCATTCGTGCTTGCTGACATGGAAGGGGCCATGGGGCGGATTGTGGAGCTTAGTCCTGGAGCCGTGAAAATGTTCGGCTATCACAGGAGTGAATCGCTGGGCCGTGACCTCTCGATGTTGTTCACCCGCTCGGAGGCCAGAACCTTGGCTGAGGGCATGGAGAGCATCAGGTTGGGGCATGGATTGCCAGGGCGGGAACGAGTCATGGTTCGCCGTGTGGGTGAAAGCTTTCCGGCCTTGTGCAGTGTGCACCCTGTTGCTGATGGTGACGGCAAGGTCACGGGCGTTCTGGTGGCCTGCGTCGATATCACCGCGCGTAAGCACTCCGAAAGCATTACCTATCTCATGTATCGTATCGCCAACCTGGTGGGTGTTACCCGCGATTTGGGGCATTTGTACCAGAGCATTCATGGCATCATCAAAGACGCTCTGGGAGCCAATAATTTTTTCATTGGCTTGATGGATGAAAACAATGACCGCCTGGTGTTTCCTTATTTTGAAGATGAGGTGGACGGAGGCATTTTTGAAATCCCACAGGTCAGCACGACGGATTCTCCGAGTCTGGCCGTGCATGTCATGCGCACAGGCCAGCCCCTGATCATCACCAAGGAGCAAAAGCTCAATGGCCTGTATGGGATCAAGCCTCTCGGGTCTCTGTCTGAGATTTGGCTGGGGGTGCCACTGCGAATCAAGGGCCGAGTTATCGGGGTTATGGGTATTCAGGACTATCATGATCAGGATGCCTTCAGTTCCGATGATGTGGATCTGATGCTTGCCATTTCACATCAGGTCGCCATGGCCATTGAGCGCAAGACCAGTGATGAGGCTTTGCTTGAGGCCCGATTGGCTGCGGAAACGGCCTCGCAGAGCAAGAGTGAATTTTTGGCGAACATGAGTCACGAAATTCGTACCCCCTTGAATGGCATCCTAGGGATGGCGGAGTTGACCCTGGCTTCCGATTTGGATGGGGAGCAGCGTGATAATCTTGAGATGCTTCGGGATTCCGGGCAGGCACTGCTCAGGGTTCTCAACGATATTCTGGATATTTCAAAAATCGAAGCGGGCAAGTTGGAACTCATGCAGGAAGAATTCAGCCTGAGCGAGCTTGTGGCTTCGGTGGATCAGATTTTTTCCGTACAGGTCCGCCGCAAGGGGATTCAGCTGGAGTGGTTTGTCGATTCCGAACTTCCCGATCAGTTGGTTGGTGATTCCGGGCGTTTACGACAGGTGCTCGTCAACCTCGTGGGCAACGCCGTGAAGTTTACGGACCAGGGCCGCGTTACCGTCCGGGTGGAGCAGGGCTCCATCGTTTTCGGAAATGGGGCAATGGTGCCGGATGCCCCTCTGACTTGTCGTTTCCTGGTCAAGGATACGGGTTGCGGCATTCCCTCTGACCAGTTGGATAAGGTCTTTGATAGTTTTACTCAGGTCGATGGCTCCATGACACGGCGTTATCAGGGAACCGGGCTTGGACTGGCTATTTCGCGCAGGCTGGCGGAGATGATGGGCGGGGGTATTAAGGCCAGCAGTGTGCCCGATAATGGTTCCAGTTTTGAGTTTACGGCCGTGGTTCATGTCGGCCAGGGCAAGGATGATTTGGTCATGGCTGGGCCTGCTGCTTCTGCGAAGTCGCTTCGGGTGTTGCTGGCCGAAGACAACAAGGTCAACCGCCTGTTTGCACAGCGCGTTCTTGAGAATGGTGGGCATACGGTTCAGGCTGTGGAAACCGGTCAAAAGGCCATTGCATGTCTTGCTGAATCCAGGTTCGATGTTGTGTTGATGGATATTCAAATGCCGGGCATGGATGGTATGGAAGCCACGCGTCGTATTCGTGATGGCGAAGCGGGTGAGGATAACCGCGATATCCCCATTGTTGCCATGACCGCTCACGCCATGAAGGGAGATCGTGAGCGATTTCTCGGGGCGGGAATGAGCAATTATATCTCCAAACCCGTGAAGCCGGAGCACATCGATGCCGTCCTGGGCTCGTTATCTGTTGGACCCCATGACGATTGACAGCCCATCGGCGTCCGGGCTAGTCTGATTTCTATCTAGAAAGTTCATATTTTTTAATAAGCTGTGCGTTGAGCAGCATCCCTGGTTCGTTGCGCGAGGAGTCAGCAATGGTCGATAATCAAATGCAGGAGCGAACGCAGTATTTGAGTTTCGTTCTTGATAGTGAATTGTATGCGTTGGACATTGCCAAGGTCCGGGAAGTTCTTGAATTTCAGAGAGTGACCCGCATTCCCAACGCTCCTGCCTTCATGAGTGGGGTGATCAACCTGCGGGGCCACGCCGTCCCTGTGGTGGACCTGCGGCTCAAGTTCGATATGGAAGCCACGGTGCGCACGGTGGACACCTGTGTGATCATCGTTGTTGTCGTCATGGATGGAGAGGAAGTGGTGTTGGGAGCACTGGCGGATTCGGTGCGCGAAGTGGTCGAATTGACGGATGATGAAGTCAAGTCGGCACCGAAGTTGGGCACCGGCATCAACGCCGAGTTTATTCAGGGCATGGCCCGTCAGGATGATCGCTTCATGATGATTCTGGAGATTGATCGCGTGTTTTCGGCCAGCGAATTGGCCATTGTTCAGGCCAAGGGCGGGATGTCTGGGGATGATCCCGAGGCCTGATGCCCATCTCTATCGACAAGAAAAGGCCGCTGTCCTCATGGATGGCGGCCTTTTAATGCTTCTAGCAGTCGGGGTCAGTGAGTGGTTTGTTCGGCCTTCTTGAGCAGCTTCACGATCTCCAGGGGTTCTCCCCGTGACGGATCTCGCTCCAGGGCCAGGGCATCAGTGGGGCAGGCATTGACGCAGATGCCACAGCCCATGCATTGAGCCGGGTCCAGGCGGGTTAAGCCATCCTTGGTTGTCAGGGCGTGGAATTGGCACTTTTGGGCGCAGACGCCACACCCCTTGCAGAGTTCTTCGTCTATCACGGCGACATACCCCGAAGAACAGAGCATTGGGATGCCGTTGCGTTGAGCCTGCATAGCGCCGCAGCAACAGTCGCAGCAATTGCAGATGGCGTAGAACCTCTCCAGAATGGCTTCCTTGAAAAAGGCGTGGTGCACATGTCCGCGCTTGTCTTCTTCTTCCAGAATTCGCACGGCCTCATCCTGATCAATCAAGCGAGCCTTGTCGGCATGGTGCTCAAGCATGAAGCTGGCAAAGGGCTCGCCTACAATGAGACAGACGTCCAGCGGTTCGCAGGGGTTTTCCTGTGCGCTTCTGCATGGGCATTTCAGAAGTACGATCCGTTCCGGGTTCTTGAGAATGATGGAGCGGGCTTTCTTGTAAGGGATGATCCGCTCCAGGTCTGGGATTTCGATGTCCCGCTTGATGCTGATGAGCTGTTTGATTTCTTCCAGGGGCATGGCCTTGCCATGATAGGAGTCGGCCCAGGAGACTGTGTCTGAATCCTTGTCTGGATGTGGATAGGTGGGATAGATTTTGGTCGCCAAGTTGGCCAGTGGCTCGAACAGCTTCTGCATGGGGTGCCGGCCAATTCCCACCGAGATGTAGAAATAGGTCCAGCGACCATAGATGTAGCCGTGCAGTTTTTCCAGCCAGGAGTATCCGGGGATACGTTCGGCTTCTTTGATGAAAGCGACGGTGGAGCGTCGAGCCGGGAGTTTTTCGAGAAGAGCTGACAGTTTCATCATGTGCCATTCTCCATGCATGATGCCGTGGTTGTCAGTCCCGATAGGGGCCTGGTTCAGGCAGCCTCGGTGCCCAACTCAACTTGCTGCTTCACGAATCCGTGCCAATAGCGAGGCCAGGGATTTGCGTTTGGCTTCGGGCAGAGCGGAACCCACGTCCTGAAGTGCTGCGAAGAATTCCGGGGCCAATTGCAGTAGGTGTTCGCGCCCGATTCGTTTGAGGTGCACGGTGATTTTGCGGCGGTCGTGCTTGTCGGCACGGCGCTCTACAAATTCTTTTTGCTCCAACCCATCGAGCAGGCCAGTCATGGTGGCTCTGGTCACACCAGCGCTGCTGGCCAATTCCGACGGGGTCAGGCTCCAGTCCGATGCCGTGAGCAACAGGGCCAGCACCGTGAATCGCCCTTCGGAAATCTGATCACGGAAGAACTTTTCGTGCAGATGCATGCGCATGGCTGCGGCAGTCTGGAGGATATCCAGCCCGGTGGCTACGGCGGATTCATCCTGATTATCCAAGCGTTTGGTCAGGGCCAGAAGTGCTTCGTATTTCGGTGTGTTGGATTGTATTCCCATGGGTGACTCCTTGTTGTTAACTGTCCTTATTGTAAGGGGGCAAATTATTAAGGTCAAGGGAAGGCCCTGACAAACAAATCCTGTGACGTCTTCAGTGGTGCAAAATAATGGGAAAACAGTTGTCCTTGAGAGCTGAAAAGATATACATTCTAGAGGACTAATATCTGATGCCATACCACGCGCATGGCGGAATACTGGCCGGGTTCGAAACCGGCACAACCCATAGAACGGAGGAGCGGGTATGTCCGATCCCTCGAACAGATCAAATGAAGCAATTCCTGATGCCGATCAAATTCTTGGAGAGGTTCGCGACAGTTTGTCCTCGGCGGCCAACCAGATGGTGCCCTGGTTCTATCGCGAGATGCCGGAATATTATTTTCGGACGCATGATCGGGTGGAACAGGTCGCCCATTTGCACGCACTTGTTTCGGGGCAGGCTACAGCCGAAGGGCATGTGCTGTCCCTGAAGAGCCCCTGTGGAACCAAGGTGACGTACATTTCTCCGGGTGGTGGCATGGATGCTCTGAACGGTGTTATCGCTCAGTTGAGCCACGAATCCATTCTGAACGCCAGAATGTACGCCAGCCATGACCGGCAACTCCGGCTGGATTCCTTTATTCTTGATCCTCAGGGAAGAGTGGATCGAGAGAGTGTGAATTTTCATCATGCCGTGGAGCAGACCAGAGCCAGCGGGCTGCTGTCCGTAGAAGACGTTGAGGAATTCGGTGAGTTTCTGGCAACTGCCACTGGCGACTGCGTGGACAAGTTCGAGATTGAAAGGGCGGTGCGCCATTTCGAAATCTATCGCCGCATCAAGAACTCCGATCGGGTCCATGTGAGCCTGGAGAAGGATATCTACCCTGGTTTGTGTCGGATCATCGTTTCCATGATGAATCCGCCCAGCCATGGGGCATTGTTGACCATGAATCGGATTTTGGGCCGGTCTGGTGCGGAAGTGGAACGGGCCTATCTGGATGTTTACGATACTCCGGGCCAGGCGTTGGGAATCATGAGCTTTTATGTCACCCAGGAAGGCTTCACTGCGTTGGGAGATGCCACGCGTTGGGCTGCCCTTGCCGGAGAGTTGCAGGCCGTGAAGTGGTTTGCCTCGGGCCATACCTTGGAGACATTTGCCGATGAGGAAGGCATGAGCGTGCACCAGGTCATGTTCCTTATGGCCGCTGCCGAGTTTGCGCATCAGTTCCTGCTCAAAAAGGATCCTTATGCGTATACTTCGGCAAACATCGTTCATGCCGTACTGACCAACCGCAAGGCTGCTTGGGCCGTGCTGAAGTATTTTGAAGCACGTTTTGACCCTGACGATTCAGACAGAGAAGGAACTTCGCGCCAACTCCTGGAGCAATGCCGTCAACTGCGGCAATCCATGGGTGACGATATTGTTGCCGATACCTTCGCGGCCATGGAAACCTTCGTCAGCCACACGCTGCGAACTAATTACTATATTGCCAACCGTTTTGGGCTGTCGTTCCGCATGGATCCCATGGTGCTGGATCATTTGCCCCGCAAGCAGGGGTTGCGTCAGGACAGCAACAGCCGTCCCTATGGGTTCTTCTTTTTCCAAGGGGCACATTTTCAGGGGTTCCATGTGCGCTATCGCGAGATGGCGCGTGGGGGTGTGCGGGTGGTGCCCACACGTACTCAGGAACAGTTCGAGTTGGAATCCAATCGCCTGTTTGATGAGGTCACGGCCCTGGCCCATTCGCAACAACACAAGAACAAGGATATTCCCGAAGGCGGTTCCAAGGCCGTCATTCTGCTCGGGCCGTTGGGAGACATCGATCTGGCCGTGAAGTCCATGACCAATTCGCTGTTGGATATCATTGTGTCTGATGGTGATAGCCCGACCCTGCCAAGGGTGGTGGATTATATCGGACACGAGGAGATCATCTACCTTGGACCGGACGAAAATATCACCACGGACCATATTCGTTGGATTGTGGCCCGTGCCGCCAAGCGCGGATACCGTTGGCCCTCGGCATACATGAGTTCCAAGCCGGAGACAGGGATCAACCACAAGGTCTATGGCGTCACGAGCCTGGGAGTGATGGTCTTTGCCGAAGAAATTCTGAAGCTGCTCGGCATTGATCCGTTCAAGGAGTCATTCAGCGTTAAGTTCACGGGCGGGACACGCGGGGACGTGGCCTCCAATGCCATGCGCATCCTGATCCGTGATTATGGCGAGAATGCACGTATTCTGGCGGCCACGGATGGACACGGGGCTCTCTATGACCCGGATGGTCTGGACCACGGGGAGCTTTTGCGCTTGTCCGATGCGGTGCTTGGAGTCTCCGAGTTCGATAAGTCCAAGCTCAAGGGGCAGGGGGCGTTTGTCGTCAGCACTGCCGATCCTGATGGCGCGCATCTGAGAGATACCCTGCATAACACCGTGCAGGCGGATCTGTTCATCCCCTCTGGGGGAAGACCGGATACCATCAACGAAAAGAATTGGCAGGAATTTCTGCTTGAGGATGGAACTCCATCGGCCAAGGCCATCGTGGAAGGGGCCAATATCTTCATTTCCGATCCGGCCAGGGACAGGCTCCAGGAAAAGGGTGTCCTGATTTTGCACGGAGCCTCTGCAAACAAGACGGGTGTGATTTGTTCCTCCTACGAGATCCTGGCAGGGCTTGCCATGAGCGAACAGGAGTTTCTGGCTGAAAAGGATGAGTATGTCTCCCAGGTTCTGGGTATCCTGCGGGAGCGGGCACGAGCCGAAGCGCGGTTGATCATTCGCGAGTACAAGTCCTGCGGCGGATGCCGACCCATGACCGAGATTTCCATGGATCTGTCCAAGGAGATCAATACACTGGCCGATCTGATCGACGTCGGCTTGAAGGAACGCTATCCCACTGCCCAGGCTCTGCGTGAGGATTCGGAACTGTACGCGTTGTTGTTGGCCTACTGCCCGAGATTGCTGGCGGAGCGCTATGCCGACAGGCTGATCGAGCGGGTGCCGTTATCCCATCTGCGGGCTCTGCTGGCGGCGTTCTCGGCCTCTCGCTCGGTGTATGCTGAAGGCATTGGCTGGTTGCGGGGGCTTACGGCCGTGCACGATGTGAACGAGGTTGTGCATGCCTACTTGCGTCAGGAAAAGCGCCTGGCCGGATACATCGAGGGATTGGTCAAAAGTGATGCTCCCGGTCGTGAGGAAATTTCCAGAATCCTGCTCGCCACGGGGCGCAAGTACCTGACGGGGCGTGATCTGGGAATGGAACCCGATTAGGAGCTGGCTTCAGATTCAATGTTCGTTCGGCTCACCATTGAACATTCAAGAAAGGCCCCCCGCAACGTCTGTTGCGGGGGGCTGTATTTATACGAGGAAGGCGCTTGACTGTTGGTGGAGCAGTTCGCGCTGCTGGGTGCCTGACGTCCATTACTGGAGCGTCAGGACCACGCCCATGGGGATCTGTTCGCCGTCCTTGGGGGTGGCCTCGCGCAGGAACACCCGCGCTGCATCCACTCCATTTCCAAGCAGCGCATCCTTGACCACAGAAGCCCGTTGCTTGGCCAACTCGAGGGCATCCTGATCCGTCGCTGCCACATGAGTGCGCAGCAACTGTTCCATTGTTTCAACTGGTTGGTCTTTCAGAAGGCCAAAGGCGTTGGTTTCCTTTTCGAATTCGGCTGCGGCATAGGCTTCCTCCAGATACTTCGGATAGTCCTCGTCACTGAGGACCACATCGTCCACACTGGCCGGAGCCTGCCCGTCTTCCTGAAGTTCGAGGAATTTTGGTGTCTTGATGGCTCGCTGAAACCAAAGCTCTGTCAGAGCCGCACGGTCCGCTGCCGGGGAGGTCGTTCCCGCTATCTGTAGCTTCAGTCGTGGGCGCTCATTCAGGGCCTTGGTGATGGATTCCAGCTTGTCCTGCGAGTCCGCTCCCAATGCTGATAATCCGGGAGCCATGGTCAGAGCACTCAAGTCCTCACCGCCACCGAACATACTGCCAATGAGTGCAAAAGGTGAGGTGACGGCCTTGAACAGCAGGTTCAGTACTGCCTTGAAGATGACGGGACCCAAATGGAATGTGGGGTCGTTCAGGTTGCCGCGCACGGGCACATCCAGTTGAACGTTGCCCGAGCGGTCAGCCAGCAGAGCCAAGGCCAGGGATAGCGGGATGCCCATGTCATCCGGGCTTTTCTGGTAGGTTCCCAGAGTGATGCTGCTTAGCTTGAATGTGTTGTCACTGGTGACCTCGGCGCCTTCAAGGATCGTGTTGATGTCCAGAGACAACTGGCCCGTAGCCAGCGAGTAGGACATGAACTTGGACGTATAGGGAGACAGGGCCGTCAGGCCCATGTTCGTCAGGGTCAGATGGAGCTTCGGATTCATGCCAAGGTCCGTTGGCGAGGCTGAACCCTCCAGAATCAGCGGCGCGCTGCCGTCCACGGTTCCAGTTAGAGTCAGGGTGGCTTGGGGCGCGCCGGGGGTGGTGGAGATGTTATCCAGCCTGCCAGTCAGATTGCCCAGGGACGTTGAATAGGGTGGAGAGATGCCTTCGTCACGGAAAGAGATGACGCCCTCTTGGATTTCCAGACTGCCGAGGCTGAACTTGGTTTCCATCTGGGTCAGGCTTTGTGCCTGCGCGTTGGCTGGTTCCTGAGCCACTTTTGATTCTTTGTCCTCGGCTTTCGGGGATTGTTCCTCAGGTTCCGCCTGGGTGGGTGCCTTTTCGGGCAGGGGCTCTCCCGTAGCAGCTGAGGCAATGCGCGCCAAGTTCGAGATGCCATCCGCATTGAGGGCGGCGGCCAGTTCCGGTCCCTGGATCAGGGTCCGTTTGACGGTCAGGGCTTTCTTTTCCGCATCGTAGGTGATGGGGGAAATGTCCAACTGCTTCAGGGAGAGTGCCGGGGTTGCGTCGCCGGGTGCCGCCACGGATAAATTGCTGAGTTGGAATTTGCCGAGGGTGACCTTGATCGGATCGGCCTCAAAGGCCAGCTCCGAGAGTGCAACGCCCTGGAGTGTACCGAATTGCCGGGCCGTTGCGGTTCCGCGCGCTGCGCTTAAGGAGGTGTCACTTACGGTGATTGCCTGAAGCGTGCCCTTGGCGTTCAGGGCATCGATGGTTCCCTCCGTCAATTGGAGGGACTTCACATGGGCCGTGGCCCCTTTGCCGTCCTTGCGGCGCAGTCCGATGTCTTCAAGGGTGACATTTGTCTTGTCCAGTTCCAGAGATGTCTCATCCCCTGCCTGGAGCCTGTAGTTCAGGGTTGCGCTGGCTGTGCAGGACAGAAGTTCGGCAGGCAGAGCGCTGGCGTAGTAGGGGGCCAGGGTTGTGGTGTCGATGCTCTGGGCGGACAGCGAGCCGGAGGAGTTCAGGGTGGCCAGATCAAAGATTCCATCGGCAGTGAGCTGTTGCGGCCCACCCAATGCCACATCGAGCTTGAACTTCGCATCGCCTCCAGAGCTGTCCAGGTCGTCAACTCCCAGGTTCACCGGTCCGATGGAGGAAGAGAATTCCCGGGCCTTGTCCTGGAACAGAACCGACCCCTCCTGGAGTTCCACCCGTTGGACAATAACGGTGAAATTGCCTTGGTCCTCGCCTTTGTCATTTGCAGGTGCCGCTTCCTGATCTTGTTCAGATGCGGGAGGCATCAGTCCCAACCAGTTGAGTGTCCCTTGCTCGTCAAGGACAATGGAGGTTTTCGGGCTGCTCAGGCGAACGAGGCTGAGCCTCAGCAGGCGTTGGCGCAGGCTCAGCCCGCTGATGTCCACTGCGAGTTCATCGAAGCTCAGAAGAGGTTGCTTTTCGAGCTGCAAGGCAACGCCATTGGCCTGGGCCTGCCCCATGATGGAGAGTTGGGGAACCACCGTGCCACGTTGCTGGAAAACCAGGGACAGGTCGCAGGAGAGGGTTCCTGATTGCAGGACCGCCTGCCTGGGCAGGGGGACATAGGCCCAGTATTGAGTCAAATCCAGCTTGTCGAGATTGAAATGAAATTCCGTGCGCAGAGTGTCCTCGAATGGGCGGGTCCGCCCCTCCAAAGCCAGGGGCGTTCCGTTGAGGTTCGCCCGCAGGTACGGTCGAACGTATTCACTCTTGTCGCTGGGCAGGGTGGATGTGAAGGGGATGGACAATTCAAGGTTTTCCACCTTGTGCTGTTTTCCCTTGGTCAGATCGTCAAAGACTATTGTGCCATTGGTGATGGAAAAGTTGCTGACTATGGCCGGGAACAGTCCGCCTCCATTTTCTGCCGGGGCTTCGGAACCGCCTTCGCCTCCGTTGAGCAGATCGGAGAAGTTGTACTGTCCATCTTTGCCTTGACTGATATGAACATAGGGCTGTTCCACAAGGACTTCATCCACCCCCACGGCAAGGCGGAACAGGTTCAGGAATCCGAGGTCCGTACGCAGGCGCTTCAGGGACACGAAGATTTCCTGTCCCTCAGGCTCCTGAACTTGAATGCCCTGCACTTCCAGCACGAGGGAAAACGGGTTGAAACGGACTTCTTCGATGCTGACATTGCGGTGCAGAGCTTCACTTAGGTTTGTCTGTCCCAACGATTTGGCCACTCGTGGAATGACGAAAAAGCCCAGTACCGTATACAGAGCGATGGCGACGATGATGACGATGAGCCAACTGATGATTTTTCCCCTGAGAGATTTTTCTCGGGTGGGCGCGGATGAGGGGGCCGTGTTTTCATCGTGGGGCATAATACTCTCCAGCAGCTGGTTGCAGTGATCGACCAAAGCATCTGTGAGAATACTGTATTTTGCTGGTCACGCAAAGCCTGAGATAAATCAACTGCGGACGATTATTGTTAGCGCAGTGGTTGCGGGGGCTTGTCCTGTTCGTCCGAAAGCGGGCTCAAAACACCGGTTCACGACCGGTGGGATTCGTGCTATGGGCGGCGTTGCCTCCGGGAAAACAGCCGGAGCAGTGTCGAGTATCGAGAACCAACCCAGTCACTCAACCGGTCAGGTCAATATCAGATGTTGCTCAACGAACACCAAAGCAAATTGCTTTTTGCCGAGGCGGGGATCAATGTTCCCGAGGGGATTCTGTTTTCGTCTCAAACTCTGGAAAACGTCCAGCCTTCCTTTCCTCTGCCGTGGTACCTGAAATCGCAGGTTTTGGCCGGAGGTCGAGGCAAGGCCGGTGGCATTCTGCGCATCGACAGCCGTGAGGATTTGGTCCCCCTGTCGAAAAAATTGTTCGGGATGACCATCAAGGGCAAGGACGTGCCTTTGTTGCGTCTGGAAAAGAGCACCGAGATCGTGCGCGAGTTCTATTGCTCGTTCACCGTTGCCCGCGAGTTGGCAAGCGTGGTGTTCACCGTGGGCCGCGAGGGTGGCATGGAGATCGAGAATCTGTCTCCGGACAATCTGCTGGTGCAGAAGATTCCCATGAGCTTGGGGCTGACCGAATACAACATGCGCGCCGCTTTCTTCCATCTGGGAATGGATGCCGAGTTCTGGTCGCACTTCCGCGAATTCGTGGGCAAGCTCTACGCTGCGGTCAGGGATTACGGATTGCTGCTGGCCGAGGTCAATCCCCTGGTGCTGACTGAGGAATCCTCCTGGGTGGCCCTTGATGGCAAGGTCGAGATCGATGACAACTTCTTGTTCCAGCATACCGATCTGGAACGCTTTTATACCCCTGAGCATGCCTCTCGTGAAGAGAATATCGCCCGCAAAGCCGGGTTGGCCTTCCATTCCTTGTCCGGGCGCATCGGCCTGATGGTCAATGGTGCGGGCCTAGCCATGGCAACCATGGATCTATTGAACAAGTCCGCCCTGCCTGCCGCCAACTTCATGGACCTGGGCGGCGCAGCGGATTTGGATCGTATGCGCACCGCCATGACCCTGCTCTTTGAGGATGACTCCGTGGAGGCCGTGCTGATCAACATCTTTGGTGGGGTCTTATCCTGCCGCAAGGTGGCATTGGCTTTGTATGAAGCGCTGGAAGGCCAGGCTCCGGCCAAGCCTTTGGTGGTTCGTCTTTCGGGTAACGAGGCTGAGGCCGGGCGTGAAATCCTGACGGATGTCAATTCGGACAAGCTGGTGATCGTCACCAATATGGCCGAGGCCATCGCAGCCCTGAAACGCATTGATGGTCAGCAGGCAGAAACGTGCAAGGCCTGCGAGGCCGTTTCTGTGGATTTGAAATTTGAGCCGCAGCCTTTGGGCGAAGGCCTGCCTTTCGAGAAGGACCTGCCCGTGCTGGTGCAGGGCATTACCGGCAAGACCGCTCAGCTGCATACCGGGCTGATGCAGGCCTATGGCACCAACATCGTGGCCGGTGTGACTCCGTTCAAGGGCGGACAGGAAGTGCAGGGCGTGCCCGTGTACAACTCCGTGCGCGAGGCCTGTGCCAAGCACGAGATCGGCGCCAGCATCATCTTTGTACCCGCGGCCTTTGCTCCGGCGGCTATTCTGGAAGCCGCTCACGCAGGTATCAAGTGGGTGGTCTGCATTACCGATGGCCTGTCCCAGCAGGATATGCTGTGGGTGCGCGAGCAGCTTGCACCTCTTGGCACTCGGCTGGTCGGACCCAACAACCCGGGGCTGATTGCTCCGGGCCGTACCAAGATTGGTATCATGCCGGACTATGCCTTTGCCCCCGGCCCGGTGGCTGTACTCAGCCGTAGTGGCACCCTGACCTATGAGGCTTCACGCCGCCTGTCCGATGCAGGCATCGGTCAGTCCCTGTGTGTTGGCATCGGTGGCGACCCGTTTGTGGGCACGTCGTTCATCGATCTGTTCGAACTGCTGCGCAATGACCCCAATACGCAAGCCGTGGTCATTCTGGGTGAGATTGGAGGCAGTGCCGAAGAGCAGTTGGCCGAGTACGTCAAGGAGACGGGCTTTACCAAACCGGTGGTGGGCTTCATCGCTGGGCAGACGGCCCCTCCGGGCAAGCGCCTGGGCCATGCCGGTGCCATTCTGGAATCCGGGCGTGGCATTGAGGACAAGCTTGAGGCCATGACCGGCGCTGGCTTTGCCCTGGCCAACAACCTGGACGAATTGCCCGGGCTGGTTGCCGAGGCCTTGAAGAAATAGGACTGATGTTTCGATTGTATTCATGATGAACGCAGGACTGCTGTCCTGTGAACACTTAATAGTAACGCCCCCGTCGATCATTGATCGACGGGGGCGTTTTTTGGAGACTATGATCCTGGGAGTGAAGTTACACTCCCTTCATTTGGCACTCCATCAGCTCATCGCGGATTATCCGATAGACATCCGCCAGCCGCAGTAAGCCTGTTATCTCGCCCTTGGCATCGTGCACAACCAGGTTGTGATGGCGGCCTGTGGCGAATTGATGCACCGCAAACGAAAGCGATTGGTCCTCGTGAACGAGCTCGGATTCATTCGGGGTGTCCATGATGTCGCCTACGATGATGCCGTCGGCCTGCTTGCAGAGGTTGACCAGACTGCTTTCCCATAATCCATATTGCAGGAAGATGGATTGCAATTGCTCCTGAGTCATTCCGAAGCGTGACATTTTAATAGGCTCGACCTGTGAGTATCGGGGTTCAAGCCCGGCAATGATGTCAAGCAGCGATAGTTTACCCACGCCCTGTCCGTTTTTGTCGACCACCAGCAGGGCTCGATATCGGAATTCGTCGGGTTCAAGATTTCGTTGAGCCCTGTCGAAGATATCAGCTGCTTCATAAATATTGGCGGTCTCCGGGATGGTTGTCAGCTGCTCTGTGGTCATCATGAAATCTCTGACCTTGAAATTCTTCATATCACTATCCTCAAAACTGGATTGTTTCGACAAGGGAGTTTCCAGATTTGAGAGTACCTTGTACCTCTGATTTTGGGAAGAGGTAGAGTGAAAGGTCATGGGAAAGATGGGGAAAGACGAAGGTTCCCATTGTATAGGCTTTGGAGCTGTGGGATAAAAAAAGGGCCGCCCAAAGGCGGCCCAGTGGTCTTATTTCTTTTTGGTGGCAGGCTTTTTCTTGGCTGCTGCTTTCTTTGTCTTGGTACTGGCGCTTGGTGCGTTGTCGATCATGTCCGCCCAGATGGCTGGCGGTTCTCCAAAGGCCTTCTTGGCATCGCGATAACCCATATTGAAGGCTTTCAAGTTGATGTCGACGATCTTTGCCGGCAGCGCATCTTCCAGACTCTTGCGCATGGCCGCGCGCTTGGCAAAGGGCAGCAGGAAGGTGCATGCACCAAGCACGATGGTGTTCATGGCCTGGACAAGTTTCAACCTGTCCATGGCGATTTCGGTAAAGGGCAGACCCAAGTATTGGTTGGTGGGGACCTGTTTGACCAGGGTCGTGTTCACCAACAGGATGCTACCGGGTTTCAGAAGCTGGAAGTACTTGTTGCAGGCCTCCTGCGACAAAGCCACCAACAGATCGATCTTGTCGGTTTTGGGATAGCTGATGGGTTGGGTGGAGATCACCAGGTCGGTGCGTGATGCGCCGCCGCGTGCCTCCGGGCCGTAGCTCTGGGTCTGAGCGACATTGAAGCCGTGCCCCAAGGCCAAGGCCTGGCCCATGATCTTGCCCAAGGTCAGCACGCCCTGCCCGCCAAGTCCGGACAGACAGATCTCAAAGCGTTGGATGTCCTTCATGGTTTAGGCCCCCCTCAGTTGTTTGCGCATGTTCTCGTAGCTGACTTCCAGCGGCGTTTCTTCACGCTCCTGGAAGACACCGATGGGGATGCGGTTGCCGCGTTTTTCAGGTGCCAGCTTGTTGTAGGCTTCCAGCGGCATGGCCGTGCTCTTGAGCCACTTGTACATTTCCACCGGGTTCTTGAACTTGTTCTTGCGGCCATACTGGGTGTGACACGGGGTGAGCACTTCCAGGAAGTTGAACCCGGGCTTTGTCAGGGTGTTGGTCATCAGCTTGTCCAGGGTCTTGACGTGGAAGGTCGTTCCGCGCGCCACGTGGTTGGCCCCGGCAGCGCTGGTGAGGTTTACCAGGTCAAAGGACTTTTCCATGGCTCCGTGCGGGGTGGTGGTGGACCAGTCGCCCTGCGGCGTGGTGGACGAGCATTGCCCGCCGGTCATGCCGTAGATGAAGTTGTTGAGTACCAGCACCGAGAGGCCGATGTTGCGGCGGGCGGCGTGGATGAAGTGGTTGCCGCCGATGGACAGCGCGTCGCCGTCTCCCATGATCACGATGACGTGCAACTTGGGATTGGCCATCTTGATGCCTGTGGCCATGGTCAGAGCGCGGCCATGTACGGCATGTACGGTATTGAAGTCGACGTAGACCGGGATGCGGCCCGAACAGCCGATGCCGGCGACCAGGACGACGTCGTCCTTGGGGATGCCCAGGGCGTGAACGCTGCGGATCAGGGAACCCAGGACGATGCCGTGGCCGCAACCGGGACAGAACACATGCGGGAACTTTTTATCGTGCCGCAGGTAGTTGTGGATGATTTGCGTAACTTCGGCCATGACTTTATCCCTTCCTCAGACTGTCGAGGATCTGTTTGGGGGTGATGATATGTCCGTCGATGCGGTTCAGGGTCTTGACCTTGCAGCGGCCATCGTTGACCCGTTTCACTTCGCGGGACATCTGCCCCATGTTCATCTCGGGCACCAGAATGGTCTTGCAGTTGCCGATGACCTTTTCCACTGCGCCGCGCGGGAATGGGAACAGTGTTTTCAGGTTCAGCAGACCTGCCTTGATGCCCAGTTCCCGGGCCTGGTCCACGGCCAGTTGTGCGCTACGTGCCACACTGCCGAAGGCCACCACCAGCATCTCGCAATCCTCGGCCCGGTGCTCGTCCACGATCTGGATATCGAAGAAGAACTGATCGATCTTGCGGAACTGGCGGGAAACAGCGGATTCGACCTCTTCGGGTTTGGAGGTCGGGAAGCCATGATCGTCGTGGGTCAAGCCGGTGTAGTGGAAACGGTAGCCTGCACCCAGAGGTGGCATGGGCGGTACGCCGCGCACGGTTTCCTCGAAGGGTTTGTACCATTCCGGTGGCATGGTCGGCTGCAGGCGCGAGAAGATTTCGATGTCATTGGGAGAGGGGATGGTAATCTTTTCGCGGGTATGGGCCGTGATTTCGTCCAGCAGCAGAATGACCGGGGTGCGGTATTTTTCTGCATAGTTGAAGGCTGTCACCGTCATTTGCAGACAGTCCTGCACGTCCGTGGCGGAGAGCACGATGATCGAATGATCGCCGTGAGTTCCCCAGCGGGCCTGCTGGACATCACCCTGAGCCGGGCTGGTGGGCAATCCCGTGCTGGGGCCACCGCGCATGACATTGACGATGACCAGTGGCACTTCGGTCATGCAGGCATAGCCGATGAGCTCCTGCATCAGGGAGAACCCCGGACCGGAGGTCGCCGTCATGGCTTTGCGGCCAGCCATGGATGCACCGATGATGGTGCCCATGGAAGCGATCTCATCTTCCATCTGGATGAAGACACCGTTTTCGGTCTTGGGCAGGCGGGCGGCCATGGCCTCCATGATCTCCGAAGATGGGGTAATGGGATATCCGCCGTAGAAGCTGCAGCCAGCAAGCAGTGCACCCTCGACAACAGCTTCCGCTCCGAGGGCGAAAATTTCCCTTGGGGTTTTACGCTTGGCAATCATGATTTTTTGCTCCCCTCGTTGGGTTCGCTCGAACCTTTGCTGTCCTTGGGGGTGATGACAATGGCGAAGTCCGGACAGTGGAGTTCGCAGAATCCGCAGTTGATACAGTCCTCTTCCCGGATGGCCTTGGCACAGCCTTCCACCGGGTCAAGCTCCAGGACCTTGCCAGGGCAAAAGGCCACACACAGCCCGCATCCCTTGCACCAGTCTGGATAGATTGTGATTTTTGTTTGTCCCTTCTGTACTTTCGCCATTGTACCTCTCGCTCCGTCAGGGCCGCCAGACATAGAAAAAGGGTAATCGCCCTGTGGCGGTTACCCTTGAAAACTTAATCTATGTTCTGAGGTCCCGTGTTGTCGCATCCGAGCAGTCCTCGGTGTTTTGGGTGACACTCCCATGTAACAAAGCCGATGAAGAAGGGATGTACCCCATAGTGATGCGCTATGGCAACAGCCCTTGTGCATTCTGCACCATTTTAGTTTAATTTTTTGCGTTTCGGGGAAACAGCACCGTTTCCGGGCAGAATTTCCATTCTCCATGCCGTAGGCAGATAGAATTTGGTGTGCGGGCCGAACCAGAGGTTGTAGATTTTCATGTATTCGCCGCTGACCCACAGTTTGTTCAGAGTCAGGTTGACGAAGTCACGGAAGTTGGAATCGTCCTCGGGCACTCCCAAGCCATAGGGCTCGTCGGAGATGAAATCGCCAACGATTTCCCAGGCTGCGGGGTCGGGGTCTGAGTTTTTCAAGCCCAGGAGAATGGTGGTATCTGCGCAGATCGCTGACAGGCGCCGGGCCTTCAGGTCCATGAAGGCTTGCGGATATCCGGGGTAGGTTTTGATTTTTGATCCGGGTTGGGCTTCGCGGATGTTGGCCTCGGCCCAGGAACCGTCGACAACCCCCACACGGCGGCCTGCCAGATCGGTCACGGAATGAACGCCAGAACCTCGTTTTGTCAGCAGCTTTTGCCCATCCATGAAGTAGGTAATGGAGAAGTCAATGTCGTCCTCGCGGGCAAAGTGATGCGTCATGGTGGCCGCGATGATGTCAACCTCGCCTCGTTGGATGAGAGGAATGCGGGCACTTTTTCGAACCGGCAAGGTTTCCAGACGTACTCCCAATGCCTGGGCCAGGGCCCGGCAGATATCGATCTCGAATCCAACGATCTCGCCGGTGTGTTCGTCGGTGTAACCGAAGGGGATGGCGTCGTCCCGGACCCCGGCGATGAGCACACCACGTTTCTTGATGGCTCGCAGTCTGCCTTTGAGTTCGGGCAGCGGTTCGGGGCAGTCGAGTTCAGGGCAGGGAGGACAGTCCGGGCAGGGTGTCTGCTCCGGGCAGTCAGGCTGTTCTTGCGAACAGCCGCCAACCAGCATCAGGCCGAGAAGCAGAATGAGCGCCGCTAAGGCGGAGAGAAGTCGATGGTCGCTGCGCATGAAGTGTCCTTTGACTGGTTGAGAGATGGGACTAGGCGAGTAAATTGTCCCTCAGTCCGGACGAATCTGTCAAGACGCTAGAAGTCTTCGAGTTCCCGGCGGATGATGGCTTTGTCATAGGCCATAAGAACATCCTTTTGGCGGAGTGCACCCACGACATGTCCGGTTCCCGAGGACTCAACAACGGGGAGTTGCGAGATTCCGCGAGCACTCATGATGCGCATGGCTTTCTGGATGTCGTCGCTGGGGGTTACGGTAACGAGATCCCGCGTTCCCACATCCCGGGCGATGACGAGGTAATGCAGGCCATCTTCTCTGAGCAGTGGGCGGATGTCTCTGAACGAGATGATGCCTGTCAGTTGTCCTGTCTTACCGGTGACATGGAGGTAGGGCACATTGTCATTCTTGAAAGTGAGGATGATGTCGATGAGCGGCATTGATTCGGGCACTGTGGTGACTTCGCTCGTCATGAAGCGTTTGACTTTAAGGGCTCGTAGGATGTTTTGCTCCATGCCCCCTGAGATGTCGATTCCTCGTCGTCTGAGCTTGAGGGTGTAGATGGAATCACGCTTGAGGGCACTGGCCACAATCGTCGCCAGGATGCAGGTAATCATCATGGGCAGGATGATCTTGTAGTCCCCAGTCATTTCGAAAATGATCAGGATGGCCGTGATTGGCGCATGAGTGGTTCCTGCTACCACAGCTCCCATGCCGACAAGGGCGTAGGCCCCTGGAGGCGCGATGCCAGGGAAGAGCTGACCCGCCGCCCAGCCGAAGGCTCCACCTGTCATGGCCCCGATGAACAGCGATGGAGCAAAGATTCCGCCGGAACCGCCCGACCCCAGAGTCAGCGAGGTTGCTGCAATTTTTACGAAGATCAGGCTGAGGAGCATCAGCCCTGTCATCTGACTGTGCAGAGCCATGTTCATGGTTCCGTATCCCACGCCAAAGGCTTCAGGCCACTGCAGAACAATCAGTCCCAGCAGTAGACCGCCCAGAGCGGGCTTGAGCCATTCGGGCAGGGGCAGTTTTTCGAAGACGTCTTCGGCTTTATAGAGAACGATGATGAAGGCTACGGCCGCGAATGCGGCCAGCACTCCGAGCAGGGGATAAATGCCAAATTCCCACAAGGTGTGGATCTCATAGGTCGGGATGGAGAAGTTGGGCAGATCACCCCAGTAAGACCGTGAAATGGCCGTGGCCGTGACCGAGGCGATGACTACCGGAGAAAAGGACATCAGGCCGAAATCACCAATAATGATTTCCAGAGCGAAGAGTACTCCCGCAATGGGAGCGTTGAAGGTGGCAGCGATACCTGCGGCTGCGCCACAGCCGACCATGGTTCGTTGATGCATGACGGTGACGCCAGCCAGCTGCCCCACTGATGATCCGATGCTGGATCCAATTTGGACCATGGGCCCTTCCCGCCCTGACGAACCGCCTGAGCCGATGCAGATGGCCGAAGCCAGGATCTTGATCAGGGCCACGCGTTTACGGATGCGACCACCTTGCAGAGCCAGGGCGGCCATGACCTCGGGCACGCCGTGCCCTTTGGCCTCGCTTGCACCAAAATGCACCACCAACCCTACGAGTAAACCTCCTACTGCTGGCAGCAGCGCCAGCTTCCATGGGGAGACGCTGCCATGGAAGGTCAGAATGTCGTGGGAGTTTTGATAGAAAGCAAATTGAGTACCCTGCAGAATATGCTGGAACAGGATCGCCCCCCAGCCGGACAGGGCACCGATGAAGATGGCCAGCAGCAGGTTGTAGATATGCTGCTCCATACAGAATCGTGTGAAGCCGATAGCGATTTCGCGACAGGTGTTCCGTAGCATACGCGGGCGTTGATCCTCCGGCTGACGGTCGTCGGCATTTCCTGTTGGCTAGGTGTCTGACATGGCTTCCACCACGTGTGCATCAAAACCCTTGATCTGAAGTTGTCTGGCACGGGACCATGCCTGGTCCGGGTCGTTGAATTGGCCCACCACCAACTGGGCGGTGTTGGTACTGTCCCAGACCCAGATGTATTCGTGGAGTCGGAATCCGTTTTTCAGGGCCTGCTCGCGCAACTGGTCGCGGGCGGCATCGCGTTGGTCCAGATTGTCATTGTCGAGCGATTCCCCCCGCAGCAAAACCCACCAGCGTTGTTTTGCTGGCTGCGGTGAACGTGCTGCACCTGCATTACGTACCAGGACGGCGAGATGGTTGATGGTGTTTTCTATTTCTCTTGCCAGAGGCATTACAGGACTCCTGATGCTGGGGAGTGGAATAGTCCTACACTCAATATGCTTGCCCCCGGCCGAAATGACAACAGAAAATAATAAACGACACCAAAGCCACAAGGCTTTGGTGTTCCTGTCGGGGGGAGTTTTTTTGGGGTCAGCGGGGAACGTTGGTCAGTTTGTTATACGCCCGGATAATGTTCAGCTCCCACTGCAGTCGGTCCTGGACCATGGTGACGATGCGTTTGGTGGGACGCCCGGCGAGTTGGCCGGCTTCGAACATGTTTTTGACCCGGGCGGCGATGTGGGATTCCAGGTTCAGCAGCAACAGCATAGCGCTGCGTTTGGCGTCGAGTTGCAGGGTTCCCAGGGGGGTTCCCTTGAGGGCAAGGACCCGTCCGAGGAACTCATGGTCGCGCCCAAGCTCACCTTCGGCTCCGGCCTTGCAGGATTTGCGCAGATCCGCCACGAGGTCTTCAATGGACTTTTTGCAGATTTTTGCCAGTGCTTCCTCAATGGCCTGGGCCTCTTTGTCTTTGCCGCTCAAGGCGATGTGATTCAGGAATTCCTCGGGGTCGCAGGTGTGCCGCAACAGATCGTTGGTGGTGACTCCATTGGCTGCGGAACCCAGCTTGGCCAAGGCGAAATAGATGGGTTTAATGCTATTGGAAATCGCACGCTTGACCTCGGTTGATTCCAGACAGGAGTTGGCAAATAGCAGAAATTTTCCTGAGGAGGAGAAGACCTTGTCCATGGTCTGACGCGTGTCCTGAAGGCTGTCCAGATATTCCTTGTCCTTGCGGATGGCGAAACTTTCCACCTTGTGGCGAGGCTTGGTAAAGATGACCCCCAGCTTATCGAGAGCACTATCTTTCAGATCCTTGAGAGCAGCCTCGGCCTCCTCGGAGTCTGCGGTGTCCAGGCAATGCAGCAGAGTGTTCAGGCTGGAGGATGTTTTTTCCACCAACACTCTATCTTCCTTACTCAGGGTGGAGCGAGGTGAGGCGGATGTGATTCCCCGGTTCAATGCCAGATAGAAATCAACCCGGCGCAGGTTGTCTGCCAGGGCACTTTCGATAGGTTCGAGGAAATCGCTGCCAAGCCCCCAGAGCAGGGTCATGCGCTTCAGCCGGTTGTTGATTTCCCGGGTCACGTGGGGTGGCAGGGAGATCATGGCGATTTCTTTGGCCTGGCGTTCGGATTCCAGATCCATGGTGTTGCTGGAGACGGTTAGCCCATTAAACGTTTGGACCACAACCAGCAGCGAGCGATACCAAGCTCGTAGCTCTGAAAGGCACTGTTCAGGGGAGATGCCTTCCAACCGTTTGCCCAGTCCCAGAGCGACTGGCCCGCGAACCGCGCCGTGAAGCAGGACTTGCCTGGCTTCATCCAGTAATTGCGCTCCATTGGAGGCCAGCTTCGGGAGCAGCAGGGCGAGCATCTGCCCCGCATCAAATTGTAATTTCGTGCAATCAAGGGTTTTGAGTTCATACAGCTGGCGTAACAGTTGACCATCATCGCTGTAGGATTTTTCTTCCGACTCAAAGGGGGTGTTGGTGATGCGGCGGCAGATTTCTTTGATGGAAAGCTTAGAGGCGTCGTTGATTTCGGCCTGCAGGCCCTTGGTGGTGTGCTTGCCGCCGTATGGCACCAACCCCTTGTTCAGGGTTTGGAGGGTAATCTTGGTGTTAGCCAGCAGGTCGCTGAAGCTTGGTCGGTGTTTTTCATCAATCTTGTCCGCCACGTCGCCGAAGGCCTGTTGCAAAGGATCAAAGGCAAGCCTGAGACGGTCCTTCATGTCTTCGGAAGTGAAGGCCAATAGCAGAGAGTGGATGGAATGCAGGCCATTGTCAAAGAAGTCGTTGGGAGACAGGGTTTCGTCCTTGCAACGAGTGATGAGCTGCAGGTCGGTACGGATCAATTTCTCACTGATCTTTTTGCGCGGTTGGGACGCAAGAGTGGCTGTCTGTTCCGCATCCTTCATGGTGAAAGATTTGAGGGCGTCCTGCACGGGTTTGGATTCCACGCGCTTGTGAGAGAAGGGGGGCCTGAGTGCAGCCAGCCCGTCCAGCAATCGCAGAGTCGCCGAACGTTCCGAACTTGTCTTGTCCTTGTTGGGGGCGTTTTGCAGGGAGAGGACCAGATACAAGGTCAGTCGATCGATATTGTCCGGCATGCGCGAGACACTCTTGGCGATATAGTCCGCACCAAGCCCCAACACCATGCAGATCCGGTGCATGCGCCCATATACAGCCTCGAACAAATCGGGATCGATACGCTCCTGGGAGATGCGCGTCCAGCTTTCACCGCGCCAGTGGAATGAGCTTAAGACATTGAGTCCTTTGAGAATATACCGATCTTCATCGCCGGAATGGTTCTCGATGAATTCGAACCGATCGTTGCGGACATTAACTTTGGTGCCAGGGCCAACGCCCCAGAGCTTCATCCTGTCGGGCTGCACGGCAACGTCCAAAAACGAACGGAAGCCGAAGAGAGTCAAAGCCCCTCTGAAAGTGATATTTGGCGGTGACTGGCGCAGGATATCGTGATGTAGGTGCAGTCCTCCCATGATCTGAAGCTCATGGGTGAAGGCGGAATTGACCTTGAGTGCTCCGCGCGCAATAAAATCCCCCTGCACGGTGTGGATGTCGGGGATGACGCTGAGGGAGTGTATCTCGTCGGCCAACATCAGGTCGCCCAGCCATTCTCCTTCTCTGTATAGCACGCCGATTTCACCAGTGACCTTGTCAGCCCCGATACGGGTCTTGGCGGCCAGAGTATCAAGAAATTCGCACCAGCGGGTTTCGGTCTCCGGGGTTCTGGGGATGCGCAGGTCGGGCAGGAATTGAATGGTGTATCCGCTCTTGCCCCCGAGCTTCAGGTCCAGCAGATAATTCTGGCGCTCCATTTTCCGTTTGGCGTGCTGAATGGCGACTTTGGCAATTTTCTGGCTACGTTCTTCCAGCTTGTCCGAGGAGAGCTTGAGGCCAATAATGCTCAGTCCCTTTTTGATGAAGGCATCAAGGCGCCGGACGACCTCATTCTCGTCCTCTACCTCCGAACAGAGTCGGATGTAGGCGGTACTCATCTTCTTGATGAATTTGGCTGAAAGACTGGAGTGTTGTGCCATGTTTGTGTGGGGCTGATGATTAGTAGATGAAAACAGTACGATTTTAGGGTGATCTGCTCCGGCGCGTCAAGCGGGAAGGCTTGAAAACCGTAGCTTCCCGCAGACAATAATCATTCACATGTTGATGACTTCGGGGACTGTGATCGCTGTCTCTGGGCCACTGCGCTCGTGAATCCTGAGGGCATGGGGTGTCGAGGATAGAGAATTGACCACTGTTGCACGCGGACCGGATAGTCTGGTACATCATGATGGAAAACCTCAAATGTTTGCCGGAAGGCCCAGTGAAATTGTTCCGGCCCAGGAACTCACGAATGGGAGGGGAAATGCGAGTCACCATTGCCATAACTGTTTGCACGCTAGTGGTCCTGATGGCTGCCAGCGTTTTGAATGCTCAATCCGTCTATGTTCCAGGCAAGGCCAAGCCCGAGCAGGTGGTCAAGGCCCGGAAGTTTGCCATGCGGGCCCTCAACTCAAACTTGCGTGACATTCGATTCAAGCTCAAACGCGGGGATTCGGATGGGATGTTGACTCCGGCCCTGAACCTTTCCGCCATCGCAAGATTCCTGCCCTATGCCTTCGTCGAAAAGCACGAAGCTGCTTACCCCCTCAAAGGATCCAACAAGTATTTCAAAGGGGGAGCACCCGAGGAGATTCAGGCTGGCGCTGAGTACTTGAATGTTCAGGCAGCTAAACTCCTGAACATGGCCACGAGCAAGAATATGAAAGCCCTCGATCAACAGAACAACCGCATCAAGAGGGCTTGTGTGAGTTGTCACAGTCAGTTCCGGGGTGAATTCTAACAGGCTCAGGCGGGTGGAAAACGGCCATCTGCGTTGTTAAGTGAATTGTTAGCGAACGAGTGAGCTTACAAGACCTTATGCCTTAGGTCTGCTGCACTCGACTCAAACGCTCGTGTATGGAAAATCCACGTCGAGCTTGAGTCGATTTTGTGCTTGGCATTCGATGCTTGATCCGCCTCCCAGAAGAGCTTTTCCGATTGTTTAAGGCAACACCTCGTCATGTTTTCTCTCGGTGTTTCGAGTGGCAGACAATTTGCCTCCACTGGCATGGTCAGATTCCGACTATTGATTCCCGGCGTGTGGAAAGGTACACCTGTGCCCACCGCACGCCTCTTGGTGTGTGACAACCACGACCGAGAACAGGGTTGCCATGTCGTCCACTCAGCTCGAAAAGAGTTTTTGTTCCGAAAAAGTCTGCGATCTGACACCGTTTCTGGTGATGGAAGTGCTGGAAAAAGCCCACCGCATGGAGCGCGAGGGAATCTCCGTTATCCATATGGAAGTAGGTGAGCCAGACTTTGATACGCCAAATGCCGTGATCGAAGCCGCCGAGCGGGCCATGCGAAGTGGTCAGACCCATTATACCCACTCCATGGGGCTTCTTGAACTGCGTGAGGCCATTGCCGGGCACTATCACGCCCAATATGGCGTTGAGGTTTCGCCTGAACGCATCGTGGTGACTCAGGGTACCTCGCCCGCAATGATGCTGACTTTCGCTGCATTGCTGGAAGACAATGACGAGGTCATCATTTCCGACCCGCATTATGCCTGCTACCCGAATTTCATCCGTTTTGCCGGAGGAAAACCCGTCAAGGTCCGCGTGTTCGAGGAAGACGGCTTCCAGTATCGCCCCGAGGTGATTGCCGAACGCATCGGGCCCCGCACCAAGGGGATTCTCATCAATTCACCGTCCAATCCCACGGGGAACCTGCTGTCCGAGAAACGGATGCGGGCCATTGCCGAACTGGAACCCTATGTGGTTTCCGATGAAATCTATCATGGGTTGGTGTATGGTGGAGACACCGAGCATTCGATTCTTGAATTCACGGACAGAGCCTTTGTATTCAACGGTTTCTCCAAGCTGTATGCCATGACGGGCTGGCGCCTGGGCTATGTCATTGCCCCTCCCGAGTTCGTACGCGGGTTGCAGGTCATGAGTCAGAATTTTTTCATCTCCGCCAATGCCCCCACCCAATGGGCAGGGATTGCGGCCCTTCAGGAGACGGCTCAGGACGTGGAGCGCATGCGCTCGGTCTATGATGAGCGTCGCCAGTTCATGATCAAGCGGCTGAAGGAGATAGGCTTCGGCATTACCGTGGAACCGACGGGTGCCTTCTATGTTCTGGCGAACGCCACGGCTTTGAACCCGGAAAAGGCCGCTGATTCTCTGGCCTTGGCCTATGACATACTGGACAAGGCCCATATCGGCGTGACCCCGGGGATCGATTTTGGGGAAGGTGCGCAGGGCTATATCCGATTCTCCTACGCCAATTCTCTGGAGAATCTCGCCGAAGGCATGAATCGTCTGGAACAATACGTGAACAACCATCTCAGAAAATAGGATAGGACGATGTCTCGCAATGTGACCCCCAAGAATGCCATGAAGAAGAAGTTCGAAGTCGAGGACTCGAACAAAACTGCAATTTACCGCCGTGGAAGCAACACCAAGCCTGCCTTGAGTGGCGAGACCGTGTTTCTGGTCGGGCTACGTGCCAGTGGCAAGACTTCACTGGGACGCCTGGTGGCCGAAAGACTAGGCCTGCCTTTTGCCGACACGGATCAATTGTTGGTCGAGAAGACCGGACGCAGCATCGCCGAGATCGTTGAATCCGAGGGCTGGGACGAATTCCGTCGTTTGGAGACGGACGTTTTGCGTGAGGTTGCCGGTAAGCCCATGGTTGTTGCCACAGGTGGAGGCATCGTGCTGGCCCGGGAAAACCGCGAGATGCTTAAGGCTGGCGGTCCTGTTTTCTACCTGCTGGCGACCACGCTGCTGGTGGTGGATCGACTGACTCGGGACATGGACCCCGAAAATCGTCCTCCATTGACCGAGTTGCCCCTGACCGAGGAAATGGGCGAACTGCGCGAGGAGCGTGACCCCTTGTATATGGAAGTCGCCAAATTCGTGCTGCGCGCCGAAGAATCTCTGGAGGAACTCGTGGCTGAGGTCCAGGAAAAGATGCGGCTCGTGGAGATGATGAAGCGCCGCCGCTGATGGGGCCACATGATGATAGAAGCGTAAAGCCGCTGCCTGGGAACAGGCGGCGGCTTTTTAGTGATGGATACCGGGATGGACGGTTAACCGTGCAGTGTGCCGTAGACTCTCGCCATCAGGGGTTTGGAATAGATGCCAAGACGTGAGAGCATCCATTTGGCGCTCTTGTTCTTGGCCTTGAAACGATAGGCTGCGTCTGCAGATTTGCCTGGCAGGTTGGGGCCTAGCGCCGTCGTGAAGAACACGGAGAATCCCAACTCTTTGGCGATCTCCAGAGCTTCCTTGCTGAATTCGCCCCAGGGCCAGGCCAAAGTGCTCACCGGGTGGCCCATCTCCCGCTCCAGAATCTCTTTGCTGGTGGTCAGGTCCGCGCGCAGACGGGTCTGGAATTCTTCGGGTGTTTCCATGCGGCCCAAGCGCTCTGCGGGGAGCTCCCGAATGCGGCGCATGATGTCCTCGTGCTTGGCGGGATCGGCAAAGAAACGTTTGGCGCTGTCGTAATCCTGGGGAACAATGGAACTGATGATGCCGTATAATTCTTCCGAGGGGAGGAAGGCCTCATTGGCCATGGCCGCGCCGCGGCTGAAATCGGGCAGTCCGTAGATGACGTTCTGGTCGATGCGGTCGAAGGTGCGGCGGCGTATGCCGGGCTTGAACAGCTTTTCAAAGCTGGACGAGGTAAAGACGGAGCGGTGAGTGTGGGTATGAGCCGCAATGGACATAACCCCCGAGGCTTCCATCAGGCGGGCTTCCTTCCAGGAAAAGAAAAGATCCGTGCGGACGCGTAAACCATCGCTGCCACCACGCCCGGGGAGATTGGCCTGGGGCAGTTCGTTCATGCCAACGAATCCTTCCCAGACGTCCTTCAGGGACGGGCGAGGGTTCTGCTCGCTTACAATCTTGTTGGTGACAGTGAACACGGTGCCTTTGTGGCCGTGCTTTTCAAGAAGGGGCCAAGCGTAAACGAAGTTGTCAAGAAAGCCGTCGTCAAAAGTGATCAGTGCCGAGCCCTTGGGCAGTTCTCGGCCATCGCGAAGATATTCCTCGGCCTCGACCAAAGAGATGCCCGTGTAGCCGGCACTTGTCATGGCTTCCAGGTGGCTCTCGAAAATTTCCGGCGCCACGGCAATGGAGTTGGGCCAGGAGCTGATGTAATGATACATGAGAACAGGCAGACTTTTCAGCATGGCGTGAGGTTTTTCCCCTTAACTCTCTTGGATGCTTGACTGAACGCTTTTGTGGCTTATTGTTAGCGGTGTTACCGCCTCATCCCTGGCGGTCCAAGGAGAGCTATACGAGATGAGCGTTGAATACAAGGACTATTACAAGGTACTGGGCGTGTCCAAGAAGGCCAGCAAGGAAGAGCTGTCCAAGGCTTTCAAGAAACAGGCTCGTAAATATCATCCGGATTTGAACCCCGACAATCCTCAGGCCGAGGCCAAGTTCAAGGAAGCGAATGAGGCCTATGAGGTCCTTAAGGATCCTGAAAAACGCCGGATGTATGATCAGCTTGGTCCCAACTGGCAGCATGGGCAGAATTTCCAGCCTCCGCCGGGATTTGAGGGTTTTCAATTCCAGGATGGCGGTGCCGATGGTTTTTCGGACTTTTTCGAGACCATCTTCGGTGGTGGTTTTGGAGGCGGCTTCGGAGGCCGTGGCGGCGGAGGTTTTCGTCAGGGGCCTCGACGCGGCAGCGATGTCGAAGCCAGCCTGGATCTGACCCTTGAGGAAGCCTACCGCGGCGGAGCCAAGAATGTGACCCTGCAGGAGCGTGTGGCTGGCCCGGGGGGTGTTCCCACCATGAACACTAAGACCCTGGAAGTGAATATCCCTGCCGGGGTCAAAGATGGTGCGCGTATTCGCCTGTCCGGTCAGGGGAATCCGGGTCCTGGCGGCGGTCCAGCCGGTGATCTTTTCATGAAATTGCGCATCCAGCCACACCGCCTGTTCAAGGTGGAAGGGGTCAACGTGGTGCTTGATCTGCCTTTGGCCCCTTGGGAGGCAACCCTCGGTATTGCGGTTCAAGTGCCTACTCTGGATGGCAAGGTCGAGATGACCATCCCGGCGGGAGTGTCCAGCGGCCAGAAATTGCGACTCAAGGGCAAGGGCCTGGGGAGCGGCATGGGGCGTGGCGATCAGATGGTGCGTGTGATGGTCAGGACCCCCAAGGATTTGAGCGACGAACAACGCGAATTGTGGAAGCAGTTGTCTGAAATTTCGGATTTCAACCCTAGAACATTCTAGCGGTCTGGAGGCTATCCCCCATGAGTGATGAGCATAATAATTTCATGAGCGAATCCTCTGAGAAATTGCCCGAACCCTCGGTGCAGATATCGTGGTCGGAGTTTGTGGAGCAGACCCGCATTCATCCGTCCCGTCTGGGAGAGCTTATCGACCTGGGCTGGATTCAGCCAGTGGTCACGGGGGAAGAGTTGTATCTGTTCCGAGTGCGAGACGTGTACCGGACCCGCAAGCTGGAACGGATATGTCTGGACCTGGGCGTTTCGGCCGTTGGCGGAACGATCATTGTGGATCTTTTGGGGCGCATCGAACGTCTCGAAGCCAAGATCAAGGAATTGGAACAGTTCAAGTAATCGCCCAACATAATTTTTTGATGATCGTGGAGACTGTTCATGGATCTCAATAAATTCACTCAGAAGAGTCAGGAAGCCGTTTCCAAGGCTCAGGATATTGCGATTCGCAGTGGGCATCAGCAGGTTGATGCCGAGCACCTGCTCCTCTCGCTCATGCAGCAAAGCGGTGGCCTGGCCTCTCGACTTGTGGAGCAGGCTGGGGCGGACCCGAAGGCCTATATCAGGGCCCTGGAAGCAGAGATTGCAAAGCTGCCCAGGGTCTCTGGCTCCGGCGCGGCTCCCGGCAATATCTATGTGACCGATCGCCTGACCCGTTGTCTGATTACGGCACAGGATCAGGCGGGGCGCATGAGCGACGAATACGTCAGCGTGGAGCATCTCCTGTTGGCGCTGGTGGCCGAATCACCAAGCACTGGAGTGGGGCGCGTCAACAAGCAGTTTGGCGTGAATACCGAGAAGGTGCTGGCTGCGCTGACCAAGGTCCGTGGCTCGCAGCGCGTGACTTCCGCCAATCCCGAGGAAACATACGACGCTCTCAAGAAGTACGGTCGGGATTTGGTGGAGGAAGCCAAGAAAGGCAAACTTGATCCTGTCATCGGTCGCGATGAAGAGATTCGTCGCTGTATCCGTATCCTGTCGCGTCGAACCAAGAACAACCCCGTGCTTATCGGTGAGGCGGGCGTAGGCAAGACCGCCATTGTGGAAGGCCTGGCCCAGCGCATCCTTGCCCAGGATGTCCCTGAAGGGTTGAAGAATAAGATTCTCTTTTCTCTGGATCTTGGATCACTCATCGCCGGGGCCAAGTTTCGGGGAGAGTTCGAGGAACGGCTGAAGGCCGTCTTGAGTGAAGTGGAGAAATCCGAAGGTCGCATTCTGTTGTTCATTGACGAGCTGCATACCATCGTGGGGGCCGGAAAGACCGAAGGTTCCATGGATGCGGGCAATTTGCTCAAGCCCATGCTGGCTCGTGGTGAGCTGCATTGCATTGGCGCGACCACCCTGGATGAGTATCGCAAGTACATCGAGAAGGACCCGGCTCTGGAACGTCGCTTCCAGCCTGTGGTGGTGGATGAACCCAGTGTGGAGGACACCATCTCCATCCTGCGCGGTCTGTCCGAACGGTTTGAGGTGCACCACAAGGTGCGCATTGCCGATGCCGCACTGGTGGAGGCTGCCGTGCTCTCACATCGCTATCTTTCTGATCGTCAGTTGCCGGACAAGGCCATTGATCTGATTGATGAGGCTGCGGCCATGATTCGCACGGAGATCGACTCTATGCCTGCCGAGTTGGACCAGCTGAATCGCAAGGTGATGCAATTGGAAATCGAGCGTGAAGCCTTGAAGCGCGAGACCGATACCAAGTCGCGAGAGCGTTTGGAAAAATTGGTGCGCGAATTGGCGGACCTGAAGTCCGGACAGGCGGCCCTGACTGCCCAGTGGGAGCGCGAGAAGGCGTCCATCGGCGGAGTCGCGGATGTGAAGGAGCGCATTGATGATATTCGCCGCCAGATTGAAGAAGCCAAGCGCGAGATGGATTATGCACGGGCTGCTGAGTTGACGCATGGCACCCTGCGAGAGCTGGAGAAGCGTCTGGAGGCTTCGGAAACCGGCGAAACCGGGGATGACGCTCCACGCTTGCTGCGTGAGGAGGTCGGCCCTGATGACGTTGCTCAGATCATCGCCCGCTGGACTGGCATTCCGGCCTCACGCCTCTTGGAAGGCGAGCGCGAGAAACTGCTCCGGCTGGGCGACCAGCTGCACGAACGTGTCGTGGGGCAGGACGCCGCTGTACAGGCCGTCTCCAATGCGGTGCTACGTGCCCGAGCCGGATTGCAGGACCCCTCCAGGCCCATTGGTTCGTTCATTTTCCTGGGTCCCACGGGCGTGGGCAAGACTGAGTTGAGCAAGACCCTGGCTGCGGCCCTGTTCGATACCGAAGAGAACATGATTCGCCTGGATATGAGCGAGTATCAGGAGAAGCATACGGTGGCTCGTCTCATCGGTGCCCCTCCGGGTTACATCGGCTACGATGAGGGTGGGCAGTTGACAGAAGCCGTACGGCGCAAGCCGTATTCCGTGGTGCTGTTCGACGAGATCGAGAAGGCACATCCCGATGTCTTCAATACGCTGCTGCAGATTTTGGATGATGGGCGGCTGACCGATAGCCATGGCCGTACCGTGGACTTCAAGAATACGATCATCATCATGACCTCCAACCTTGGTTCCCAGTACCTGCTGGACGGTATTTCCGAATCAGGTGAGCTCAAAGAAGGGGTTCAGGACAAGGTTCTGGAACAACTGCGTGGCCATTTCCGGCCTGAGTTCCTGAACCGGGTGGACGAGATTGTGAACTTCAAGCCGCTCCTGTCCGAACAGCTGAAGACGATCGTTGATCTGATGCTCTCGGGTCTGCGCTCGCGCTTGGCCGAACGCAAGATGAGCCTTCAATTGACTGATGCTGCCAAGGCTCTGGTCGTGGAGAGAGCTTATGAACCGGCCTTTGGGGCACGTCCGTTGCGTCGTTATCTCCAGAATTATATGGAGACTCCGCTGGCGCGGGCACTGATCGCTGGTTCCGTAGGTGATGGCGACCAAATCACCGTGGATGTCAAAGACGGGCAATTGACCATCGGTTAACGGGATTTGAAAGAAAAGCGAAGCCCCTCGCTCTTGTGGCGAGGGGCTTTTTTCTTGCCTGAAAGCCCAATAGATTTTATTCTGAGCGGTGAAGTCGGGTAGCGTTGCGGGCCTTGTGTATTGGTCATTGTTGGTCTTTGTGTCTGTTTTGGGGGGTCTGTGCGTGTATTTTTACTGCTGGTTTGTTCGATTTGTTTCAGCTTGTGGTTGACCACGCTTTGTCTGGCAGATGAGCAAGGGTTGCGACTGGGGACAGATGAGTGGCCTCCCTATGAATACTCCACGCCCAACGGTGAAATTACAGGCATTGCGACTGACCTGTTGAAAGAGGTCTTCTCCCGGATGGATGCCCCCGTGGCGAGCCTGGAGAGTTTTCCCTGGGCCAGAGGCCTGAAACAGATCGAGGCGGGGCGACTGGACGTTCTGTTTTCAGCCAATTACGACGAAACCCGATTGCGCTACGTTCGATATCCGAAGGGTGATCTGGTTTTGTCTCAGTGGGTGTTTTTTGTGCGATCGGAAGATCGTGAGCGTTTGACCTTTAATTCTTTTGACGATCTGAAGGATCACCGGATCGGTGTGGTTCGTGACTATTCATACACGCCAGAGTTTAGTGATTTTATTGAGAAAAATAAAAGTGCAGTTGTCGTGAGCTCTGACCGGGCCAATCTGGAACTCCTGCTCCGGGGACGCGTAGACTATGCGCTGTGTGATTATCTCAATTGTCTGCAACTGGTGAATCAGGATCGGCTTGAAGGTCAGATTTTTCCCTTGGACGACAAGCCTCTTGCTAATATTTATCTCTATCCGATGTTCAATCGTTCCACTGTCTCCCAGGAGTTTGTGGACCGTTTCGACGAGGTTCTTCTTGGATTGAAACGTGAGGCGCGCTATTGGGATATCATCAACCGGCATATCAAATAGACCCTCAGGTGAGCTTGTCTTCTGCGGCTTTTCCTTCGCGGCGACAGTTGTTATGACAGGCCCATGAGCAAGACCAGCCACAGGCCGGACGTTAAGTTCTGGCGCGATCCCGATCTTCCGGGTGTGGAGATTCGCTACTCCCGATACACCACGGTATGTTTTCCCAAACATACCCACGACTGCTATTCCGTCGCTATTGTGGAAGAGGGAACCAACACTGCGTTTCTGCGTGACAGCACCGTCGCCATGACGGCGGGCGATCTGATCGTGATCCACCCCGGTGAGGTGCATGCCTGCAACCCTCTGCAAGATTCCGGTTGGACGTATCGCATGTTTTACATCGATGCCGAAATTTTGGAGGCCGCTGCCTTGGATGTTTTCGAGTCCGGATTGGAAACTCCAGAGTTCCCTGAACCAGTGTTCCGTGATGATGAACTCAGTCAGGCTCTAGTCGGGCTGAATGAGGCCATTGAGCAGGGGGCCGATGCTCTCGAGAAGGAATCACGCCTGCTGGACGCTTGCGCAATGCTCCTTTCCCGTCATGCACAGGCAATATTGCCCGAGGCTCGACCCCAAGGTGACAGCGAGGCCACAGGATTGATCAGAAAGCGTCTGGAGGCTGATCCCACAGCCACAGTCAAACTTGAAGAACTTGCCGCGCTTACCGGTCTGTCGCGCTACGCCGCGTTGCGCACGTTCCAGCGCGAAGAAGGCCTCTCACCCCATGCTTATCAGACTCAACTCAGAATCGCTCAGGCCAAGCGCTTGATGCGTGACGGAGCCTCCATCGTGGATGCCGCCCTGGCCACAGGCTATTCCGATCAGAGTCACTTCTCCAACGCCTTCAAGCAGGTGACCGGAGCCACCCCCCGCCAATATCGGTTGAGCCGCCCCTAAGCGGTCCGCTGCTTTGTTGTTTTTGAGGATTGAAACTTTTGCGTTTTCCATTGGCTATCTCTGACCGCCCCGTCTCGTGATGATGCCCAGACGGGGTTGCAATATTCTTCAAGAATCCGCACGCGCCATGCGCTAGGTCCCTGTCGAACCCCCAATCACAGGAGACTTTCATGGCTGTTATTACCAATCCCAAATGCGTCATCATCATTGATCCCGAATTACCTCTGGGGCTCATCGCCAACACCGCTGCCGTGCTGTCGTTGTCCTTGGGGCGCAAAGCGCCACATGTCGTGGGGCCTCCGGTGGTGGATGCTTCTGGTGTGGTCCACGAGGGCATTACCGGGGTGCCCATTCCCGTACTCAAATCGCAGAGAGACGCCTTACGCGGGCTGAGTACTCAGGCCCGGGAATCAGGACTGTATGTGGTCGGGTTCACCAGAGCAGCGCAGACCTCCAGGCGTTATGATGAGTACGAAGTGAAGATGTCTGCCGTTTCGTCCGAGGAGCAGTGCTATCTCGGGCTGGCACTGTATGGGGAATCCAAGTCAGTCAGCCGTCTGACCGGGAACCTCGGTCTGCTCAGGTAGTTGAAGGGCACCGGAGTGTGGGCTTTTCTCCCGCTCGCGAGCATGGTATTGAGCTTGGCAATGATTCGAATTTTCCTCATTCTTTTCATGCCGCTGGCTGTGCTGGGCGGTTGCTGGACAGCCTTTGGGCTGCTGGAGTTGTTGCCACCGCGTGCCATGGAGGTTGTTCCGTATGGAACGGTAACCTTAGCCGCCATTATCTGCTGGCGCTTCAGGCGCAGCCGGGCTGTTCCCGTACTCGTCCTTGTTGCCCTGGTTTGCTGGTTTGTGGCTCTGATGCCTGAGGGTGTGGGGCAGGGACCGTTGAGTCGTGTTGTCCTGGCTTCCTTTGCCGTATTTGTGCCTCCCAACGTGTTGTTGGCTTCGCTGATTGGCGACCGGGGAGTGTTCAATCGCAGTGGATTGGGGCAGCTGGCGTTTTATGGTGTGCAGGCGCTGGTGGTGCTGTTTGTGGCTTCCGGGGCTTTTGGTGCTTACGAGCCGCAGGCTGCACAAATGCTCATCGACTCTGCCGATCAACTCCTGCACTGGCGATTGTTAGACTCGTCCTGGGACCAATGGACCATCCTGCCTCAACCTGCGCTTCTCAGTGGCGCAGTGGCTGTTGTGCTGTTGTTGTTGAAGGCCATGGTCAAGGATTCGCCCATGGACGCCGGGCTTGCTGCAGGTATGGCGGGTATCCTGGCCGCATTGCATGCCGTGGGGCATGCGCCCCAGCCCGCGGCGTTCGCCACGGGTGCTGCTCTGGCCCTGGTCGTGCCTTTGTTGCAGGACTCCTATCGAATGGCTTTCCTCGATGAATTGACGGGACTGCCTGCGCGTCGATCCCTTGTGGCCGATCTGCGGGGGCTGGGAAGTCGCTATAGCATTGCCATGGCGGACATCGACCATTTCAAGAAATTCAACGACACCTATGGGCATGATGTGGGCGATGAGGTCCTGCGCATGGTGGCCTCGCATCTGGGGAAGGTGAGTGGTGGTGGCCGAGCCTATCGCTATGGCGGCGAGGAGTTCACGATTCTGTTTCCGCGCAAAGGCAAGGATGATGCCTTTGAACATCTGGATGCCTTGCGAGCTGCCATTGAGTCTGCCGGATTTGCCGTGCGCACCAAACCCAGGCCGGTCAAGAAGCCCAAGGCCAAGCCTGTGAAGAAGCAGCCGGCGACAAAGACCGTCTCGGTGACGATTTCCATGGGAGTGGCTGAGCGTGAGACAGGGCAGACCCCGGAAGAAGTCCTCAAGCAGGCGGATAAGACCCTGTACAAGGCCAAGAAGAAGGGAAGAAACAGGGTTGAGAAGGCCTAGCCCGATGTCTGAATGTTCAGAGTGACAACTTTGTTCCGCGAAGGAATTGCCTTTTCGCTGCGTAAGATTCCGCTGAATTCCCCTTGTTGCGACAGGTTGCCTTGGGGCGAGATGAAAGGGTTTTGCTTAGCCGATTTGCGATAGCAGAAGCAGCGCTACGGAACCCATGACAGATGCTCTGATTGCCGTACGCTCGGCCTCTTTGATTAAATCCTCGATATCACCAGCCGGGTCGCCCAACGGCCCATCGAACCAAAGGTTCAGGGAGCCGCCGTTGTTCAATCGTTTCGGTTGCACTGTGCTGATAATTTCACCGAGATCTCTGGCAAGCATGGAAACCTTCCAGGTTTGAGGGGGCTTTTCAACGTCCTAGCGCGTCTGGAAATACAGGGCAATGGGTTCACGAAAAAGTAACGTTGGTCACGAAGCGGTCATATTTTTTGGGCTTTGCTGTTTCGCATGACAATGAAAAAGGGCCGGAAGCTTTTGTGCTTCCGGCCCTTGCTTGCCCAATGGAATTGGGTTTCGATTTGAAGGTCGTTAGACCTGTACCGAAGTAATGATCTGGGAAAGGGTGTCGATGGTCTGGCGCAGTTGGCGCAGTTCTTCGGCAGCGACGTTCATGTCCCCAACCAGTTGCTCGGAGGTTTCACGCACGTCTTCCACGGATTGGTTGATATGCTCGGAAGTGGCGGATTGCTCCTCGGAGGCCGTGGCAATGGCCCGTACCTGGTCAGAGGTATTGACGGCCAACTCCACAATTTCTTCCAAAGCTGCTCCCGATGCTGCTGACAATTCGCGGGTGCGCACAACAGCCTTGGCCGCGTGCCCCATGTCCTCGATACTGATTCGCGAGACATCCTGAATGGCGGCAATGGCATCGCCCACTTCCTTGGTGGCGCCCATGGTCTTCTCTGCCAGCTTGCGGACTTCGTCGGCCACCACTGCAAAGCCTCGTCCTGCATCACCAGCACGAGCGGCTTCGATGGCAGCGTTCAAGGCCAACAGGTTGGTCTGGTCGGCAATATCGGTGATGACGTTCATGACCGAGCCAATACCTTCGGCGTAGGTTCCCAATTCTTCAAGATGCCTGCGCAGGGTTTCCGTATTGGCATTGACCTCGTCCATGGCGCTGGTGGCCTCGAGGACCACGGCGGCTCCGTCATGTGCCTTGTCTCTCGTCAGGGAAGCCTGTTCCGCGGCATCGGATGCGTTGCGCGCTACTTCCATGACAGTGATATTCATTTGTTCCATGGCTGTGGCCGTGTCCACGGAACGCGCCGTCTGGCGATCGGCTGAGCTTGTGGCTTCTGCCACCAGCCTGTCCAGATCGGTGGCGGCTTTCAGGGCTTCTCCGGTGACGCCCTCGGACTGGCGGACGGCATCGGCGATTCGTTCCGCCTGAGCCATGACTTCCGCTTCCTTGCGCCGCAGGTCTGTCAGGTCCTGATAGATGCACAACGCGCCCATGAGCTTGTTATTCATGTCGAACAGGGGGGAGGCATTGATCAGGATATTGCGCTTGCCTCCCTTGCGACCGACAAATTCGACTTCCTTGTGAGTTACGGTGTGGTGCTCAAGGCTTTCAGCCAGGACGGTGCGGCGTTTCTCACCATAAAAGAACATGGAGACATCCTGTCCGTAATGCTGATCGGGCTGACCTTCCTGTTCCAGAATAGTGATCAGGCTCGGATTGGTGCGGACCAGAATTTCGTTTGTATCCACGACGACATAGGGGGTGTCGATGCCATCCAGAACGCCATTGGCGAAGGACAGTCTGTGTACCAGTTCGTCGGTCATGGTGTTCAGGGAATCAGTGGCGGGGCTGGTCTTTCCCTCTGTCGTGAAACGTGCATTCAGGTCACCATCGGAGATGCGTCGGGCGTCGTTCTCAATGGCTTTGAATGCGGCGTTGCGGCGTGTGGATTGCCACACCAGTGCCAGTATGCAGCCTGCCAGGGCAGTGGCAAGAGTGATGGTCATGATATTGATCATTGTTCTCCCTGTCCGGTGTCGATGAATCATTTGTTAAAGTGCAGCTTCGCCAATGGGACTGGGCGAATCCTCAGGCTACACCTTCGAATCGGTAGGAAATAGTGCAAGGGCTGCGCCAAGGTTACGATCTGATGACCAAACGCGCGATGTCCTTGTCCTGCAATGATATATCACACTGTTTGTTTCAGGGAAGCGGTTGTCCGCGACTCGCGCTTGCCCAAGAAAGTCTGATATAGCGGACTCTCTTGGGCTGCTGTCCTGTTTTTCGGACGTGGTGTTGCCTAGCGAGGCAGGTTGACCGTGATACCCCGAGGGGTGGTCATGACGCTGTGCCGGGGGACGGGTCCTTTGCAGTCGATGACGACGCGGACAAAGGACTGCTCCGGGTGCCAGCCCATGCGAATGCTCTTGGCTTGTGTCGAGGAGGGGACAAGTCGTAACGCCGCTGGCGTGGGGCGTTTTGTGACAGGAGTGTCCACCACGATGCGGGGCGGGTTGGTCAGGGAGAAGGTCTTGAAGCGTGGAAGAGGGTCCGAGGTGGCAATGAAAACGGAGAAGGATTGAGTGTCCTGCTTCCAGTTGACCCCGGCAAAGGACGAAGCGGGCGCAGGAACATCGGGAGTGCTGGCAAGGGCTTTGCGGGGCAAAGGTTTTGGATTGGGGACCGCGATCTGTTTGGGCTCAGTCGGTTTGGGTGCAGTGCTGATGGAAAGCTCAGGCGTTGCCTTGGCGTTGAGTGTCTCGGGAGTGCTCACGGCGTAGCGTAGATTGTTGGGAAACAGGCCGCGTTGCTGCAAACGGGTGCGCACGTCTGTTTGCCGTTGACGAAGCTTTTGATGGGCCCGGTCCAGGCGTCCGAGGCGGGTCGGTGCATCAAAGGCCCCATAGTTCTCCATAATGCGGGCGCGCTGGACAAGGAGAGAGGCCTTCTGAACCGTCAGTTCCTGATGCAGGCGCAGCAGGTCTTCTGTTTTTGCGGGAGCCGCTGGGCTGATCCGCTCCGCTGGTTCTTCAGCACGGAAAAGGCCACACCCGGTACCACTGAGCAGGATAATGAGCAGGCTCATTATCAGGAGGGGGCGATGGGGCATGGCTGTGCTCCTGATTATTGTTCGGTTGGTTGTTCGGCTTTTCCTGCCTCGGGCAGCGGCTGGGGTATCGTTGTTTCGTCACCGAGGGGTGGTTCCGTCATTGCGGGGGTATCCGCTGTTGATGTTGCCACTGGCATCGCCTGTTCCAGAGAGGCCGGAGCTGTTGATTCTGTCGTTTCTGCCGGCATCGATTCGGGTTGTTCCTCGGCGTTCGGTGCCGTCATCGAAGTCGGAGGCGTCATGGCTGTGCCGTCATCCTTGATCGCCAGGACATAGGGGCGGTCAACAACCCATTGCTCATGGACCACCCTAAGTGATTTTGGGCGATTTTCCCAGCTGTCCCAATATTTGCGTTGTATGCCCAGAACCAGTTTGGGTTCTTCGGCCGTCATGCGCTCAATAAGGGGCAGGTCCTGGGTCTCGAGGATGTTGTGGCCGCAGTAGTAGGTGTAGACCCCGGAGTATATCTTGTAGGCCACGGGGGTGTATCCCTGATCGATGTATTCACCCATGAGTTCGCCTTGGGCTTTGGGGCTCATGGCCCTGTCCAGGGACGGCAGGGTAATCAACATCAGCGGCTGCACCCAGATCGTGACCAGCAGTCCCAGAGTCAGCAGGGCGGCGGGCGGTGACAGCCTGCGTCCGAACCACAAGACTGCTGCGGCAAGGGCCGATGCCAGAGCCACCCACCACAGGCCTTCGATACTGATGGGCCATTGGTGGAAGAAGTTGCCAAAGGGCAGGGTCACGGCAACAAAGGCAAAGAGTCCTCCCGTCCAGATCATGAATCGGGTGGCCTTGTCCTGCTCCAGATTCAAAAAGGCTCGGGCAATGAGTAGGGCCAGAGGCGGGAATAGCGGCATCAGGTAAACGATGATCTTGGTGGACAGGCTGCTCAGCAGCAGGAAACCGGATAGCACCTGAACCCAGAGAAAGACGGACCCTGCGGAGTCTTCTTTGCGTGACGCCATTACGCCGGCCCAGAACGAGCCGCTGACAAGCCGTTTCAACGGCAGAGCCACCAACAGGAACGTCCAAGGCAGCAGTGCGGCAGGCAATGTCGCAAAGTAATGCCAGAAGGGCTGCTCGTGGTGCGAGGCATCTACTGCTCGCCTGTAGATCTGCTTGTAGAAAATGTTGTTAACAAGGTCTCTCTCGCCGCCGAACCAGGCCGCTGCGATCCACCCTGCAAGTACCAGTAGGGCGAGGCCGAAACCAATGGCGACATCGCGCCTGAAGAAGCGTTTCAGGTTGCCTCGCCATGCCAGAAACACAAGGCTTGTGAGCAGCGGAAAGACCAGCCCGAGTGGGCCCTTGGTCAGGGTTGCCACCGCAGCCAGCAGGAACCCTGCGCTGGTCAGGCCGGTGGCCCGGTCACGCTCCCAGGCCAGGAACAGGCAGATGTGCGAGGCCGTAATCAGCGAGGCAAACAGCAGGTCCATGCGCGAGTAATGCGTCAGCCCGATGAAATAGAAGCAGGTCAACAGAATCAGCCCGGCTCCAAGGGAGACTTCACGGCCTGCGCGCAGGACAAAGCGGGACAGAGCACAGGTGGCGGTGATGAACATCAGGCCCGAGAGTGCGGCTCCGGCCATGAACAACGCGGGTGTTGGTCCTTTGAAGATGGGCAGCAGCGTTGTCAGAAACCAGAAGTATACGGGCGGTTTGTCCGGGTAGGGAACACCATTCAAGTACATGACCAGCCACTTCTTGGCCTGGATGACGTGCTCGAAGACGTTGGCGTAGCGGATTTCATCGGAAAACCACAGCGCTCTGGAATCCAGTGCAAAGACGGTTTGCAGGACCAATAGGGCCATCAGAAAAAGTAAAGGTGCGAAAGCCAGCACCTTGAATAGACGGGACATGAATTTATCCATGATGGGGTGAATCCTCTCCCCCACCAAACACGTAGGTGGTCCATCCGGCGCACGCGCCGAAGAGCCAACCGAAAAAGACGTCGGTGGGGAAATGCATGTTCAGGTAGACACGGGAAAAACCCATGGCTGCCGCAAAAAGCCCGAGCAGCAGTGTGGTGCGCCAGCGCTTCAGCCAAAGAGCCAGGGCCAGGCATGACCCCATAATTTCCGCCGAGTGCCCCGAAGGCAGTGAATGGTAATGGGGATCGAAGGTCAGGAATCGGTACAGATATTCACCGGTCTCGGGGCGTGGGCGCCCTAGGGCCATTTTTGTCAGATTGACCAGAACAAAGCAGATCAGTAGCTGCACCACGACATAGGTCAGAGTGTAGCGGGTTCGACGTTTGTCATGATGCTTCCAGCCCCGGTAGAGGATGGCGAGGAATGGGATATACAGAATCGGGTTGCCCCAGTCGGTGATGAATCGGATGAGGCTTTGGAAGGACGGGTTCTGCCATTTGTGAATCCTGAATGCGGCGATGGCCTGGGCTTCGGAGTCGAAGACCCACATCAGCACCAGCAGCATACCCAGCAGGGGCAGCGAAACAAGGACGAAGTGTCCGGCTAAAGCGGCATGTCGCATGCGCAGTGTATAGGGGATGGGGCTGCGAGTGGCAAGAGTCGGCTATGGTGCGAATAAGACTTTTCTTTGACGCTGGCTGAGGTATAATCCGAGTGTGTTCTGACTTTGTGATGAGTTGTCTCGGATGGAGCATAGGCCATGAGAGTAATGATTCTGATGCTGATTGCTTTTCTTTTCAGTGGGTTGTGGGTCCAGCATCAAGAGGTGCGCCAGCTGCGCAGCCAGGTGGACGAGCAATCGATCAGGCTGGAAGGACTGGAAGCCGAGTTGCGTTCCCGAGGCGACATCAGTGATTTGTTCACGAGATTCATCGTATCCAACCGCAAAAAAATATTGGACCTGCAACGCACCCGCTCGCTGACGGTGACGGCCTATAGTCCGCGGCTTCAGGAAACGGATTCCACGCCCCATGTCACGGCCAGCAACAAGCCTGTGCGCCAGGGAATTGTGGCTGTATCGCGGGATCTGTTTGATTCGGGCTGGGTGTTTGGCAAGAAAGTCTACATCAAGAATTTCGGGATTTTCACCATCGATGACTTGATGGCAGAGAGCAAGCGCAATCATATCGATATTTTCATGTTCGATACCCAAGCTGCGCTGAGCTTCGGGAAGCAGGTTCTGACTGTCAGCCTTGTGGATATGTAAGGATTATTTTCTGGAACCATCAAGCTTGTAATGCTGATCCATGCGGATCTGCTTGAGATAATCCCGCATCTTGAGGCGTACCCCGAGCCATGCCCCGCAGCCCGCACCGATGATGTTGGCGATAAGGTCCGCCAGTGACGGCTGACGCAAGGGGACGAACGCCTGCGCCACTTCCAGCCCCGCACCGAAAAGAATGACGGCACCAACACCGGTGAATGCTGCACTTCGTGTGGCAAAGCCGCGCATGGGCAGGAGCGCCAGCCATGTGTAGACCAGTAGATGAAACAGCTTGTCCTGATGCGGGAAGAGTGATGGCGCGTCAGAGCCAGGGGTCAGTGACAGCCAGGCCACGGCCGCAAGGGAAGCGGCCCACAGGGTCAGGATGAAAGGGCGTGTGCTGGACATGGGGCGGACTGTACGCGCGCTGAAGTCCGGAAGCAAGGGGCGGATGCTGTCTTAGGCAGCCTTTTCACCTGCCTGCTTCGACATGGCCTCGTCAATTTCCTTCACCTTCTCGAGAACCCTGGCAAAGATGTTTTTGATCTTGGTGAATTCCTTCATGCCATGGGTGCCGCCCAGCTTGGACATGGCCGCGATATCCATGAATTCATTATAGATGTAAGGAGTGTACAGTGGGTCCTGCTTGAGGAACATCAGTACGTGTCCGAGCATTCCCCGGATCTCTCCCTGCTTTTTGGCTGACTTCTTGAACATCTTGTGCAGGCGCTTCTGTGCGGATTTGAGTGAGGACGTCCAGGCGCCAAGCCTGGGTTCGAATGTGGGCCTCGTGCGAGGAGATTGCGCACGGCCCATGGCCAAGCCGAAGCGCTCGAGGGCACCGTCCTTGGAGGCTAGCAGGTCGCCCCTGGTGATGTCATCCAGAGTCACCACAGTGGAACCTTCGATTTCCAGGCCCCCTCCATAGAGATTATAGACTGGGATATCCATGCGCTTGCAGTCGACTTGCATATCGCGCTGGGCGGTGACGTATGACATGGCCGAAATGATTTCTTCGCCGTGCATGTTCTTGAGCTTGACGTGACGGACCGGGTCAAAGGCTCGCTTTGTGGGCTGTGCGTGGTGACCTTTGACGTGGCTGTGTTCACCCTTCCAGGCGAAGTCCTGGCCCACCAGCAACATTCTGGAAATACCGCAACGCTCGAAGAAGCGCATCAGCGCCACGGACACGTTACCACCCGCGTCCATAACGTATTCGAGGTCTCGCATGATATAGGTGGCCAGACCACCGATGGTCCACATGGGAATGGTGGGACCTGGGTACATCTCGATGACGTCGGGGCGGACCTTGGTGGAATAGATGAGGGGAATATCCTTGGCCCATTCCATGTCCAGGCGCTTGAAGACGTTTTTTACCCCCGGGCTGTAGTCAATGACCATGCACATGTGTGGCTTGATGCCCTGGGCATGGACAGCGGGCAGGGTTTGTAATGCCGTGGCGTAGAGTGCTCCTCCGGGATTGGCGGCGATCTGCGGACCGAACTCGGCCAGTGATGGTCCTGCGCCAAGGATGACGCCTGTCAGCCCTTTGGCAGAGTCGGCAAGCCCTGTGACGCTGCCGTTGGCAAAGGCCTGTCGGAAGTTGCCGATCTCGTTGCCCACCATGGTGTCCTGCATGCGCCTGAGCGTTGTCAGTTCCATGGCGATGTTTTCCATGGTTTTCTGGGCGGTTTCGGACCAGCGGGCGTATTCAGGCCCCAATTGACGGCTGGGGATGTCGGATCTGAATTTTACTGCACCGTAAATGAATTGCAGGTCAAAGGCGCAGAGGGCCTGGTGCAGAGCCTCGGGATGTGGAGGGATGAAGGTCAATCGTCCCTGTTTGATGAATCCGGTGTAGTCGGTCATGGCCAGGCAGGCTGCCAGCAGTTCGGGCCTAGGTTCCAGTACGGCCACGGGATGAAGCGGCGGGAGCGTGGTCAGCAGATGGTTCAGGCCATAGCCCAGATTGCAGCCCACGATCACTGTGGCGCTTTTGGTCGCAGGCTCGGGGGCTGTCCAGCGGCTGTAGTATGCTTGGGGGGGGACATTGGCAAACATGCTGAGATTTTCATTCAGCGGCAGGTCCACTAATCCGAAGCGATTGACCACCAGTTGATTTTCCAGAGAGATCAGGTCAAAATCCTGGCCGCGGAGCCAAGGGACTACAGGCGATTTCTTTTCTTCCAGTGCCTGAAGGTTTGCTTCCAGGAATTGGTACAGTTCCATTTTCATCTCCGTGCCCCATAAGGGCATTGTGCGGGCTCTCCGCGTTGCGCCAGTGATCGACCTGCTTTACATTTGCAAAGACCTTGCCACTGAATATGTAGGCAGGATTCTGGCTCGAACGAGTTGCCCTGACGAATGCCTTGTTCATCTAACATATGGAATATGATGATGATTTATGATGATATTTCCCAGCTGACAGGCCACACGCCACTGGTCCGCCTGAACCGCATCACTGCCCGTTCCGGTGTCGGGATTTTGGCGAAGGTCGAGTATTTCAATCCTGGTGGCTCCATCAAGGATCGAGTAGCCGCAGCCATGATCAATGCCGCAGAGCAGCGGGGTGAATTGTCTCCCGGCAAAGTCATCATCGAGGCCACCTCGGGTAATACGGGTATCGGGCTGGCCATGGCCTGTGCAGTCAAAGGCTATCGGCTGAAGCTGCTCATGCCCGAGACCGCATCCGAAGAGCGCAAGCGCACCATGCGTGCCTATGGGGCCGAGATCGTCCTCACCGAAGGCCATATGGGGACCGATGGGGCCATTGAAGAGGCTTATCGACTGGCCCGCGAAGAGCCGGACAGGTATGTGCTCATGGATCAGTTCAACAACCCCGCAAGCATCGATGCCCACTATCAGGGAACAGCTCAGGAAATCTGGGATCAGACCGATGGGCAGGTCACGCATGTCGTGGCGGCTTTGGGCACCTCGGGTACGGTCATGGGCTTGGTCAAGCGTCTGAAGGAACTGTCGCCCGACGTGCAGGTCGTGGCGGTGGAACCCTATGCCCGTCATAAGATTCAGGGTCTGAAGAACATGCAGGAGTCCTATCCTCCCGGTATCTTCAATAAGCATATGCTGGACCGCATCGTGCGGGTGGAAGACGAGGAGGCCTTTGACCATTGCCGCCGGCTGGCGCGCGAGGAAGGATTGCTTGTCGGCATGAGTTCCGGGGCCGCTCTGGTGGGTGCCCTGAAGGTTGCCGAGGAGTTGGACTCGGGCTCGGTCGTGGTCATCTTTCCCGACGGCGGTGAGCGGTATTTGTCCACACCTCTGTTTGCTCCGCCGGATGAGCAGGGGGTGCGTATCGAGAGTGCTTCGGGTGGTGATGCCCATCTGGGTGCGGGTACGGGGCAGCTCTGCCTGTATACCGTGGGACCGAGCCTGGACAGACCCGATGATCCCGAGTTTTGGCGACGATTGATCCTGCTGGATGTGCTGGCTCGCAAGCTCACGCGTGATGGCTGCGAGGTCAGGATTGCCGCCGGGCTGGCAGATATGGATGATCGCTCCATGACCGCTGCGCGTGCTGCCCACATGCCTCGTGCCGAATTTGCTGCTGTGGTCCGGGACAGGATTGCGGCGCAGGCCAAACTTCTGGGCCTTGGCGAACGAGTGGCTTTTCCCCTTGCAGGGGATTGTAAAGTACAGAGCCTGGAATTGTGCGAGAAGCTGCTCTCTTCCGGTCGGGCATATGAGAAGCTGCGCAGTGTGTATTTCGATGTCCTGCGTGACCCGGACTACGGTCAGGTCTGCAATGTGGACATGGACAAGCTTTCGCTGGGCAAGACCGTTGATCTGGCTGATTATGTGAAATCAAATCCCCAGGACTTTACCCTTTTGAAGCGAGCGACTCTACAGGATATCAAGGATGGCGAATTCTGGCAGACCCGCTGGGGTAATGTTCGTCCCAGTTGGTTCATGCAGATGGCAGCGGCTGCTCTGTGTTCCGTGGGCAGTCCCACGGTGTTCCTGGGGGGTGAATCTCACCGATTCCCGCATATGGAGAATCTTCGGGCGATCTGGTCGGTGAGTGGAAAGGCCTCCCCCGGAGCCTGGATGGCATCCATGCCCGTGATCGAACCTGACGCCCATGGGACCAAGGCCGATGATGCCTTTGACCAGGCCAGCCTTGGCGGACTTTTTGACGCTGGTTATACCCCCGCTGCGGTGCGCCTGTGGCTTTCTTCTGCCAGCTATCACAAGACGTTGGATTTTTCGCGTTCGACCTTGGGCATGTGGTCCAAAAATCAGCGTACGGTGCAGGATTTGGCTGTGTCACTGGCGGCCTTGCCTGTAACTGAAGGCGGCGGCGGGATTGGCCCCGAAGTGGAGCAGATGCTCGTGGACGTCAAGGGCGCTTTTCGTGCCGCCCTGGACGACGATCTGTCCCTGTATGCCTTTTGGCCCGAGTTGTTTTCATTCTGCCGGGGTGTGAAAAAACTCCTTGGTGCTGATCGTTTGAGCCCGGATGAAATTACCGCCTGCCGGGAACGGCTTGGAGATACCGATGCTGTTCTTGGTATTCTGGACGCAGGGGCCATGCCCGTACTGCAGGCTGCGTGGCCGGATGAAGCAGCACGCCTTGTCGCTGAACGTGAGCTTGCCCGTCAGGGCAAGGATTTTGAGCGTGCCGATGTGTTGCGGACACGATTGATCGAGTTGGGCTTTCGGGTGGAAGACTCTGCGCAGGGTGCGCGCTTGTATCCAAATTCATGATAGAATATTATTGATAAATCAAATTGAAAGCCCCTTGAAAGGGGCTTTTTTGTTGATAACAGGTGGGATTCTGCTGTTGTTTTAGGTGAGATTCGATGCAACGCCTGTGGGACAATAGAAAATTTCAATCCTCTGTTACAAAAAGGAGTAGATTTAATGAAAAAGAGGTGTCTTTGTGTTTTCCACATGTGAGGATGCTTGGCTGGCGCGGCCTAGCGGTTAATGCCTGTTATTATTGCATAAAACTGTTCTTGATGGTACTTGTAAATTGCCTTTGGTCGTCGGTCCGGTCATCAGTTGATGATCCTGCGCAGGGACTGCGTTGTCGGGGGAGGATCGGCGACCAAGGGCTAATGATTCGTGAGTGCATGTCACGATATTTTTCGGCCTGTATAAGGTCCGTTTACATACTTCCCCTAGCCGCCTGTCTCTCAGGGGCTTCCCGACCGGTTGATCGACCCCGACTCGATCCCCGGTTCCCTATGGCAGGACGGTCTTCCACTCCCAATAGCAAAGCCCTCGGATACTCCGGGGGCTTTGCGCCTTCAGGCGGCTGAAAAGGACGCGCCTGCTTCGTTGCTCGGAGACAACTAATCCTCTCGTATGCGCAATACGAATCGGGCTTGTTGCCTCCCGCGCCCATTGTCGCCGCCCCATGAAAAAGCCCCGCGAACTTGCGTTCGCGGGGCATATTGGTGCTGTCATGTTTTCGCCCCAGGGGGAGATTCGGGTGGTCAGGGTGTGCCGCGATTGCGGCTCTTGCCCACTGCGAATTTCTTGGGGTCGATGTGGTATTTTTTCACTTTGTAGTTGATGATTCGGTAGCTGGCCTTCAGACCACGGGCAGCCTGAAGCATGTTGCCCCGTGACTTCTTGAGTGCATCCACAAGGATTTCCTGCTCGAAGCGGGCCACTGCTTCCCCAAAGGACAGTTGCGAGTCCGTGGCCGAACTCTCTGCTGTCTGTAGGCTGGGGGGCAGGTGATAGGTCCGGATGACTTCCTCGTCACAGATCAGCACGGCACGCTCAAGGCAGTTGCCAAGCTCACGTACGTTTCCTGGCCAGTGATACTGGGAGAGCAGGTCGATGGCCGGGGTGGAGATGCGTTTAACACTTTTGCCGTATTCCTCGGAGAACTGCTGCATGAAGTGTTCTGCCAAAGGCAGGATGTCCTGTCTGCGCTCCCGCAGGGGCGGAATGAAGATGGGGAACACATTAATGCGGTAGAACAGATCTTCGCGGAAAGTGCCGTCCTCAAGCATGGTCTCCAGAGGACGATTGGTGGCACAGATCAGGCGGGCATCCACCTTGATGACCTGCTCGCTCCCCAGGCGTTGGATTTCCTTTTCCTGAGTGGCGCGCAAGACCTTGGCCTGGGCATCCAGGGACAGCTCCCCGATTTCATCCAGGAACAGGGTGCCGCCGTCTGCCAGTTCGAACATTCCCTTCTTGTTGGCAATGGCACCCGTGAAGGCGCCCTTCTGGTGTCCGAACAGTTCGGATTCCACCAAGTCGGCGGGCAGGGCCGCGCAGTTGAGCTTGATCAGGGGTTTGTTCTTGCGTGGGCTGACGCTGTGAATCGCCTCGGCGAACAGCTCCTTACCGGTACCGGATTCGCCCCTTAGAAGCGCAGTGGCACGGCTGGGGCCCACCTGGGATATCTGCTGCAACACCAGGCGAATAGGCTTGGATGCTGCCACAATGTTGGGATGGTTATAGCCGTCACCCGCTCCAGCGACCATGCCCTGTGCCAGAAGATGGCGCTGCATGGCCATTTCTTCCTGCAGGGAGGCCACTTCCTTGGCCACCATGGCGGCCACGACCTTCAGGAAGGCGCAGTCAGTGTCCAGTGCTTCGGCGGGGCCGGAAGGGACGTCCACGGAGAGGGTACCGAGCATGTCTGTGTGCCCGCTGTCCTGGCTGCGCACAGGGACGCAGATGAAGCCGAGTCGGCCCATCTCTTCCTTGGTGCGTCCGAAGGCCAGGTTCAGGAAGGGCGCATGGTCCTTCATGACGGGCACGATCACCGGTTTGCCGGTTTCCATGACCTGCCCGGTGACTCCCTGTCCCGATTCATACGAGACCTGGGAATACTTCTGGGAGCCATAGGTGACGGATAGCTTCAGGGTATTTGTTTCAGGATCGAAGATGGTCAATAGCGCCCGCTTGTATCCGTGCGTTTCGCACAGGATTCTGAGCAGGGCCTTCAGGCCGGTTTGCATTGCCCGGCGAGGGGCCATTTCCTTGATCACCTTACGCAGCGTACCGAAATACGTTTTCAAGTGCTCATTGGAGACGGTGAGTGCCATAATATCTCCGGTTTCCCGATACTCTGCTTAGGATACGGCCTGGACGCCGAGTTCAATGGCGCGCAGGTTCATGTCCACGATTTTGGGCTTCAGGCTGTTTTTGACCGTGTCTGCGAGCTCTGCGGGAGTCAGCGGGATGGTCCCGGTGGCGCAGAGTGCTCCCAGCAGGGCCACGTTGCCGCACTGCACGGCTCCGGCCTTGATTCCAAGGGTCTGGCAGGGCAGGAACAGGGTCCTGGCCGCACAGGACTCAGCTTTGGCCACGATGGCGTCCAGGTCGGGGTACGTCTCACGGCCCATGGTCACGCCAATGGGGGCGATGGGCTCCGAGTTGCTGACCACGGTACCGTTGGCTTTCAGGTAGGGCAGGGCCCGTAGGGTTTCCAAGGGCTCGAAGCCCAGCAGGATGTCAGCCTCGCCATGGGCGATGCGCGGACTCTTGAAACCGCCGATGAGCAGGGTGGATTCCACGACGCCGCCGCGCTGGGCCATGCCATGGACTTCGCCTGCGGTCACTTCCAGGCCTTTGGCCATGGCGGCCTGGGCCAGGATGATGGTGGCGGTCAAGGTGCCCTGGCCACCAACTCCGGTGAAGAAGATGCGTGCTTTGGCCATTATGCGCTCCTTTTCCGGGCCTTGATGTCTTTGCAGACCTGCATGCAGAACATGCAACCCGTACACTGGTGTTCATTGATCTCGACCCGGCCTTGTTCGCTGTAGAAAGCGGGGCAGGCCAGATTGGCGAGGCAGTCGCGAACTGCTTCAGTCTGCTCGGCCACATAGGCCACCATGGGCTTGTGCTGGCGCAGGGTGCGCTTGGCAAAGAGCACGCAAGGCTCTTCGGCAATGAGTACCTTCACGCCGGGCAGAGCCCGCAGTTCTTCGATGGCTTTGGCAGTTGCCTTGTAATTGTAAGGGCTGGCCTTGACTACATTGCAGACACCGCAACCACGTACAATGGCCTCGATGTCCACCTGACAGGGATTGTCCCCGTGGATGGTGGTCGAGACGCCGGGATTGGGCTGATGGCCCGTCATGGCGGTGGTGCGGTTGTCCAGGATGACCAGCAGGATGTCGTGGTTGTTGAACACGCCGCTGACCAGTCCGGTCAGGCCGGAATGGAAGAATGTGGAGTCGCCGATAAAGGCCACAACGGGCTTACCCGAGGCCTTGGCGAAACCGCCGCCTGCCGAGACCGAAGACCCCATGCAGAGCAGGAAGTCGGCACAGGACAGTGGGGGCAGGATTCCCAGAGTGTAGCAGCCGATGTCCGAGGAGTAGACGGCTTCGTCTCCGTATGCCTTGCGCACTGCATAATACAACGAACGGTGCGAACAACCGGCACAGAGGTTGGGCGGACGCATGGGCAGCGGTCCTTCGACAACGCAGGAGCCCGTCTTGGGCAGACGTTTGCCAAGGACGCGATACATGGCGGCCCGGACTTCGGCGGTGGAGAATTCACCCAGTCGCGTCAGATCCTTGCCTTTGCCGGTGATCTTGATATCGATGCCCTTTTCCTGGGCCAGGGCGCGCAGCGCCTGCTCCACGATGGGCTCGCCTTCTTCGACAACCAGCACGGTGTCCACGCTTTTCAGGAAGCGGGCGATCTTTTTCTCGGGCAGGGGGAAGGTCATGCCCAGGTTGAGAACCTTGAATTCGCCTTTGCAGCCTTTCTCATCTGCAACGTCGGCGACATAGGCCCGGGCCATGCCCGAGGCGATGATGCCGATCTTGCCGCGTCCTTTCACTGTATTGTAGGGCGATTTTTCGGAGGCTTCCTGCATGGCGTCGAGCTTTTTCAACAACTCGGGGTGGCGCATGCGAGCCACGACCGGGATGGGCACAAAGCGCAGGGGAGCCTTTTCGAAGGCCGGGCCGAATTTGGCACCCGGAAGCTCTGAGAATTGCACGGGGCCGCGCACGTGGGCCACGCGGGTGGTTGTGCGCAGCATCACGGGCTGTCCGAACTCGCGGGACAGGGCAAAGGCGTCGCGGGTCATATCCTTGGCTTCCTGCGCGGTGCAGGGCTCGAATACGGGCAGTCCGGCAAGACGGGCGTAGTAGCGGTTGTCCTGCTCGTTCTGGCTGGAATGGCAGCCCGGGTCGTCTGCAGACAGCAGCACAAGACCGCCAGGGGTGCCGATATAGGCCAGTGTCATCAGCGGGTCGGCCGCGACGTTGACGCCGACGTGTTTCATGGTCACCAAAGTCGGGGCTCCGGCCAGGGCCGCGCCGCCGCCAACTTCCAAGGCGACTTTCTCGTTGGACGAATATTCAAAGTAATAGTCCGAGTCCGGCATGAGTCGGTAAAACATGTCCGGGACTTCGGATGAAGGGGTGCCTGGGTAACAGCTGACAAAAGCCACGCCAGCCTCAAGGGCTCCGCGTACAATGGCCTCGTTGCCGAGCAGGAGGTGCTTGTCGCCACCTTCCTTGGTCAGGAGCGGATGTGCCATCCGATTCTACTCCTTGAAATGAGTTTGAAAGGTCGGGCTAGGAGGATTTCTCCAGCTTAGCCTTGGCCGTTTTGATCTTGCCGGTGATGAAACCGTTGTCTGCACTCTGGTTGCTGGTCTGAAGCTCTTCCCAGCAGGACAGGGAGGTCTCCCAGTCGCCGGAATGCTCGGAAGCATAAGCCAGGCGGTGCAGCACCAGCGCCTTGTATCCTTCCGGAATGCTGTCCCTGAGGCCCGCGAGCACAGCAGCGGCTTCGGCGTATTTGCCGGATTTGCCAAGCTCTGCGGCCTGGCCGAGGCTGGCCACGAGTCCAAGGTCGGCAGTGTCCACGTCGGACAGCTGCCCCCAGATGGCGGCGGCGCGCTCATGCTCGCCAGCGGCGGCCAGTGCTCCGGCCAGTTCAAGCTGGACGGCGGTGGACAGACCCGATGGGGCATCGAATTCTTCCAGGGCCTTGGCACGCTGGGCCGGGTCCTGAGTGGCAATCAGGGACGCCAGCTCAGTTCGGCTGTCGGCCAGCCGCGAGCCTTGGACGCTATCAAAGACGGCGTAACCGCCCACGATCAGGATCAGGGCTCCGATAACGCCCACGATGAGCTTGATGTTGTCGACGATGGCTTGCAGCAAAGGATGGAGGGACTCGTCCACTTCCTCGCCCAAGGCTCCAAGGGGCGCATGGGACTCTTGCTGGGGCATTTTTTCGGTCATTCGAGGTGATCCTCCCACAAGTGGCGTATTGACTTCCAGTGACGATTCCGCAACAAAAAAACGAGCCCGAACAATGGGCTCAAATCATGTAGACAGGCTTTACAGAAATGTCAAAAGGTCTTTTCCTGATTTCGGGTGTCTTACAGCGCACCTTTTTCTGTAATCGAATGACTCAAACCATTGCCGGCAAACGGCATCGAGAGGCCAGGATGAGGGTGGAGCGGGAGTTTATCCACCTTGATCGCGGCCAGAGGGAGTATGTATAATGGACGTTAAGCAGGAGATGCTCGAGTTGGCGCAACGCGCCAAGGCTGCCGCCAGAATCATGGCTTCAGCCGATGCCTCTTCCAAAGTTGCTGCGCTGGATGCCTTGGCCTATCTGCTGGACAAGGAGCGCGAGGCGATTCGTGTTGAAAATGCCAAGGACCTGGAAGCCGCTGAGGCTGCCGGTATGGATTCGGCGCGTATGGATCGGTTGCGTCTGTCCGACGCAGTCATTGATTCCATGATTCAGGCCTGCCGCGAGGTGGCTGCGCAGTCCGACCCCGTGGGCGAGGTGGAGCGCATGTGGAAGCGCCCCAATGGTCTGCTGGTGGGCAAGATGCGTATTCCGCTGGGTGTCATCGCCATGATCTACGAGTCTCGCCCCAACGTGACCGTGGATTCTGGCGTACTCTGCCTGAAGGCTGGCAATGCCGTTATCCTGCGTGGTGGTTCCGAAGCCATTCATTCCAATCGTTTTCTGGCTTCCCTGATCCACAAGGCATTGACCGATGCCGGATTGCCACCCGATGCCGTGCAGGTTGTGCCGACCACGGATCGCGAGGCCGTGACCGCCATGCTCAAGCTGGATGAATATATCGACGTGATTATCCCGCGCGGCGGCGAAGGCCTGATTCGTGCGGTTGTGGCCGAGGCCACCATGCCCGTGCTCAAACACTACATGGGTGTCTGCCACACGTATGTGGACTCCGAGGTCGATCAGGCCGAAGCGCTGAAGATCGTGTTCAACGCCAAGGTGCAGCGCCCCGGCGTCTGCAATGCCATGGAATGTCTGCTGGTGCATCAGGACGTGGCCGCCGAATTCCTGCCCAAGGTCGCCGCCAAGCTTGGCGCTGCCGGGGTTGAGTTTCGTTGCTGCCCGGCTTCGTTGCCGCTGATGGGCGAGACCGCCGTGCCTGCGACGGACAAGGATTGGGGGCAGGAGTTCCACGCCCTGGTTCTGGCCGTGAAGGTCGTGCCCTCGCGCATCGAGGCTCAGGACCATATTGCGGCTCATGGCTCCAATCATACGGAAATTATCCTGACCACCAACCATATCCGTGCCATGCGCTTTTTGCGCGAGGTGGATGCGAGCATGGTGGGCATCAACACTTCGTCGCGTTTCAACGACGGTGGTGAATTGGGGCTGGGCGCCGAAATCGGTATCAGTACCTCCAAGCTGCATTCCTATGGCCCCATGGGTGGGACCGAGCTGACCAGCACCAAGTTCGTGGTGTTCGGCGAAGGCCAGGTCAGGGGCTAGCATGAAGGTCGGGCTGCTGGGCGGTTGCTTCAATCCGGTGCATAACGGGCACCTGCGTCTTGCTCTGGAAACGGGCGAGAGACTGGGGCTGGACCGGGTGGAGCTTGTTCCGGCGGCAGTGCCTCCCCACAAGTCCGGTGACGGTATGTTGCCCTTCGGACTACGGGCCGAACTATGCGAGGCCGCAATTGCCGGAGTGGAGATGCTGCGCGTGAACCGCCTGGAAGGAGAGCGCGAGGGGCCATCGTATACGGTGGATACCCTGAGGGCATTGACTGCACAGCGGCTTGAGGATGAGTTCACCTTCATTCTGGGTTCCGAGGACTTGTTTGTGCTGCCTGACTGGCATCAGGGAGTGTTGATCCCCGGGCTGGTGAATCTTGCCGTGGCCGGACGTCGTGATGGTGGGCTGGAGGCCGTGCGCCTGTTCGTGGAGCAGACCTGGGCCGGAGCCGAGTCTCTGGACGACGCTTCCTGGCGCTTGCCGCAGGGCAGGCGGCTGAGCTTTATTCCTGCCGGGCGCCTGGATATCAGTGCTTCGGATATTCGCCAGCGCTGGATAGACGGACAGTCAGTCCGGGGGCTGGTGCCGGAGGCCGTGGAGCGGCTGATGGATGAGCACGGAGACGAGGTTCGTACGGTCTGGGAGAGTTGAGCAGTACGTTCGTATAGATTCCATTTTTAATTTACGATTAAAAAACGGCCCGTCTGAAATTTCAGGCGGGCCGTTATGGTGTTGTTTGAATGCAGGCTAGGGCACCAGATGGATATCTTCGTTGGTCACTTCGCCTTCGACATGGGCGATGTGCACAGCGTCATTCATGTCTCCAAGGTTGGGATCATACCAGAGGTCCCCATTGCTATCAAAGATGAATCCCTCGTCTCCATAGCTCCCGCTGGTGGTCGAGTCATCGTAAGCAGACCCCCAGGTCCAGAATCCGACATTGTTCTTGGGGACAGTGTCGTCTCCTGCGATGACCGTGTCGCAGACCGTAAAGATACCGGATGTGAAGGTGAAGTAGTCTTCGCCATGGTGGAAATCAATAATCTTGTCACCGGTTGCCCCGGCTTGTCCGCCATCCGAAAGGGCGGTGTATTTGAAGGCATCTGCGCCTGAGCCACCGTACATGGTATCTGAGCCGCCGGAACCGAAGAGGGTGTCATCTCCTCCGAGGCCAATCATGAAGTCGTAGTCCGCGTCGCCGACCATCAAGTGTGCGTCCAGGTCATCGATGTGGATGGTGGCGACGACGATGGAATCAGCGTCGGGCACGGTACTGAAGTGGCCTATTTTTTCTGCAGTGTCTCCAAAGCCGGAGTGTGGGTATTCATCGTAATAGAGATTACCTTCTGCATCGAGCACGAGGGGGGCCATGCTTTCTCCACTGACACCGGCCCAGTCGCCATTGGAAGCAACATAGTCGGCATGGGTGGAACTGGAAACAAAGAAGTTGGCGTTCAGAGTCACATCGGTGGTCGGAGTCCAGTTGGTCAGTGCGCGATCGATGACCAGCATGTCTTCGCCGGGGGTGAAGTCGCGATAAAAGTCTTCGAGATCAGCGTTGCTACCGCTATGCATAACTGGAAATAATCATCGCCTGCGTCGCCGTAGAGTTGGTCGGGGTCATCGTTGCCGTAGATGATGTCGGAGTCGGTGCCGCCGTGGATCTCATCCCCTTCGGTGCCGCCGTCCAGAAAGTCTGAGCCGTCGCCACCATGCAATTCATCGCTGTCATTGCCGCCTGAGAGGTTGTCGTCACCGGTGCCGCCAATGAGCAGGTCGTCCCCGTCGACACCCTGGAGCCAGTCTTCATCGCCTCCGCCGAAGAGGGAGTCGTTAGCCGCTTGACCGACAAGGGTGTCGTCTCCGCCATAGGCGCGTATGACATCTGCGCCGCCCGTTCCGTAATGGTCATTGGCCGAGGAGCTGCCATCAATGACGTTATCTGCATCGCTGGTGTCGAAGGCGCTGCCGTCCTCGTTGCCGGTCCAGGAGGTGCTACTATCATGGCCGCCGTCTCCTTCATCCTCGTCCGTATTCGCCCCCCCGGGAAGGGAATCATCATCGTCGTCATCGCCACCCTGGAGGGTGTCTTCACCTGTGCCGCCCTGGAGGGTGTCGTCCCCCCCCGTTTCCTCGCCGGTCAGGGCTGCGAACAGGGTCTGCAGCAGGTCGGAGGGCTGTTCCTCGGTGCCGAAGATCGTTTCGAAAAGCTCGGCCAGAATCTCTTCGGGGGTTTGTTCGCCGTCTCCGTCTCCGGTTTCGTCGCCTTCCCCCTCGCCTTCGCCACCGGCTCCGTCGCCTTCACCTTCAGGGACGTCGCCTCCACCACTCCCTTCCTGGCCGTCATCATCGTCGCCATAGAGGTCGCCTTCGGGAACGCCGATGATGGGGGCAGCGGCCTTGAAGAAAGCCTTTTCAAAGTCGGAGTAAGTGCGGAGTTCGCCGAAGGTGCCGTCGCTCAGGATATCCAGGATGGAATTGACAGCCGTCAGGAAACGAGTGCCTTCTTCTGTAGTGATGGTTACGTCCAGGCCGTCGTAGAGGAAACAACCAATCTTGGCCATGGCCCCTTGCACATCCAGATCGATACCGGTGCCACGGATGCCGATGGTGGCCAAGGGGGTCTTGACCTCGACGCCCTCGGGGTTGGCCTTGCCCACCTGCCCGGTGACCATGCGGAAGGTGCCCTGAGCCATATTGATCAGCATGTTGCTGGTCGAGGCATTGTCAGGGTCATAAATGAAACTGTCGATGGTCTGGCTGGCGTTTTCACCCTGCGCCAGGATGGATTCATCCGCGAGTTTGATTTCGATGGAGCTGCCCTGTGCGGTGAGAATGGTCTCACCTTCATGGATAGGGCTACCCTGAGACAGAATTCGTTCGCCGCCTTCGGAAAGCGCGCGGACTTCGCCGCTCAGGGCGACGACTTCTCCAATAGTCTCCATGCTGAATCCCCCCCTACAGAAGAATCATGACAGTAATCTTAATAATTAATTAAAAAAGTAAGGAGTTCTATAGCAGGGGAGGTGAGGGGCTGCAATATGTTGTTTTTGCCTGTGGTTGGGATGCAAGGGGGGAGGTGTTTCGATTGATTGTCAGCGCATGTGCAGTGAGTAGTGCTCCAAGATGTGACGAAGAAGGCCCGCCGGGTTGTTCCGGCGGGCCTGTTAAGCATCGGTCGTTGTGTGTGAGGTCAGACCGCTACAAGGGCAATATCGGCGTAAATCACATCGTCCCCTTCGATATGGGCCACCAGTTCCTCTCCGCTGGGGTTGGAGTTGGCAAGGTCGGTGTCGTACCAGAGGTCGCCGTTGCCATCGAAGACGAACCCTTTGTCGCCTGTGCTGGAACTGCCCGTCGCGCCGCTGTAGGCCCCGCTTACGGTGAAGAAGGAACTGGTCCCAGGGTGGGTGAAACCGTCGCCCGTGCCGGTCAGAGTGTCCGTGATGTTGTAGCTGTTTCCGTAGAATACGATTTCGTCGATGCCGGTCTGGAAATCCTTAATGGTGTCACCGCCGACGCCCTGCTGGTAGTAGGTGAATTCGTCGGCCCCGGAGCCTCCCCACATGGTGTCGTGACCACTCTGACCAGCCAGGGTGTCGTTTCCGGTGCCGCCCACCAGCAGGTCGTTGCCGAGGTCGCCGCTGAGGACGTCGTTGTCGTTGCCGCCGAACATGGTGTCGTTGCCAGCCTTGCCCCAGACGTCGTCATCGCCACAATAGGCGCGCATCAGGTCGTTGCCTGTCGTGCCCTCGAAACCCGTGTGGTGGTCGTCGACTCCGGACGTGCCGTCGATGACGTGGTCAGCTCCGGATTCGTTGAAGTTGCTACCGTCGTCGTCGCCGTTGGTCACGGTTGTCGTTGTGGTGGTGCCGCTATTGTCACCTGGCAGTGTGTCGTCATCGTCGTCATCATCTCCGGTTGCCAGGGTGTCGTCGCCTGTGCCGCCTGCGAGTGTGTCGCCCGTGGTGTCTCCACCGGTCAAGGCTTCGAAGATTTGTTGCAGAAGGCCTGTTGGTTGTTCCTCGGTGCCGAAGATTGTCTCGAATAATTCACCGAGGTCTGTTGTATCTCCTTCGGTGCCGTCTCCTTCGCCCTCACCGCCTTCACCTTCTCCGCCCTCACCACCTTCTCCATCATCTCCGTCGCCCTCGCCACCATCTCCACCATCATCGCCGTACTGACCTTCGTCCGGAAGGCCGAGGATTGGTGCTGCGGCCTTGAAGAACGCCTGTTCAAAGTCCGAGTAGGTGCGGATTTCGCCAAAGGTGCCGTCAGCAAGGATGTCCAGAATGGTGTTGACCGCATTCAGCAGGCGCGTGCCCTGTTCGGTGGTGATGGTCACGTCCAGACCATCATAGAGGAAGCAGCCGACTTTGGCCAAAGCGCCCTGGATATCGAGGTCGATACCTGTCCCTCGGATGCCAATGGTGGCCAGGGGGGTTTTTACTTCGATACCTTCTGGATTGGCCTTGCCGACCTGCCCGGTGACCATGCGGAAGGTGCCTTGGGCCATGTTGATCAGCATGTTGCTGGCCGAGGCGTTGGCTGGATCGTAGATGAAGCTGTCGATGGTCTGGCTGGCATTCTCGCCCTGGGCCAGTATGGATTCATCTGTCAGTTCGATTTGAACCGAGCTGCTTTGAGCTGTGGTTATGGTCTCACCCTGGTGAATGGGGCTCCCCTTGGTCAGGATGCGCTCTTCGCCGTCGCTCAACCCACGAACATTACCATTTAAAGCAATGACTTCCCCGATGACATGCATTCCGAATCCCCCTCCCACTCTGTAAATGGGTGACGCAAGAGAAAAGAATCACTGTATCGCTTATAGCAATTGTAGCAAGTTGCTGCAAATGGTGTTTCGAGTTGCGGTGTTCCTTTGCTGGTTATTGAGGAGTGCGGCGGGGGGGTGCTGTGTTTCGTCGGTCTTGTCTTTGTTGGTGCGTGGAAACGTGAGAGATGCGAACAAGGTGTATGGGAAGGGTGCGAGGAACTTCGGAGGGAAAAGGGCGTGCGTAAAGAGGGCGGGCGTATCAGGCGGCGCTGGGGTCGTCCGTAGCCAGAGCGAGATGGTGCAGTATTTCGTCTGGGGCTTCTGCGTAGTCCCCCGCGTGGGAGGAGGCTGTTGTGCCATCCTGGTAGATGAGTGTTGTTTCGTAGGTGTCCCAGGTGCCGTCGTCATCGACATCGAATAAGCTCACGGAACGTTGAGTCCCGTCAGCATAGAGCAGGTTCGAGCTGCTTTGGTTCCAGTGTCCGTCGGCATCAGTGTCCAGCATGGTTTGGGTTTCTGTGGCGCCATCTTCATACAGTGTTGTTGTCGTCGTCTCGGAGGAAATCAATTGCTCTGAATATTCAACTCTGATGACAGGAATCGGGATATGTATAGTGAACCAACCACATCTGATTGTATGGTATACGATGCCGAGGGAGTAATGTGGAGTGAAGATATGGGTGTCAGTGGTGGTTGTTTCGGAATCCAGAGGGCTTGAGCTCCAGTCATCATAAGGATTTGCAGGCGCTTGTGTCAGGTCGTCTGATACGCCGCCGCCTATCAATGTTGTGGAGCCGGAGTCGAATGGGGAATTGGCCGGTACCATGTTCTGCACTATGGAATTCGGGAACATGGTGTTGCTGTCCGCAGAGTCCTGGTCTGTGGAGGAGGTCGGGACGCTCTGTGGCTGTGGGGCAAGTTCAGCCTCGGTGCCATCCCCGTGAGTGGCAGCGGCCAGTGTGATGTCGGGACTTCTGTCCAGCTCTGCGTTCGAGTTGACGTGCGAGGGCGTCTCTTCCTCGGAGGAGGACTTCTCCGCAACCTCGGTCTCCGTCCGGGAACCGCCACCAAACCACCGCGCGAAGAGGGATGCTATGTCACTCCCATGATCTTCGAAGAAGTCCTGTGCATAGTTGTACAGCGAGCGTGTCTGATCCTGCGGTGATTCATCGGCTGGGGGTAGCGGGGCTTCGGCTGTGGCGATGACGGCGTCATGGTCGAGCCCGGATGTGGTGGAAAGTCCGTCATCCATGCCCTGAAAGAGTGTGACGGCGATTCCGTTGGTTGTCCCGTTGGTGCCAAAGTAGGTTTCGAACAGTGTCAATAGTTCCTGGTGATCACTCTCTTCGAAGTCAATGTACGTCGTCCCAAAATCCGAAGTACTGAGTTCGGCGTAGTCGTCGTGTGTTTGGTCTGCTCCGGTATCGATTACTTCGGCTTCGATAACCTCATGTGTAGCTTCTTCGGAGAGTGGTGCCGCAGCCTTGAAATAGGCTCTTTCAAAATCGGTATACTGTCGAATGCCACCGATGCGCCCACCGGCCAGGATATCCATGATGCTTCCGGGGGTCGTGATGGTGGCGGTGCCCAAGGCTGTTGTCACTGATAAATGAGGGGCGGAGCCCATGACGCTGCCAACCTGAGTCAGTCCGTCGCGGACCACGATGTCCCCACCGTGCTCATCCATCTGGATGCTGGCAGTATTGGAGGAGACGCGAATGCCTTGGCTTTCGTTGGAGGCGATGTTTCCCGAGGTGATGCGGAATGTGCCGTGATCAATGTGAAGATCGAGGCCCCACTGGTCCGGAAGGCTGGGCTGGAAGGAGAAATTCTGAATGATGAAACTGGAAAACTCGCCGAGAGAGATGATGGTCCCATCAGTGAAGGCAACCTCGGCGTGAGCACCTGCGGATGTTGCGACAGCGGCTCCCGCAGGGACGCTGCCCCCGGTCTTTAGTGGTTGCTCGTATTCTCCGACCGAGAAATGCGCTGAACCAGTGGTGGCGGTTATGGTTGCGACGTTGTCCACTATAACCCTCATGATATATTCATGAAATTGCTTGATACGTTAATTGTTGTTGGTGAACTGTATCCGAGTCCTGTTTTCAAGGCAAGGGTTCTGCCTTGGAATACAGAGGGTTATGTTTGCCTGCGAAAAGGAGACTCCCGCAGGGCTTTGGTAGGCTGTCGTACGCGCAGGGAATTCGGGAAATCTCCAGTTTTTGTTCTGTAGCAGGGGCAAATTCAATGTGGAGTTGATGATGAGTTCAAAGTGTGAGATACAAAACAGTGCGGGGATTGATCGTTGACGTGTCTGTTTCATTGGGGAATGCTATAGTTATGTTTGATACGCCAGCTAAACGAGTCCGAGAGGATGTTGCCAGGGCCAAAAGAGCATTGGCCAAGGGCGAGGTTGTGAGTTCCGTTGAACATTTCTCGAACGCAGTACGGGAAATGATGGGCTCTCAGATCTTTGGCAGAGAGAAATTCGAGGTGGAGGTGCATGCTCAGGAATACCTCAAGGATTTCAACCGCCATCCGGATATCAAGAAGTTTTTTGCCGACAAGAATATCCACGTTACCCCGTATGTGAAGTTTACCCGTGGTGAAGAACGGGCTTTGCTGGAAGCCATTGAAAAAATCTTGGGCGAGATGAATGAGGGGAAGCAGCAGGCCGATCAGGCTGCAGAAGTCAAGAAAGAGCGACGTAAGGAAGAGCTGCTGGAAAAAGGGCAGTACTATCTGGATAAGAAAGAGTTTCCCAAAGGGAAAAGCATCCTGCGGGGCGTAGCGGAAGAATTTGGGCATGAAGATGGAGTGCGAACGGACATTGGACGCAGGCTGCTGAAGGCCGGGTTGTACTTCGAGGCAGGCGAGGTCCTTGAAGAGGCCATCGGACAAAACTCCAGAGACAGTCACGCTTTGGCCTTTGCGGTTCAGGCCTACAAGAATGCGCGCGAATATCCCAAGATGGAAAAGATGTATAAAATCGCGCTGAAAAGCTTTGGCTCGCATCCCAAGACGCTACTGCATATGGCCGAAATGTATCTTGATTGGCGAAAATATGACGAAGCCTATGATTTTGCCAAACAGGCCTTTGACGGAGATACGTCACTGACCGAAGCCCAGGAAATTATTGATACTTGTGGCAAAAGAATCTTCAAACATTGATCTGTCTGGAGATGAAAAAGCCCCTTGGATCAGAGGGGCTTTTTTTTGGAAAAGGCAACCCCTTTGACTGGGCGACGTGAGGAGCGTTTCTGAGAGGGGGCTCAGAGCGCTTTAGCCAGCAGTCCCCCCGCATGTGTTGCTTTATCGATGAGGTCCTGATGCTTTGCGATAATACCGCGATCGAAGAGGTGCAGAACCGGAAGTTCGGCCACGATTTCATAACCGAGGGCCTCCAGAGGGAGGCGCATGGCATCCATGGTAAAGCCCATGTCTTTCTCTTCGGATTGTTCCGCGATGGCGCCAATGACAGCCTTTCGTCCTTGCCCGGCTAGCCTGCTGGACCATGCACGAGGTCTGGTGTTTTCGAAATCATAGAAGCAGTACAATCTGTCTATGAACGATTTCATCCAGGCGGAGACATTGTAGTTGTGTACGGGGGAAATGAGTACGAGGCCCTTTGATTCCTGAAGGTGAGGGTACAGAAGGGTCATTCCGTCCTGGAATCGGGTACAAATCTTGTCTTTGCGGCATTTTTCGCATCCCACGCAGGGCTCGTATTTATAGTCGCGCAAATGCACTTCGTGGGCAGAGGCGCCAGCCTCCCTCGCACCTGCGATGACTGCCTGGAGCATGGTGTGGGAATTGCCGCCCTTTCGGGGGCTGCTTTCTATGGCGGTGATCATGTGGGCCTCGTTGACCGTAGGGTCTCTGATTTGGAACTATGCAATACCTCAAAGGTCTTTGGTTGCGGCCCTGATGTCAAGGATGGTCGGCGACTTGCTGCCGCCAGCCATTCTTGTATCTCTTATTTTCTTGTATTTGAAGAAAGAAGAGGGGAGTCCCTGCGCAGGACTCCCCGTGTGGTGGTTGCAGTGATAGGGCGAGGTTGAGGCCTAGCTCTGTTCGCGGTGTACAGGGAAGCCGCCGAAGGACTGGGCCGTGGGCATGACCTCGATGCGGTTGACATTGACGTGAGCCGGAGCCGTGGCCACATAGTGCACAATGTCTGCGATGTCTTCGCCTGTCAGGGGTTTCATGCCGGAATAGACCTGAGCGGCCTTGTCCTTGTCGCCCTCGAAGCGGACGACGGAGAATTCGGTTTCCGCCATGCCGGGTTCGATGTTGGTTACGCGAACTCCGGTGCCATGCAGGTCGGCCCGCAGGTTCAGGGAGAACTGCTTTACAAAGGCCTTGGTCCCCCCGTAAACGTTGCCTCCAGGATAGGGCCAGTTGCCGGCGATGGAACCCAGGTTGACCACCAGTCCCTTGCTGCGCTCGACCATGCCGGGAAGGACTGCGCGGCTCATGGCTACCAGGCCTTTGATGTTGGTGTCGATCATGGTTTCCCAGAGATCCAGATCACAACGCTGTGCAGGTTCCAGGCCCAGCGCCAGGCCCGCATTGTTGACCAGGACGTCAATATTCTTGAAGTCTTCAGGCAAGGCGGCCACGAAGTCACTGATGGCTTTGGAATCGCGAATATCGAAGGTTGCAGTATGAACCTGAGCAGGCGATAACTCGGCTGCGAGCGCATTCAGGCGCTGGGTGCGTCGTCCGGTGATGATGAGCTTCCAGCCCTCGGCGGCGAAGCGCCTGGCCATGGCCTCGCCGAATCCCGATGTGGCGCCAGTGATGAGAATTGTTTGCGACATGATTATCTCCTTAATGATCCCTTTGGATTGGTCATTGCCGATTGTTGCTGATAAGCTTTGGAGAGTAAACTCCAGAGATTGTCGCCATGACAAATGGGTGCATTGCCTAAGGGCCTTTGCGTGAAGTGCTGGTCTGGTTCTTCTTTTGTTTGGGTGTTGTTGTAATTATCTAAAATGATGAGTTTTTTGTGCTGAATATTCTGTCAATCAAGTCCAAACTCATTCTTGCATTGTCCGTGATTATGCTTGTGGCCGTCACTGCGATTAGCGTCGCCAACTACAAGGTCTCACGGGAGTCCATCAGGCAGGAGCTGTTGACCTCCGGCCTGCCACTTACACGTGACAATATCTACTCCGAATTGCATCGAGAACTGATGCGACCCATTTTTTTGTCGTCCCTCATGTCGCGCGATACCTTTCTCCGGGACTGGGTGCTGAACGGAGAAAAGGATATTGATAAGATTCAAAAGTATCTACTCGAAATAAATGATAAATATGGCTTTATCACCTCTTTCTTCGTCTCTGATCAAACGCGTAAGTATTACCATCAGAGTGGTGTGCTGAAACGGATATCACGTATGAACCTGCACGATGTCTGGTACTACGAGTTCGTGGCGCGTGGCGTGGAGTACGATTTGGACGTGGATACCAATGAGGGTTCAGGTGGTGAGTTGACCCTTTTCATCAACTACCGGGTCGAGGGGTACGATGGAACCTTGATGGGAGTCGCCGGAGTTGGCCTGAAACTGGATTGGGTCGCGGGAATCCTGCATTCCTTCCGTGAGAAATATGGCCGTCGAGTCTATCTGGTAGATCCATTCGGCAAGATTCAGGTTCACTCGGACCAGTCATTGATCAACCGCAGCTCCATCCACGACATGGAGGGGATTGGCAAGATTGCCACAGCCATTCTCGATACGCGGGATGATCCGACATCCTTTGAATACGATACCCAGGGGCGTCATCTTCTGCTCTCTGTTCGATATATCCCCGAATTTGACTGGTACCTGCTGGTTGAACAGGACGAACTGGATGCTCTGGGTGCAGCTCGTATGAACTTCATGCGTACTCTGATCGTGGGATGCGTTGCCTGGCTGGTGATCATCGTTACTACCGCCCTGGCGGTGAATCATTATCAGAATCGTCTTGAACGCATGGCCGTGACTGACCCTTTGACCGGAGCCGCGAATCGGCGTGAGCTTGAGACCCGATTTGAAAGGGCTGTCTCCAGATACCAACGGGGAGGCGGAACTTTTTCGGTCGTCGTGATGGACCTGGACGGTTTCAAGAATGTGAATGATCGATTGGGGCATCTGATGGGGGACAAGGTTCTGGCCGGAGTTACTCACGGAGTGCGAGGCATGTTGCGGCCCGACGATTTGTTGGCCCGATGGGGAGGCGATGAGTTCGTGGTTCTGGCCCGGGGGGGCTTGGGTGAAGTCGCCGCATTGGCCGAACGCATCCGGCTGAGCGTCTCCGGACTCTCGTTTGGTGATGACGATGAAGAGAGTGGCATGCCTGTGACTGTGAGTTGCGGTGTTACCGAATATCGCGAGGGAGATAGCCTTGATTCACTGACCGCCAGAGCCGATGCAGCGGTCTACCGGGCCAAGGCCTCCGGCAGGGATCAGGTGGCTTTGGCCCAAACTTAGTTCTTAAGTGCGCGGGCTCTGATGTAGCCCGCATAGGCCAGGCAGACGGCGGCCATGATCGTCAACGCCAGGCCGATGTTTTTGTAAGGAGTGGACGGCTCTGGCATGACGACTGCCAGGGCCGTTTTCCGTTCAGGGATGTTCGTTGCTGCAACCAGCCAGCCGTTATTCAGCCGTTTTGCGAGGGGGAGTGGCTCGCGGCAGGCTTCTCCCAGGCGAAGTGTCAGTCCCGGGTTCGGGATCATGCCTGCAAGCGATATGGCAGGTCCCTGTGCCCCCACAAGCACCCACCCGGCTGCTTCAGTCGAACTTATGAGCGTGCTTAGTGCTGTGGCGTCCACTTCACCGCGGAGGTGCCAGCCGCGCCCTTCTTCCGTCAGTCGGCGGGAAAACAGGATCCGTGGCGTGCCGTCCGGAGCTGGATATATCCCGCCTGCGAAGCGGTCGGGCCCGGTTGCATCCTTGAACCAAAGGAAATTGCCATGCATGGAGCCTGTGCTTGTACCTCCCCATAGGGTGCGGCCTGTGTCGTTTACTACCGACAGGTCAATGTACAAGGGGGCCTTGGATTGCAGCTCTGTGGTCAAGTGCATGGCCGAGGCAGGGGCCAGTGCCTGTTCCAGAGTAACGTCTGCGGCAAAGGTGCGAAATATGGCTTCCTGAGTGTCCAGCCAGTGGGCGCTTTTGATCGCCTGCATTGAAACGGTTTCGGCCATCAACTCCAGGGCACGCTCCTGATCCATGTTGTGAATACGATGGAAGGCGATCGCACAAATGGCCAGGGCGGCAGAAAGGATGATCAGCGAGAGGGCGATGCGCTTGGCAAGTCTTTGGCTAGTCTGTCTCATGCTGGGCGGATTCCTTGCTTGCTTGGGCAGGACATGTGTTGAACCGGAGGCAACCTACGGTTGGATGTCTCGTAAACGGTGTTTTGTTTCTGCTTTAATGGTTCGAGGAGATTGGCAAGAAAAAGGCCTCCGCGTCAATGCAGAGGCCTGGTAAATGCTGTGGGGGGCAACAGGTTAGTCGCCAGTGATGTCAGTGAATATATTCATGCTGATGCGGCCGATGCTGGGTTTGTACTCGCCGGACTCGATTTGCGAACGTAATTGCTCGATGAGTTCCGCCCTGTCCCGTTGGCGTTCTTCCTCGGTGTAGGTGGGCTCATCGTGCTCGCCCAATCCGAGGCTGATGAGTTCCATATTTTCGTGCCGCTGTTTCATACACACTTTAATCGGCACTGGGCGGAGGAAGTTTAGACGGCGTTTTTGGCCTGAGGCAAAAGCTGTTTTGCCTGAGAGAAGAGGTGTGAGCTGGGCATATATCGCCTAGGGGGTTCGGAGGGCGTATGGGCAACACCTTGTGATTGTTTGGCTATTGATAATGCTCGTGACAGTGGGAAAACGTTGGAATTATCAGGATAATTATGTTGGCTCGTGATGACAAAAACTGTTTGCTCAGGGGGGGGCGGCGGGAGTGGTTAGCCTCTTTCGTGTTACTGCTTGCCTGTTGCAGCGAAGCAGTCCGGGCAGAGTCTACGGGCAACGGCGGTATCCGCTTGGGCCTGTGCTTTTGCACCAATGGCGAGCCATGCTTTTGCGCGGGCCAGAAAGGCTGTTGCCCTGCCGGGGGCTATCTCGATGCTGCGACGGAAATCTGCCAAGGCTTGGTGTGGTTTTTCCAACTTGAGCCAGAGCTCTCCGCGTTTTTCATAGGCGGCAGCCATGTCTACAGGGTCAAGGTCTCCCGTATTGATAGCCTTGGAGTACGCCTGTACAGCTTCGTCCCACTGATTGTTCGAGGCGGCTTGATCGCCTTGTTTCACCAATTGCGCAGGGTTTTCATGGATAAACATCTGTGGATACAGAAAGGCCTCGGCCCGGACTGGCGTCATCGCTGCCAAGGTCAGCAGAGTGAAGAGCAGTGTCGACAGTACTCGCATGAGCGGGGTGTACATCGCGTTGACCGATCTGTCGAGGCAGGACGTGGTCTCCTGTCGGGTGCATAACCTTTGGTTTGGCTGGTGACGGTCTGTTGACCTGTATTCTGTGAGGGAAAGAGGTGTGCGATCTGCAATGTCGCTGTCTCTGCAGATTATGTATGCAGAAAAATGGATGCTGCTGTTGATCCTGCCGTCGGTGCATTCTCTTGAGTTTTTTGTGAAATGTTCTTGCGCTCTTTTTTTGAGCATAGTACAGGAAAACAAAAGTTCCACTGGGACAGATGGTTAAAGTGATATTTCACGGGTGCTGAAACTGAACATGGCCGGAGCCGCTCAACCCGTAGAGCAAGGCTCGTCGTAGAAGTGGGGTGATTGCACTTCGGTGCAAGAAGGAGGCATACAGGAGTGATTTAACGTTTAGGAGGTGAGGTATGGCTAACGGCGAAGACAGAACCCCGGTCTTGCAGAACGAGGACTGGTGGTCTTGTTTCATCGGCTGGTTGTTTATCGCGCTGGCAACGTTCCATTTGTTGCCGGCTGCACCTAAAATTGGCACCTGGACTGAACTGTCTCAAATCTTCCCAAAGGGTTGGAGTACCCTGACGACGACTGCCTTATTCTTCCTTGTCTCTCTCGTCTCTACCTACATTGCTGGTATCTATCTGAAATTCGATCTCAAGAAATATATCCCTGGATTCCTTGGTATCTTCCTGCTGAGTTTCATCTCAATGGTCATTGCCAAGCAGCAGTTTATCAACGAATGGGGCATATCCTACGTCCTGTTTGCGTTGGTTTTCGGGCTGGTTATCAGCAACTTGTTTAAAGTTCCTGACTTTCTCAAGGCCGCAGGACAGACGGAGTTTTTCGTCAAGATCGGCCTGGTCTGCATGGGTGCGACCATCATGTTCTCGGTTGTGCTCAAGGCCGGTCTGGTTGGCGTTGTCCAAGCTGTTCTGGTTGCGACCACTGTCTGGTTCATGACCTATCACATCTGCCGTTGGTTCAAGGTCTCCGAACGGTTCTCGGCGATCATCGCCTCGGCCAATGCCATCTGTGGTGTTTCCGCAACCATCGCGGCTGGCGGTGCCATTCAGGGTAATCCCAAGGAAATCAGCTATATGGTTGCCTGGGTTTTGGTCTGTGCTGTGGTGCTTATTCTGGTCATGCCGCCCATGGCGGTGTGGATGGGGCTACCCAACAACATGGCGGGTGCCTGGCTTGGTGGCGTTATCGACAACACCGGTGCGGTTATCGCAGCGGGTGAGGTTGTCGGTGGCAAGGCAGCTGTTGATGCTGCGGCCATGGTCAAGATGGCTCAGAACGTGCTGATCGGCTTTGCGGCCTTTGGCATGGCTCTGTGGGCAACGATGAAGCTGGAACGTGCAGAGGGAATGGAAGCACCCACGCTGATGGAAGTGTGGTACCGTTTCCCGAAGTTCGTGGTGGGCTTCATGGCTGCATCGTTGATCGTTTCCTTCCTGGTCGAGCCTGTCTATGGCAACAAGTTTGCCAAGGGTGTCGCCAAGGCGACCAAGAGCTATCGTAGCTGGTTCTTCACTTTCTGCTTTGTTTCCATTGGTTTGGAAACCGACTTCAAGGAGTTGGTCTCCGTTGGAGGTGGTCGCCCGGCCATTGCCTATTGGATTTCACAAGCACTGAATGCGGTCTGGACCTTGTTTATTGTCTGGATTTTATGGTCTGGAACCTTCTTCGTACCGCCGATTTTACCCGACTAGGCGTGCGAAGCTGATATGCCTCTATGCGGGAGGCGCTTTTGGCGCCTCCCGCCTCCCAAGGGTACTCCTTGGGCCATTCTTCTGGTTTCGAGCCCCGTCGGTCGGGCTTCCCGGCCCCGGGGGCAACCTTAGCCCGAACCGGAGACCATGCAGTCAGCTGATCTGATTATCGAAGCGGAAAAGGCCCTGGCCCGTGAATCGGCACTTGCCGTGTTGGTCAAACGTCCACCCGCGTGGTGGCGTTCGGTCGTTCCCGGGATGTTTCTGTTCGACTTTCTGGAACGCCTTGTAGACACCCGCAAGCATACCTCTCGTTGCATGGCTATACGCAAGCCTGCCCTTGACGCTGCTCTGGCTCTTGTTGAGGGCCATCCCCGGGAGGAGGTTCTTTCCGATCTGGAGAAGGGCGTGGCCGGAACACTGGCCTCGCTCTGGCCCGTATCGCAGCCCCTGCAGGAGGAGTGCGCCAAGCTGGCGGGACTGCTGGCTGACCACTATGTCAGGATTCTGGGCGTGAACGGCGTCGGCTATCTGGAATTGGTGGGCAAGGCCTATCATGAGCGCGGTGCGTATATGGCTTTTTTGTCCCTTTTGGATGAGGCCGAACGGCGTGCGGAACAGACTCTGGTTGATGAAATTCCTCTGCGCAAAAGTGACAGGGCCAAACTTGAGGCCCACTGCCAGGAGCGTGCGGCCAGACGAAGACGTGAGTGTGAGGTTGTTTTTCCCTGACCTGGACGCATGAAACTGAATTCTCCAATCATCGCAACAATTCGCGAGGAGCCTGATGTCCAAGATTGTGAATCGGAAGTACGCCGCCATTCGCAGGCGGGAGAGGGGCATTGCACAGACTATCGCTGGTGGTTTGATCGGGGCCAAAAAGGTGTCTGTATGGGACGTTCTGATCCCCATTGTTTTTATTTTTCGCTTCGCTGCCATTCAGAAGAAACGGGAATTGTTTGTGGGTAATTTTTTGTATACCAAGCTATTAGCCCTTGACGGGGCGCGAAAAATAATGCGCAACAACGCCGTTCGCAAAGAGGTCCTTGGCGGGATCGACGAGATGACGAAACAGACGTTGGTCGCACATACCGCCGGGGTTTACTGCGAATCCATAAGGGCCTGCCAGATGAAGGAAGTCAGGCTGCTTCTGGATCATTTCGTCAGTCTTTTCAAGGCCGACGGGCTGGCCTATCCCGAACTGGTCACGTCTGCGTATGGCAAGCGAGGCCGGTACGAGGCCTTTTTGAAACAACTCGAAATGATTGAGGATGAGGTCTATCAGGCGTCGTGCGAGATGCTGGGAGATGCAGCGGATACCGGTTTCATCGACAAGGTTCGCGCATCCACCATCCGCATCCGCGCCCATGAGGCCGGAATGATATTCTGGGACCACTAGAGTCCCGCAGGGTCTGATGACCCGTCAATGAGGAGGCTTTTTCATGCTGTTGCATTGGGTGCTGTGCGGCGTTGGTTTCGCTCTTTTGTATTACGGGGCGGAATGGCTGGTCAAAGGCTCGTCGAGCCTGGCTCGAAGCTTCAATATTACGCCCGTGGTCATCGGTCTGACGGTGGTTGCCTTTGGTACATCCGCGCCCGAGCTTGTGGTCAGCCTCGTGGCTTCGTTCGACGGCAAATCCATGATCGCCGTGGGCAATGTGGTTGGCTCCAATATCTGCAATATCGCTCTTGTGCTGGGCCTTGCCTCCATGTTCAACCCCATCGTCTGCAACCCATCGGTGGTTAGGCGCGATATTCCCATCATGCTGGGAATATCGCTGATCCTGTTGTTTCTTACCATGGACGACGTGCTTTCACGCCTTGAAGGCTTTGCCTTGTTTACGGGCATCATCGCCTATACCTTGTTCAACTATTGGTCAGCCAAGCGCCAGGCATCTCTGGGTGACAGTTCTGCCATGAATGGCATAGCCGGGGAACTGGACGAGATCGGTTACATCGACTCGCGACCCAAGATGATCGCCTTTGTGCTGGTGGGGATCGCGGGCGTGGTCGGCGGCGCTCAGTTGGTGGTGGATTCCGCCACGGCCATCATGCAGGCCTTGGGTGTGTCCGAGAAGTTCATCGGCCTGACCATCGTGGCCTTCGGAACTTCGTTGCCTGAATTGGCCACCAGTGTCGTGGCCGCTATCCGCAAGGAGATGGATATCTCCATCGGCAACCTTGTGGGCAGCAACGTGTTCAATATCATGAGCGTGCTGGGTGCTGCATCGCTGGTGAAGCCCATCGGGATTCCTGGCGGGTTCTTTGCCTCGGGCCTGTATATCGACTACCTGGTGATGATGTTTACCAGTTTCCTGCCGTGGATCATGATGCGCAAGGATTACACCGTGGGGCGCAAGGAAGGTTCATTGCTGCTGCTGATCTATTTTGGCTATCTCTTCTATCTGATCGCAAAGACTCTCTATTCCTGATCGGAGGGCTCAAGCCATGGCGGAACGGAATCCGGAAAGCGAGAACAACGGCTGGCGCGGCTTGTGGCCGCGCTTCCGGGATCGCGTTTTGGAACCGTTCCGGGCAGGGGGAGGAGCGCCAGAACCTGCGCGCCATTGGCGTCTGCTACAGGTGGAAGTTGCGCTGGCCTGCAACCTGCGTTGTGTGATGTGCCCCTGGGTGGACATCCGCAAGGCAGCGGGCGAGGCCAAGGCCCTGATGCGGCCTGAGGCCTGGGCCTGCATCCGCGAGGCTCTGCCTCAAATCGAATCCGTGGACTTCACCGGCGGTGGCGAGACCCTGCTGCAGCCTCATCTCGAGCAGTGGGTTGCCGACGCCAGCCGAGTCGGTTGTGATACCGGGTTTCTGACCAACGGCCTGATTCTGAAGGAGGATCGTCTGCGGGCGCTTCTGGATGCAGGATTGACCTGGCTCGGAGTGTCCATGGACGGTGCAACGGCAGAAATCTACGAGGGCATCCGCCGGGGTTCCAATTTCGAGCGTGTCTGCGCCAATCTGGCCCGTGTGGCGCAATTACGCACTGCGGGCGCTCCCAAGACATTGATTCAGTTTGTGGTGATGCACTCCAACGCGCATCAATGTGCGCCGCTGGTGCGTCTGGCTGCGGAACTGGGAGTGGACGAAGTCGCCTTCAAGCAATGCGACGTCATTCGTGGTGAGCATGGCAAAGGGCTGGGTGTATTTTCAACTGAAGGTGGCGAGGTCGTGGACGTTGAGCAGTCCCTGGCCGAGGCCCGGCGCGAAGGGAAGAGATTGGGGGTGGAAACCTATGAGTTCTCCCTGACTCCCACGGAGCTTCCGGTCTGTGAACAGGACCCGCGCACCTCCCTGTTCGTGCGTCACGATGGGCATGTCTCCCCCTGTATCAATATGGCCTATGGCGGCCCTACGACATTCCTGGGTCAGGACGCTGTGATGCCCTCTGTGCATTATGGCCGTCTGCCTGAGGATTCCCTGAGTGAGGTCTGGGAGACGGAAACCTGCCTGTATTTCAGAAACTCGTTCCGGTCGCGCGTGGAGGCCTACGAGCGCGCAGTACTCGATTCCATGGCCGGAGGCGTGCCCATGGATCGACACAAAGTGCTCCGGGCCGGGCGCGAGGCCATGCCTGCTCCTGCTGAGGCCTGCCGGGTCTGCCATTATTTGTATGGAATCTAGCTGAAGACAGCATGGGAAAAGCCCCGTCTCCTGAAAAGGGAGACGGGGCTTTTGTCTATTCTGGGATTTATGTCCGTGATTAGAGAATCTCTCTGACGACCTCACTGAAGAAGCCGAGAACCACGGGCAGAATATCGTCATTATAGTCGAATCTGCTGTTATGCAGTGGTGCAGAATCCTTGCCGTTTCCAATCCAGACGTAGCAGCCCTTGGTGTGCTCCATGAAGAACGCAAAGTCCTCAGCGGCCATGGATGACTCCATGTCCGTAATGACATTCGCGTCTCCGACGGCCCTGCGGGCCGCGTTGATTGCGAGGTCTGGTTCGGAGTTGACCAACACGGGATGCTTGCGGTCGTATTCCAGTTCGGCCTCGACGCCGTACATGGTGGAAACGCCGGAAACGATGTTCCTGACATTGTCTTCGATCAGGTCCTGCACGGCGACGTTGTTCGTGCGCACATTGCCCTGAATCATGACGGAGTCGGGGATGCCGTTGCGCAGGGTGCCGCCATGCACCTGGGTGATGCTGACGACTCCGCGCTCGTGGGAAGGGATTTTCCTGACGACGATGGACTGCAGGCCCTTGATGATGTCCGCCACGGCCGCAAAGGGCTCGTTGCAGACGTGGGGCATGGAGGCGTGGCCGCTCTTGCCGGTGATCTGGATATCGATCCGATCCTCGGAGGACATGCAGGCGCCCTTGTGGACGACGATTTTGCCTGTCTCGACTCCCGGTATCGTATGGTAGCCGAAGATGTGATCCACCTTGTACTTCGTAAAGAAGGCATCTTCGATGACCCGCAGAGCGCCTTCGTAGCCCTCTTCTCCGGACTGGAAGAGGAGTAGTACGGTGCCGTTGAACTCCATATTCTGAAGCAGCGCGGCAAAGGCCAGCAACGACGTGCAATGTCCGTCATGCCCGCAGGCGTGCATGCGCCCCTCGACTCGCGACTTGTGAGCGAAATCGTTCACTTCACTCATCTCAAGTCCGTCCATGTCCACACGAAAGGCAACGGTCGCGTCGCCCGTTCCCTTGTTTATTTTGGCAACAAGGGAATTGACGCCGATATCCTCGTGCTGGATTCCGTATTCACCGAGCTTGCTTTTCACGAGGGAAACAGTCTCGATGGTTTCCAGCCCGATTTCGGGATGTTGATGAAGTTTCCGGCGCAAAGCCGAGTATTCCGCCACCAGGGCGGAGAGTTCCTTGTCTGCCGTCATCCTAGATGTCTCCCATGTACTTCAGTACGCCTTGGGCAATGGCTGCGGAAGCCACGTACGTCGAGATCATGACGAAGATGCTCACGACCACGATGCGCCATCCGCTCTGTTTGAAGGTTGCCAGGTCCTTGCCGATGGCGATGCCCGCATAGGCCAGGATCGGGGTGGTCAGGGCCAGGAAGCTGACCTTGGAAACGTAGGCGTTCACGGCAGGGGCAAACGGGAAGGTGGGCAGGGTAATGATGACGCCGTAGGTGATGACGAACAGCACGGACGGAATCTTCTTGAAGACGAACATATTGGTCGCAACACCGGCAATACAGAGCAGCAGCAGGATGCCCATGCCAGGCAGGGACTCAATGATGCCGTTGTTGAATCCCACGGCATTGCCGATGAGAGTGATCACGCTGACGATGATGAGCACGATGCAGGACTCGATGAGAGAACGGTTGGCAGTCATTATGCTTCCACCTCGCTGGTCTTGTACTTGAGTTTGTAGAGATAGGCGTAGAGTTTGTTCGAGATGGGCAGAGCCAGGATCAGGGACATGTACACACCGTCAAGCCCGGACAGCGTGTTGCTGGCAACACCAAAGGCCTGGATGTTTTCAGCCATTTCTGGATAGCAGGCACTCAGGCTGCCGATGGAAGCGGTCATCATGCTTGCGCTGCCAACGCCGGAGGCCATGGCCAGGGCGTAGGGATGGAAGATGTTGAAGGCGGCAAGGAAGGAGGCCAGCAGTCCGAAGAAGATCGTCCCGAACACGGTTCCGCAAATGTATACGCCCATGACGCCACGGCCTTCGGCCGAGTCCAGGCCGTAGATATCGCCAATGAGTGCGACGTTGGGCTCGCGGGCGATGGAGTGTGCAGCGCCGACGGCTTCGCGCTTGAGGCCGAGGTAGATGGCAATGGGGATTCCGATAAAGAGGGTGGCGATATTTCCGAATTCCTGAAGGACGAGTGCGGGGCCAGCCTTGAGAATCTCATAAAATTTGGGGCCCACAAGGGTGCCGTATCTGGCCATGAGCAGGAGCAGGGTGAGTCCGACCAGCGTGCTTGCCTGGATCATTTCCTTTTCCTTGAAAATCTTCGTGAATTTGGGGCCGGTGAAAATGCCCATGAACATCGCGTAGAGCATGGGCAGAAGGACCAGCTTGCCAGGCCCCACCTTGAACGCGACAATTCCGATAAGCTCCGAAACCACAACCAGTCCCAAAACGACCAGGTGCAGCTTCACGTTTTTGACAGCATCACTCATAAATTCCTCCTGTTGTAGCAGCCCATGAACTGCGATGGTGAAAGCGCCTTCGCCCGTGCGAAGTTGATCCCTCTTCCTGCTGATCCCTTCTGCTGCAAGTGAACCTTGCGTTGGAAGGGGTGCTCAAGATTGTTTCGGTCATGTCATTAATGTGTCCGAAATTGCGCCTAAACTATTTGAAATCGGGGAGCCATTACCCCTTATGGCCTATATTAAAATCCTGACGACTCTCTTGGGTCTGCCCACGTGGCGTGCGGTCTCGACCCCATTCAGTTCGGCGTGCCCGCTGTCCAGTAGCTTTTTCAGGACGCGCCGGGCGCTTCGCTGTCCAATGCCCAGGCACGCTGCCAGATCGGATGCATCAAAGGTGTCCTTTTGGGTTTTGTTCATCAGTGCCTTGATCTTGTCGAGATAGCTGGGGCTGATACCCGTTTCCTTGGCCATCTCCAGAAGGCGTGCATCCACGACGTGTGTTTTGTACTCCAGCTCGTCAGTTTCTCCGATGGGGCCTCGCAGTTGCTTGCCCGTGACGATGTAGAAGCCGCCCTCGGGGAGCTGCATGGCGTTGTCCAGCGCCTTTCTGGCAGATTTCTCAGCTTCGAAGGCCGTGGCTCCGATGCCGATGCCCGATGCGAAAATGATGTTGCGCTTGCGCCCCCAGGCCAGCAGTCGCTTGAAATGCTCCTGGTGAGGTTGACCCTCGATGATGCCTCGCGTGGCGAAGATGACGTACTCCTCAGTACCGAAATTGAAGAGGCTACCCTGGATCGTGCGCACGTATTCGAGCAGCTCAAGATAGAAGATTCCACCGTTCTTCATGTCATCATACTGGTTGATGGAACTGCGGGTAATGGACTTGAGCTTGATGAGCTGGATGGCGATTCCGGCCGAGCGCAGGCTCTTGGTGTGGATCTTGTCCACAAGCAGGCTGACGGCATCGCGAATTTGCAGGGTGCTGGCGTAGAGCCTGAAAACAGGGAGGCCTTTTTGCTTCAGATTCTTGTAGATGTAGCCAAACCCGGTGGCGATGGCATCGGTCTGTCCTGTTTCGTAAAGGTCTTCGTGGCGCTGTTGATAGTCTTCTTCGCAGTGGTGCAGTGCGAAGGGCATAGAGTGGATATTCTCAAACTCCACGCCGAATTCCTTGACCACCTCCACCAGAATGTCATCGTTGACCACGTCAATGCTAACTTTGCTGGGTTTCAGCCCGCTGCGCTGGATGTCGGACAGGACACGTAATAGGCTGTAGGCTCCTCGCGGGATATGCTCGTAGGGCAGTGTCACTGTGCCACGGGCCTTGGCGGCTTCCTGCACGGCAATGCCGCTGAATAGGATTCCCTGGTTTTCGCGTTGGCACTCATCCAAAACTTCCCACGAATCGTCGGCGCGTTCACGGATGTAAGTGTTCAGGGTGATCTCAGGACAGCAGCGATCAATGACATCCTTAACGATGGCAATAGAGTCCGAAGGGCCAATGCATCCGATATTCATGGGGTCGCCGTGCTGTGAGCTGTTAGTTTTGGAACTGTCATTAATGTGTCCGAAAGGATGCGACGCTGCCCGTTCTGCGTATTTGTGTCAAGGGGGCCGGGGCTTTGCGAAATAGTGGTTTTGCCCGGTTGTAATTGCGAATAAGATCGGTGAAGTCAGGTTCGGTTTTGTAAAACGCAATATTGCACTGTGATATTGAATGATGCGAAATTCCACTGGCTTTAACAGGTCGCCAAAATATTATGAAATTGAGAGTTGAACGATGGCTGTCAGCCTGTGCTGTTCAGGTTTTTGCGCTTCACCCTGGCTGGCAGGTGGAGCGCAAAGACCTGACTAATAGGACAGGACCAAAGTGTCTTCCGCGAACATGGCCTTCTGCCCTGCTCCGGGTTGGGATTGTACTCCGGGTAAGAGATCGACGGTGGTCATGCCTCCAACATTTTTCATGCACATGGGGCAGGCCAGTACTGCGCCACCGTCTTCGATGAATTTGGCGATCATGCTGTGGATGGTCTCGCCGTTGGGGTAGGTGGGCGAGGGGATATTCTTGTTCACGAGGCGCACGCCATCCACATTGAAAAAGAGCGTGGCTGTGACGTTTTGTTGCTTCATTGCCGAGTGGGTGAATTTGATGGCCATGGCTGCGCGATTCAGGTCAGCCGTGGTGACACTGGCGACCATGCGCTTGGGAGAGGCTGCAAGGGCTGTTGGGGTGATGGCAAACGCCAGAATCAGTGCCATGACCAAGGCAATAATCGTTCTGGGAATCTTCATGTGATAACCTCCTGCGATGTTGGCAGGAAGGATAGCATGGAAAAGTCGGGGGTAATAGAAAATGCGCTTGGTGTGTAATGAAAAAGGCCCGCATAAATGCGAGCCTTGAAATTCGTGGTGGAGATGAAGAGATTTGAACTCTCGACCCCTGCCTTGCGAAGGCAGTGCTCTCCCAGCTGAGCTACATCCCCACGATTGATCCCGGCGAACCGGAAAAGGACTTTTACACGCTCAGATGTGGCTTAGCAAGGGGAAAAGAGAGGGCAAGGCATCGCTTTTGGCCGAGAATTGTCACTTGATTCGTGTTGGCATGGGCACACTGGCAAGAATGTCGCCCTTGGAGGTGTCGTGCCGATGAAGTGCTGTGTTTTTGATTTGGAGGAGGCAGAAAGGTGTGGTGAGCGTGAGGCCATAAATCCTGCTTGAGATGATGAAATTTCGAGAGGGGAAGGCTTTCGTCGCACGGATATAATGGGAGTGGTCAGGATGTTTGGTTGGGAAAATTCCCCAGAGTGTCATTGCTATAGTTAATGGCCCTAGTGTTTAGGTGAATAATTGGGTGTGGCTTTGAGGGTTGATTAGTTCGGTTAGCTGATAATCTGACGTTGTTGTTGGTTCTGTGGTCGGGATGTCTCCTTGTCTTCAAGGGCAAAACTCCGCGAATGTGCAGTCTTGTCGATGCTGCTGAGTTTAGCCTGGATTGTATAGATTGATCTAATATTGCAGTAGTTGATAAAATGCGTTGCATGGTACTGATATGTCAGTTATTTTACTTTAACTTTGTGATTTGTTGTTTTTTATTGGGTGTCTATTCCATTTTATTCCGGGGTAGTGGGGTTGTTGTATGTTCAGGAATATGCGTATCGGCGTTAAAATTGCTGTAGGAGTGAGTACTCTTATGGTGATCGTTTTTGCTGCATTTACCACATTTTCAGTCATGGAGACGCGGCGGATATCAACGCAGCAAGCGCATGAGATGGCAAAGGAGATGGCCGGACGTTACGGTAATCAGGTGACGGGAAGCCTTGAGAAGGCTTTGGATGCTTCGCTGGCATTGGCTGCGTCATTCAAGTCTCTGACCATGCATCCTGAAGCAGTGGACCGAAATCTTGCCGATACGATGATCAAGGAAGTGACTCTTTCGGATGATACGTTTTTTGGCACGCAGGTCGTCATGGAGCCCAATGCCTTGGACGGTCGCGACGCCGATTTCGCAGGGCAGGTCGAGTGGTATGGCGCCAAGGGCGGATACGGTCCATATTTCTGGCGTGAAAGCGGAGTGCTGAAGGCTCAGGATTTGATCCAGTATAATCCCGGTGAGACCCGTGCCTGGTACATGGGGCCACGCGACGCGAAGGCTCCCATTATTACCGAGCCCTATTATACCGAGGTTGCCAAGGTGAATATGGCCACGGTGAGCGTGCCCATTTTGAGAGACGGAAAGTTTCTTGGCATCGTTGGTATTGATTTCACTCTTGCTGAATTCCAGGACATGGTGGATGACATCCGCCCCATGGAGACGGGGTATGCCTTTTTGGCCTCCAACAAGGGCTACTGTGTCGCACATCCTGAATCTAAGCTGTTGGGAACGAATATTGCGGAGGCCTTCCCGCGGGAATACCAATCAGCGATTCAGGACGCCATTTCCAGGGGGCAGAGTTATTCCGTGGAAATAGTCTCCCCCGTGAGTGGCAAGGAGTATTATTACCAGTTCGAACCTGTAGAGATTTCCGGGACGTCAACTCCCTGGTCCATCTGCATCGCTTTGCCTTCGGAAAAAATTAATGAAGCCGCACATAATTTTCTCATCGTCAGTCTGATCATTTCTGGCGTTGCTTTTGTGTTGATGCTCGCTGCCGTATTGCTTGTGGCTCGAAGCGTTGCCAACCCCATCGGACGACTCGTTGGCGCAGCAGAAAGCATCGCCGATGGTGATTTTGATTCCATGCCGGATGACAAGGGTTTTGGTGGTGAGTTGTTGACTCTGCACCAGGCTTTGTCCTCCATGGTCAAAAGCCTTGTGGAATTGATTGGCACCGCCGAACAGAAGACACAGGAAGCCGAAGAGCAGACCGCTGCGGCCGGAGTGGCTCTGAAGGAAGCCGAAGCGGCCAAGGCACAGGCTGAACGCGCCAAGCGCGAGGGGATGCTCCAGGCTGCTGCGCAGCTTGAAGGTATTGTGGAGCAGGTCACATCCTCTTCTGAGGAATTGGCGGCCCAGATCGAGGAGTCCAGTCGTGGAACCGAGGTTCAACGTGAGCGCACGACTGAATCCGCCACGGCCATGGAACAAATGAATGCTTCTGTGCTTGAGGTTGCTCAGAACGCCTCCCAGGCTGCCGTGAGCGCCGACAATGCCCGGTCTAATGCCGAAGAGGGTGGCGAGATCGTGGAAAATGTGGTGGCATCCGTCAACGCCGTGAGCGCGACGGCCAACGAGATGGTGCAGAATCTGAACCAGTTGGGCGAACAGGCTGAAGGTATCGGGCAGATCATGACGGTGATTACTGATATCGCGGATCAGACGAATCTGCTGGCACTCAACGCCGCCATTGAGGCTGCACGGGCTGGTGACGCCGGGCGCGGGTTTGCCGTTGTGGCTGACGAGGTGCGTAAGTTGGCAGAAAAGACCATGCAGGCCACCCAGGAAGTCGGACAGGCCGTGCACGCCATCCAGGACGGTACGCGCCGTAATATCGATGAGATGGGTAAGGCCGCTTCGGAAGTGAGCAAGACAACTGAGATGGCTGGAAAGGCGGGCGAAAGCCTGGGCGTTATTGTCAGTATCGTGGAGTCCACTGCTGACCAGGTTCGCGCCATTGCTACGGCTAGCGAGGAGCAGTCCGCAGCCAGTGAGCAGATCAGCCGGGGAACCGAGGAAATCAACCGTATCGCGGCTGAGACGGCGGACGCCATGAATCAATCGGCACAGGCTGTGTCAGATCTGGCGCGTCTTGCGGCTGACCTGCGGGCACTCATTGAGGAACTCAAGAGCGCTTAAGTAAAATGGAATGACAAGAAATGAGGGCGGGGTTTTCCCCGTCCTTTTTTTATTGATCATGAGGGTGCTGCTTAGGTGTCCAGCCAATCCAGCAGCGCGGCCGTGCGCACCTCGTAGGTGTGGTTGGTCAGGATTTCATCACGCCAGGCCTGAATAAGCTCTTCACGCAGTGCCGTCCCCGGTGCCAGTCGTTTGGCTAGTTTCGGAATGTCCACCGGGCGTGCAAAGCTGATTTCGTGAGTCAGTTCCTCGGGAAAGAGGGAGAGCCCGGGGGTGTCGTCGCTGAGCAGTAATCCACCAGCGGCCCAGACATCGAAATGGCGTTGGGTCAGCCCCGAGGGGAGCAGCAGGCTGGTCACGTTCAGGTTCCAGCCAGCCCCTGCATAGATGCCGGGCAGCTCGCCGTAGTAGTCCACAGGGGGACGCAGTTCCGCCGAGGCCGGCAGCAGATCGGCCCAGTCGCTGTCACCAATAACGGTCATGGGCAGGGCCGCAGCGGATTCGATGCAGGCGAGGCGTCGCTCCCGGCTGGCATCCTCGGCCCCCAGTCCCACGCGCCGCGAATCCTTGTCCGGCCACAGGGGCCAGATGTCCAGGCGTTCCAGCCACCATGCGTAGTCGGGGCGCCCGCCATCTCTCAGTAGTTTTTCGGCGGTTTCCCATTGCCAGCGTGGGACCTTGCAGCCTGCGAAGAAGCTGTTTTTCCAAGGGAACTGGCTGCGACCCACAAAGACGATCCGCTGTGAAAGGTCCTCGTTTCCCTGTCTTGGACTCGCAAACAGGGAGGGGGTGGTTGCCAGAGGCATGTGCCACAGCTTCTGGGCACCGTGGCGGGCAAGCGGGTCAATGAACCAGGAATCCGTGACTGCAAGGTGGGTTTGTTTCCAGAATGGAGAGCGCAGGCCGCTGATCAGGTGGAAGGGATTGTCCACGCACCATACGCAGACGGTCACTCCTGCGGCTTCCAGCAGGTGGTAAACCTCTCCGTGCGGGTCCAGGCCCCGGAAGTTGACGGACAGAAAGAGAGCGGGTTGCTGTTTGCGCAGGATTGCCGGAAGTTCGGCTCCTACGGCTTTGGGGGTGAGGCGAAGCACTTCGAAACCTGCCCCGGTCAGGGCAGTTTCCAACTCGTTGTGCAGCAGGTCCGCCTGCGTGGTGGGCAGGATCACCGTGCGGGCAGGGCGGGGCGTCACGCCGCTTGTGGCCTTGAGCCATCGGCAACGGCCCGTGATCCTTCCCCAGAAGGTGGGGAACATGCGCACGGCTGGCAGATAAATGATGATTTTGGCGCGGGCGAGCAAATCATCGTCCAGGTCTTCGGGATCAATGGATTTCCAATGGCTCGGCAGAGCTGCTTGCCACTGGGGGGGCATCTGCCCCTTGTACTCTGGGGCCTCGATGACGTATACGGCCTTTCCCGAGCCGGCCAGCAGGGCAAGTTCGGACGGGTCAGGACCCACGCCAAGGATAACGACTTCGGAGCCACCGGGCAGTCGTTCGTACTGGGTGGGGCCGTCTGGCAGGCTCTGGAGCTTGCCCAACTCGTTTTTGATGCGAATGCGCTGTGGTCGTTTGTTCATGCTGCTGACCGGGTTGTTGTTACTTTGTTTCTAACCTGCCTGAAGAGATGAATTCTTTCAACGGGCGGCTAGGTGTTGCGGCCATGTGCGGTCGCCTGTTACAAGATGAAATCTCGTGGGCTAATATCCTTATGAAGAATTACCGTGATCACTATTTCAAGCGCGCTAAGCAGGATAATTATCCGGCGCGTTCCGTGTACAAGCTGCAAGAGCTGGACAAACGTTTTTCGCTGTTCAAGCTCGGCATGACTGTGCTCGATCTCGGGGCCGCTCCCGGCTCCTGGACCCTGTGGGCTGCCAAGAAGGTCGGCCCCAAGGGGCGTGTTCTGGGCGCGGACATTCAGGATACGGATACCCATTTTGCGGACAACACCGTCTTTATGCTGGAGGACGTGTTCAACAGGTCCGAGACATTTGAGGCTGCCCTGGCCTCCACGGGACCATTTGATATCGTCCTTTCGGATATGGCCCCAAAGACTACTGGTCATAAATTTACCGATCAAGCCAGATCCATGAGCCTGTGCGAGGAAGCCCTGGCCGTGGCTTGTGTAACCTTGGTAAAGGGCGGTCATTTTGTGGTCAAGGTCTTCCAGGGACCAGAGGACCAGATCTATCGTGAATCCATGCGGAAGCTCTTTAGCCGGGTCAAGACCTTCAAGCCCAAGAGTTCCCGTTCGGAAAGCAAGGAAATGTTCTATGTGGGGATGGGCTACAAGGGCCTACCCGATCAGCAATAACCACGCTCCCCGCAGGAGGGGGCGGATCAATACCTTTTGGAGGAATCATGGCTGGACACAGTAAATGGGCCAACATTCAACACCGCAAGGGGCGTCAGGACGCCAAGCGCGGTAAGCTCTTCACCAAGGCCGCCAAGGAAATCATCATCGCAGCCAAGAATGGTGGCGATCCGAATATGAACGCCCGTCTGCGCGCCGCCATCGCCGCAGCCAAGGCTGTGAACCTGCCCAAGGACAAGATCGAGAATGCCATCAAGAAAGGCACCGGCGAGCTTGAGGGTGGCGATATGTTCGAGGTGCAGTACGAGGGCTATGGGCCCGGTGGTATTGCCCTGCTGGTCGAGGCCGCAACAGACAATAAAAACCGTACCGTGGCCGAGATTCGCCACCTGCTGACCCGCAATAACGGCAGCATGGGCGAGGCTGGTTGTGTGGCCTGGATGTTCGACAAGAAAGGCACCCTGTACTTCCCCAAGGAAGACTTCACCGAAGACGCCGTGATGGAAGTGGGTCTGGAAGCCGGAGCCGAGGATGTTTTGGATGATGGCGAGGCCTGGGAAGTGCGTACTGCCCCCGAGGATTTTGCCGACGTGCAGCAGGCCTTTGACGATGCAAGCATGACGCCTGCCAGCGCTGAGGTGCGCATGATCGCGCAGAATAACGTTGATGTGGACCTGGACACCGGACGCAAGCTGATCAAGTTGATCGACATGCTTGAGGACAACGAAGACGTCCAGAATGTGCACAACAATGCCGAGTTGCCCGACGAACTGTTCGAGGAGATGGCGGGCTAGCCCGCTGGTCACTCTTATGGCAGATCGTGGCATCGTTGTCCTGGGGATCGACCCCGGATCCCGGGTGACAGGCTATGGCCTGGTGCGCGAGGTTTCAGGTCAGGCGACTCTGGTGGCCACCGGAACGGTGCGCACCGGGTCCGTCAAGGACCTGGGAGTGCGCCTGGGCAAGATCTACTCGGGCATCGCCGCGCTTATCGAGGAGCACGGTCCGCACGAGGCTGCCGTGGAAAACGTCTTTGTCTCCAAAAACACCATGAGCGCTTTGAAGCTCGGGCAGGCGCGCGGGTCCGCCATTGCGGCCTGCGCCGTGGCCGGGTTGCCGGTGGCGGCCTATGAACCCACGGTGGTCAAGAAGAACCTCGTGGGGACGGGACGAGCTGCGAAATCCCAGGTGGCCTATATGGTGGCCAATTCTCTGGGCATGAAGAACCCCGGTTGGCCCGAGGACGCCTCGGATGCTTTGGCGGTGGCGTTGTGCCACTTGAACCAGCGGCGGATGAATCGGCTTATTGGGGAGGCTTCATGATTGCGTTTCTCGCAGGAACTGTTGCCGCCCGCACCCAAGGTGGATGCGTGGTGCTGACCTCCGGTGGCGTTGGCTATGAAGTCGGCATGACCCTGGCTGCTGCTGCCTCACTGCCCAAGGTCGGTGGCGAGGTGGAGCTATTCGTGCAGACCATTGTGCGTGAGGATGCCATCGAGCTTTATGGGTTCACCACGTGGGATGAGCGGATGCTGTTTGCGACTCTGCTCTCCATCAATAAATTGGGACCCAAGACAGCTCTGGCCATTTTGGCGGTATTCACCCCGGACGATCTGCGTCGCCTGGTGCTGACCGATGATTATACCCGATTGATTCAGGTGCCCGGAATTGGCAAGAAGAGTGCTCAGCGCATCTTCCTTGATTTGAAGTTCAAGCTCGAAGGGCAGGGCGCTTCAGGCCCTGCACCGTCTCTGCCGTCGTTGGATGGTAGCGCGGTCAACGCCTTCCGTGATGCTTTGGCAGGGCTGACCAACCTAGGCTACGACGAGGGTGAATCCAGAAAGGTCTTGGAAGAGGTATTCACCGATCAGGCTGATCTGGATGTGGGGTCCGCCCTGCGCGAGGCCTTGAAACGCATTGCCAAGAGGCGAGCATGAGCCGCGTCGTGAATATCCCGGACGAGACCATCCGCCCCAAACGGCTGGATGATTTCATAGGTCAGAATGAATTGCGTTCCAATTTGCGCGTGTTCATGTCTGCAGCTCTGGAACGCGGGCAGGCCATGGATCACACATTGCTTTACGGCTGTCCGGGGCTGGGCAAGACCACTCTGGCCCAGATCATTGCTGCCGAGCTGGGTGTGAATCTGATCAGTACTTCTGGACCGGTTCTGGAACGAAGTGGCGATCTGGCGGCCATCCTGACCAATCTGGACCGGCACGATATCCTGTTCGTGGACGAGATCCATCGCATGCCGCCCACCGTGGAGGAGATCCTCTATCCTGCCATGGAAGATTTCAAACTGGACCTTGTCATCGGGCAGGGACCGGGCGCGCGCACCGTGAAGATCGATCTGGAACAATTCACCCTGGTGGGGGCCACCACGCGCATCGGACTGCTGACTTCGCCGCTGCGTGACCGCTTCGGTGTGATTTCTCGTCTGGAGTTTTATTCGCCAGAAGACCTTGCCCGCATCGTGACCCGCGCGGCAGGTATCCTGGATGTGGAATTGTCCGAGAACGGAGCCATGGTTATTGGGCGTCGCTCGCGTGGCACCCCGCGTATCGCCAACCGACTTCTGCGCCGAGTGCGTGATTTTGCCCTGGTCGAGGGCGATGGCGTGGTCAATGCCAAGGCCGCCGAACAGGCTTTGGCGCGCATGGACGTGGATGATTCCGGCTTGGATTATATGGACCGCAAGATCCTGGAGACACTGATTCATCATTATGGCGGTGGCCCCGTGGGAGTGAAAACTCTGGCCGTGGCCTGCTCCGAGGAAGTGCGTACCATCGAGGAAATTTATGAGCCGTATCTCATGCAGTGCGGCTTTTTGAAGCGGACCCCGCGAGGGCGGGTGGCTACACCCCGCGCCTATGCGCATCTGAACCTGATTTCCGCCGCCCCAGGCGACCAAGGGAACCTATGCAAGTCGTAAGTCCATCTTTTGATATCATGTCCATGCCTGATGGCGAGGATGTTCTGAAGCATATCGAGGCCGCTGGCCGGACCTGCTACAAGTCCGAGGACAAGATTACCCCGGATTCGGCCGCCAAGTTTGTGAAGATGATCTTGAAGAGCGGGCACGAGTCAGTTGTGGAGCATGCCTCGGCTACGGTGCGCTTTATTTGCGACCGGGGCGTGACCCATGAACTGGTCCGTCATCGCATTGCGGCCTATAGCCAGGAATCCACTCGCTACGCCAATTATTCCAAGGACAAGTTCGGTAATGAGATTACCGTGATCCGCCCCGTGTTCTGGAAAGAAGGCACCCCCGAGTACGAGCGCTGGAAACGGGCCATGCAAGCCACAGAAGCGGCTTATCTGGACATGATCGCCAACGGTGCACGCCCTGAAGAAGCACGGAGTGTCTTACCTAACAGCCTGAAGACCGAGATTGTGATGACCGCCAATCTGCGCGAGTGGAGGCATGTCTTCCGCCTGCGCTGTAGCGGCCCGGCACATCCTCAGATTCGGGAAATCATGCTGCCGCTTTTGGATGAATTCGCTCGGCGCATGCCTGCTTTATTCGAAGACCTGCGTGAGCAGTTCGCCCCGGCCATCGAGAAGTTCAAGCCCTTGGTCGAATCCTAGGAGCACATGATGGATGATCATGCCGATTGCAAGCCGTATGTCGATGAGACAGGCAATCTGGTTTTTCCCAAGCAGTGCGATGAACAGTACTGCTGGTGGGGCGGTGGCAAAAAGCTTGTAGAGATTCTTGTAGAGCTGAAGGTCTCCAAGACAGTCTGGCAGCGTTACAGTCCTGAACCCTATCCTGAAGAACTTCACAAAGAGAACTATCCGCTTCTGTGATCCTGACATATCGTCTCTAATCGCTGCTAATCGCCGTAATCGTCTTTATAACCGACTGCTGTTGTCGGATATGGCGAAGGCGGTTGGCAGTGCTTCATCGATTCTTCCTCCCCCTGAATTTGTTCTTCGGCCCGCTTGTGTTTCACATGCGGGATGTTTCACGCATTCATGAAAACCGTTGGATTCCAAGGACCATTCGTCTTTTTTCGTGCTTAAAACAAAGCGATAATTTTCTGTGTTAAGAGATGTAAAGTGGAGGTCTGTGGGAGTGCTTGCGGGCCGTGGGCTCCCACCTGTCAAGAATAAAGAGAATCAAAAAGCCGACATTTTCGAGCTTAAAGAAATGATTTCAGAATAAATTATTAGGATTTTGATTAAAAATTGAGGATACCCTGTGGATAACTTTTCCATACAAATACATCTTGACCCCGGGAAAGCCTTGACCTGCGGTGCTTCCCCCCGAGTCACGGTGAAACGGGCGCTTACAGGTATTGTTATGTATATTAGATGTTTATGTGAAAATGAGGTGGGGAGAACAGTGATTGTTACGAACCTGCAACACCCGGATAACCCCTGTTGCGAAAGCATGAACAAGGACCTAGAAATCACAACATGCTGAATGCTTGGCCCCAGATACTTAATATCCTCGAGAAAACTCTCAATCCCGGGCTGTACCAGGTTTGGATCAAACCACTGGATGCAGAGGTGAAAGACGGATTTCTTAAGCTCTATGCCCCGAATCCCTTTGTGGCTTCGTGGGTACGCGACAGGTTATCCGACTCCATTGCAGAGGCGGCGACTCAGGTCATGGGCTCTCGGCCCAGTATCGAAGTGGCTGTCAGGCCCAAGGCCATGCAGTCCGCCCCTTGTCCGACAGAGGATTCAACGCCTGTTGCTTCAAACAGTACCAGGCGTACTGGTGACCGTACTCAGGCCAAGCTCCTTGGATTGCCCAATCTGGCGCCAAGTAGCCTGAAGAGTTGCAACTGGCAGTTCAGCTTCGATGATTTCGTGGTGGGACCATGTAATGAGTTGGCCTTTGTGGCTTCCCAGAGCATGTGCCGATCCGGGATGGATTTTGACCAGTTGTTTCTGAATTCCTCTCCCGGCTTGGGCAAGACTCATCTGCTGCAGGCCATTGGCAGGCAGATCGCCAGGAGCAGCAACCGCTCAAACGTGCGAGTCGGATATCTGACCGCCGAGCAGTTTGCCACTCAGCTGATCCTTTCCCTCAAGTCGCGCCAGGTGGACCGTTTCAAGGACAAGTTCCGCGAGAAGCTCGATGTTCTTCTTCTTGAGGACATTCACTTCCTGCAGGGCAAGGAACACACGCAAGACGAACTGCTGGAGACCTTGAAGGCCTTGCAGGCCCGGGGATGCAAAGTGGTCATGTCCAGCTCGTTCTTGCCGCGCGAGTTGAAGGATGTTGATGATCATCTGGCTTCGCGCTTGTGCTCGGGCTTTCTGACCACCATTGATCGCCCTTGCCTGGAGACCAGACGCAATATTCTGGAGTCCAAGGCCAAGTTGCATCAGGTGCAGCTTCCGCGAGACGTTTCCGAAATGCTGGCCGAAAATTTGAAGGATGATGTTCGCCAACTGGAGAGCTGCCTGCAAAGTCTGGTGCTCAAGGCCCGTCTTCTGGGGCGCGGCATTACCCCGGATTTGGCGGAAAGCGTACTCCGGAACTATACCATTGCGGATGTCAGTTCCATCGGGTTCCAGAAGATCGTGAGTCATGTCTGTTCGTATTTTGAGCTATCGCAACAGCAGTTGGCGTCAAAATCTCGAAAACGGGACATCGTTCAGGCTCGGAATACAGCATTTTTCCTGACCCGCAAGTACACCGATATGCCACTCAAGCAGATCGGTTCCCATTTCAACCGTCGCCATTCCACCGTCCTTAAGGGCATCACCAACGTGGAACGCGAAATCAGCCTTCAAACCCCCCTCGGGCGCCAGCTCGACACCGTCGTTCAGAAGATCAAGACCTCATAAAGGGCATAAGGATCCGTTTGTAGGGAGCAAAAGGCAGGCTGTAGGGAGCTTGCCTGGCGCTCCCCATGGACTTTTGTCCGGGGGAACCGGTCTGAAGAGCTGCCCGTTTTGGTGCAAGCCAGGTGTAGGGCTTCTCAGGTCGAGTTTTCAGGGGGGCCTGGGCGTGTGCCGAACGAGGCGCATGGTGATCAGGCTTCCAGCGCTACCAATTCCATCTTGCCCCAGACGGTGATCTTGCCGTCGCATTGGGCGAAGACTCCATCCAGTCCGAACGCTTCGGCGCGAGCTGTAACCCGTTCCAGATCCCGCTGTGACCGAAGGATATTGCACAGTGCCGTGGCGGCTGCGTCGGCAAGGCTGGCATTGTGTGAGCGGGCAACAACCAGTTCGCCGCGTCCAAGGGAGAGCGAATGGCCGATGGTCGCCGAGGAGGCGCACAGGGAGCAAGGAAAATCATCCTGCTCCAGAGCAACCCCAAGGCTGGCGCCTCCGGTCGGATCAGCCAGAATGGCAGCTACCCGGCGGCGGGTGGAACACAGGTAGATGTCCCCACCGTTTTCCACCAGTATGTCCGGGCTTTGGTCCATGAGGGCACGAGCAGTGAATTCGGCTACAGTGCCAGCCACGGCTGCCATGGGGCCAACTCCGCACAGCTGGGCGGCGTCGGCCATGGAGCGAATGAGGGCTGGGGCGGATTCTGGCACATCCACAGGCGTCAGGCTGGGCCCGAAGGCAGGATTGAGGGCCATGTAGGCCTTGATCTGGCCGCGCAGGCCGGTCACGATTCGAGAGACCTCGGCGCTCAGGTCAGACTGCGCCACTACGAGCAGGTCCGTTTCCTCGACCACAACCTGGAAGGAGGTTTCTCCTTGTGCCGGAGTGATTCCAGAGCGGTAATCACGGTGGGTGCCAGTGTGTACGTGTTCTTGTTTTTGCTTGGGCATACAGTGCCCACGGTGCTGTAAAATCTCAGCGGATGCAAGTCCGGTCTTCGCAGATTCCGAAATAGGATATTCCGGGCTGGTCCAGCATGAGGGGCAGCGCCCTGCAACGTGCAGCTAGAAGACCACCACGACTTGGCAGCGGTCCAGAAAGTTGCCGGATTCAGCAAGGACGTTTTGCAGGAAATCGGCATCCGCCGGAGGAATTTGCAGCTTTCCATCTACAGCCTGGGCGCGGATGATTTTAGGGGCGGCACCGGCTCGTTGACTTTGTTGGGCCTGAGCAAGTTCCCGGTAGTAACGCACAAATCCTTGTCCGATACCTTTTTTAAAATCCACCGAGTCGGCAGGGTAGAGGAGTCGGTCTCCACTGACGATGTTGGGCCGCAGAGTGGGTTTGAAGTCGGTTCCGCGTGCATCGATAATCAGCCCTGTCGTGGCTCGTGCTTCGGCTCGGACTGCTGGAGGCAGGGAGGGGGCGCTGCTGCGTTGCTGCGCTGCTGCGGGTGGTTGTTGAGATCCTCGGTTCTCCAGTTGACGGAGACGGGTGTCCAGTTCGGAAAATTTCCGGCGTGTTTGCATATCCAAGGGATCATTACCGGTGGCAGGGCTGGTGCCCGAGTCGTTGGAGAATGTCTCCAAGGCATTGGTCAGAGCGGCCACTCGTGCCTCAAGAATGCGTACCCGTTCTTCCAGCGGGCTGGTGCGGTTGACGCCAGCAGGTGCCGTGGGACTGCCGCGATCAAGGATTTCCCGCGCCAGCTCTCCGGTCAGGGGAACGCTTACAGTCACGCGTACCGATCCGTCAGCCAGCATTTGCTCAGCCACGATCGTCGAGTGTGCGAGGATGCCCTGCACACGCGAAGTGACCAGGTCGTTTTGCACCAGCAGATTGCGAACGGTGGTTTGGGAGTCGATGCGTACCTGGCCCACTACTTCCATGAGATTGCGCCGGGCATCAAGGACAGCAGCTCGTCGAGCCGCAGCCCGGGCCTGGGCCAGATTGGCGGCGTTGGCAGGGGGAGCGCCAGTGCCCGAAGCCACTGCCTTGGCGTCTTCCCAGTCGATAAAACCAACCCCTGCAACGTATTCCACACTGGCCTCCTGGGCAGCAGCCGAGGTGGTCGCGTATGCCGGGGGCACCGAGTGATTCATGCCGAGGAAGGCGGCAAACAGCGCCAGCAGCATGAGTGCCGCGGTTGAGTTGTGGGAGCGCGTGGGGTGGTGCATGGCGATCTCCTATGGGAGCGGGCAACCCGCAACCGGAGCTTCCAGCGCAGGAGCCAGCAGTACCGGTCCGAGCACGGAAATTCCAGGGTCGGTTTCCCAATGGTTTTCACGTAAATCCAGTGCAGTGGAAGAAAAATTCTGAACGTCAAAAGGAGCATTGCCCGAAAAGCTTGTTTGGCGAATGCTCGGGGCCAGACCTGTGCCCTGGGCCACGATGCCGCCCATTCCGCCGTTGCCCTTGATAAGTGAACAGGTCATGTCCGGTGCTGCGCCGTCGGACAGCTGCATGCCGGCCTGGCTGGACGAACGGATGACGGTTCCGATCAGGCGGGGGGCACTCTCCTGGATGTTCAGGCCAATGCGGGCTCCGAGGATGCGGGCATGGCTGAGCAATACCCGCGAGTCCTGGCTCAGTGTCAGGCCTTCCCACGATCCGGGGCGTGAATCGGGGGTTTCGGGCACCAGACGCACAGGCTGTTCAACTGTGCCGTAAGTCGTAAGTTTTCCTCCGCTCACGGTGATTCCGCTGCCGGGTGTAAACCGTATGATTACACCGGGGGCAATGTGCAGGGCGGAATTCGTGGGCACGATCAATGTGCTGCTGACGAGATACGGGCTGTACTCCGGTCCCAGAAAGAGAAGCTCGGGGACCGTGCCGCCAAGGGTGGATGAGGTTACTGCGGCTGCGGCCAGCGCAGGTTCCGGCAGAGGGGTTGCCTTGATTCCAGTGCTGAAGGTGCTGCGATTGCCAGCTTTGTCTACGGCGCTGACACGCAGGAAGCGAGGGTCGAAGTTGTCCAGGTCATCCACTGTGGCGCTAGGAGTTTCACTACGTAGCGCAAGGGTGAAACCGGTCAGACCCCTGGGGGAAGCCCAGACTTCATAGTTTTGCAGGTCAGAGACATTCACTGGCGACCAGCGGAGCAGGATGCGGCCATCCTGAACCGTGGCGACGAGGTCTGTCGGTGCCGGGGGCGGGGAGGCATCGATGGATAAGGAACGACGCAGGACGCGTATGCTGCGGTTGCCGGAACCATTGACCAACACGCCGCGAGCAATAATACGCGAGGCTTCGATTCCGCGCTCGGGGATGTAAGCTCCCTGATAGATTTCACGGGCATCCAGTTCGCGCATGGCCGCTGCCAATTCCTCAGGTGTCGGCGTGAGGCCTGACGCCTCGAATTGATCCTCCAATGCGTTCAGGATTTGCCCGCGCAGGACGCGCCGCTGCGATGGCGGGGCCGGGCGTAACTCGACGGTTTCCGAAAAGCCATCCTGCGCGTTGAGTTGTGCTGTGGCGCGTGCGCCAGGCGCACCCACCAGCCGGAAGATCATGGGCTCGCCTTCGCGATACAGGGACGCTTCCTGGGCTGTGGTGAAAAGGTCCAGCGCTGGGGCTGCTGCCAGGAATCGACCACTTGAGGAGGAGACGCGGATGGTGCCTACTATTTCACGGAACAGGGCATCCGTCTCTCGCAGCAGTTGTTCTTCGCGTAGATTCCAGAGCGAGGACAATGCGGACAGTGCCAGCCCTACGGGGGTGATGGATACACCGCCACCGAACCCCCGGCTGACGTGCACGGCACGCCAGAGCAGTTGGCCCGAGGGCAGAGCGATCATGCGGACCCGGCAACCCACTGCCGTCTGGGAAACGATGCCTGCAAAGGTGCGGTCAAAATGCGTGACTTCGCCGATAACAACAGCGTCCACACCCAGCAGGGAATGGAGCTTTGCCGGGTTTTCTTCCAGCAGGGAGCTGACGGTCTGGTAAGTATCCAGTTCGGCCCCGGACAGTCGGACATCTGTTTCCAGCAGTTCCTGGTCTGCAAAGGGCATGGCTGCAAGGTGATTATACATGCCCCGGCGAACCACATCTCGCGGGTCCTCGGCCTCGGGAGCCAGAGACCACTCTGCCGGATCGCCGCCAAAAGGCAGAACAGCCAAGGTGCGCGGGGGATTGTCCACCATGAATTTGGTGTTTTCGTATTCGCCGGAGAACACCTCGAACGGTTCGCCACTGTCCATAGAGGCAGGGGCACCGGCTCTGGGGGTGCTGCGTTTTCCTGAACAGCCGCTGAGCATGGTGGCGGCTACTGTCAGGGTCAGCGCCAGTAGAATGACGGCTATGCGCGGAAGCCTCATCCGGAATCCTCCGTGATCGAGGGGTGTTGAATCAAAGTTCTCGTGGCACGCTACGTGCGCGCGTGGGCATGGGATGAAGGCATGCAAGATTCATCCCTTGTCTCAAGGGGAAAGTATTGCATGCACTTCAAATGAAGGCAATTGATCAGCAAGCCTGGGAGGTTGAGGATGTGAGCTTATCCCAGACGGTCGTGTGCAAGGGCCAAGTATGGTTCCAGCCCGGATTCCACATCCTCGGGCCATTGGAATCCCTGGGGGCGAGGGGTATTGAGTGCCTGTTCGATGGCAAGAGCCAAAGCCTGGGCATCGCCGGAATCGTCCACTATGCGGTCGGGGGGCAGGAAATAGCTTGAGCCGTTGTCCTTGGAGGAAATAACTCTGGTGCCACTGGCCAAAGCCTCGAGCACCGCATTGGAGCAGGTGTCGTAGAATGAGGGCAGGCAAAACAGATCACTGGCTTGATACAGGGAAGGCATGTCGTCCACGCGTCCCAAAAATGCCACACGATCCTGGACGGCCAGGGACTGGGCCAAGGCTTTGAAGCGCCCGGGATTACGGTCACCGGCCACATGGACCCGCACTTCGCGTGGCAGCAGCGCCAAGGCCCGAATCAGGGTGCCCAACCCTTTCAAGGCAAAGTTTGTTCCTGCCAGCACGATCAACTGATCTGCTGCTCCCAGGCCCATGTTGCTGCGAATGAGGGTGCGCTCATCCTCACTGGCCGGAGTGAACCTGGTCAGGTCCGGGCGGTTGTAGATGACTTTCATCTGGCGCTTGTCCAGCCAGGGATGGGCGTCCAGTAGCCAGTCCTGAACGCGATGCGAAACGGCAATGCACAGCTCCTGGTTCTCCAGAGCGCGTCGCTCCAGATGTCGAATCAGCCGGTTGGCTGGGGCCAATCGTCTGCGCAACATCTTGAATTCACGCTCGAAACCTTGAGCGTAGGCCCGTTTGGACAGTCTCCAGAATTCGGATAGGGGGCCACCGCTCATGCGTAGAACGTCCTGGCGGACGGTCTTGCCCATGGAAATGGTCAGGCCGTAGCCCCCACGTTTGCGTGCTTGTTCCGCGGCATATGCGTACCAGGCGATTTTTGCAGCGCGTCCCAGAGGGGGGCGCCCCACGGGAACAACGTTGACCCCTTTGGGTTCTGCAGTCTCCTGCCGGGCGCAGATGAAGTCTACCGGGTAGCCATTGGCCGTCAGGATGTCGGCAAGGCGGAAGGCGAAGCCCTCGGCTCCGCCATAGGTGGACAGTTTGGGCAGCATCAAGGCAATGCGGTTATTCCCGCTCATGACGGCTCTCCCCGGTATACGGCAAGGGTACGTTCCAGAAAGGCCTCGCCGGACAGATTTTCCATTGTCTTTGCCTGTTGGGAGACGAGTCCCCGACGGGTGGATTCCGGCTGAGCCCAGGCGATGGATTCAGCCATATTTTTAACACTGTTCGGCGGGAACAGGGCGCGGCCGGAAATGAGATCGGGCATCACACCTACGGTGGTGCCGATGAGCGGAACGCCGCAGGACATGATTTCCAGAGCCGCTCGGGCGATGGTTTCGGACCATTTGGAGGCAATGACTCCAAGGTCCATGGCCGAGATGATGTCTGCCACATCCCGGCGGCTGCCGGTAATGACCGTGGCGTCACTCATGCCCGAGTCGTTGATCCAGTTCTGGACTTGCTCTTGTGTCGTGGCGGTAGGGAATCCGGCTAGCATCAATTTCAGATGAACGTTGCCATCAGCCCGCAGGCTGGCAATGGCCTGGATCAGTTCGCGCTGTCCTTTGACTTCATCGAACCGCCCCAGCAAACCGACCACAAGATCGTCTTCGCCAAAGCCGAATTCGGCGCGCACACGGGCCCGACCATCAACCGAGAAGGCGAAACGCGCACGGTCCACTCCTCCCAGAATGCGGTGCAGATTGCAGTCCCGGATGGGGAAATGTTCGCGGAAATGGCCGTACATCACCGAATTGGTGGCGATCACGGCATCGGCCACGGAGGCGTGCAGCCAGCGGTTGATGGGATCATGCTTCGGGAGCCTTTGATCGCCCCGCGTACGAATCAGGCGGAAGGAATTGGAGCGTTTTTTGAGCAGACTCCACAACCAGAAGGATTCACCCCGGTGGCAGTTCACGGCGTGTGGCTTGAACTCCGTCACAAGTTGCGACAGCTCGCGATAGACGTGCGCCACCTTCAGTGGGTTGGACGAATTGAGTGGCAAGGTGCGTACGTCAAGATTCCACTCCTGAGCCTTGGCGTGGCTTTCAGTGTCTTCCAGGGTCAGAACCAGGGATTCGTGCCCGGCATCTTGCAACAGGCGTGCGAGGTACAGAGCGTACCAGGAGGTGGCGTTGAACCAGCGGACGTTGGCGACTTGGATGATGCGCATGCGGCTTTGTATGGATATTGCACGGGATTTGCAAGAGATGCGTCAGTGGCGACGGGATTTCGTCGGCACCCGCTTGAAAAGAATGACACCTCGTCGTCAGAATGGCAAGATGGCGAGGCTTGGGATTGATAAGCAGAGAGGCCCATGGCAACTGCCGGGACCTCTGCTGTGTGATGATGACGAGGGTGGGCCTTAGCGCAGGCAAGCTTCCTTCTTGCTGACGGCTTCGGCCTTGATGCGATCAAGAAGCTCAGCAAGTGCGGCTTTGACGTTTTCGCGGAAATCGCCGGCCACGATGATAAAGAGCAGGTCGTCGCCAGGCTTCAGACAGCCGGATTTGGCCTCGGCCATGGCGCGCCAGATGCCGGGGCGTTGTTCGAATTCCTGGCACAGGGCGGCAATCTTGTCGTGGTCCGGGGTGACCTCGACGCCGGTGACTTCGGCACCGTCAGCTCTGGATGTGGCGCGGACCACGCCGTTATGAACAAGGACCATGCCCACGTTCTTGGCGAAATCGGGATCGGCCTTTAACTCGGCAATAGTTTTAGTGATATCCATCTGCTAACTCCTTTCGGAAAATGGTAGGGAACGATGTACAAGCTTTCGTCACTGCTCAAGGATCTGCCGACGCTGCATGAAAGCAGGATGTCGTCTTCCGGCTTTGCCGTGTGGATCGTCTGGGCGGATGAACTGACCGATGCCATTCCGTCTACCTTCCGGGATTTCGGTGGCATGGAAATCTCATCGGAAAATCAGCATTCCTTGTGGTTCTTCTTTACCAAGGATGTTTTCCACGCCATGGCTCGGCTGCAGGTCTGGGCCAACCTGAACGACCTTCCGGTCTATATCCAGATCTTGCCTGCCAATCTCGGAATAGGGTTCCAGTTGGAGATGGCCTTGTCAATCTCTTCGGAACTCTATTCTCAGCAATCCAATCTGCCCGATGAGTTCGAGGTCTGGGTACACCCCAAGGTCCGGCAGGAAGCGGATGGTATCCCCGGCATCACTCTTGAAAAGATCGATAAACTCTACTCGGGCATTGCGGCGGCCTCATGGACAAAATTGTTCGGTGACCCGCGTATGGGATTTGCCTCGACCCTGGGCTGGTTTTTCATTCTGAAGCCTCTGGGCAATCCGATGGATAAGGCCTTCATCGAAGGCTGGCGCAATTTTTTCCTCGAGATTGAGAAGATATTAAAACGCCTGAAGCTCAAGTACATTGTTTCTGAGGGCTACCTGACCTTCGAGTTGGATTCCTACAAGAATCTGGACCGCTGGTGCCGTGAAATTCTGACGATGATTCGCGGAACCAAGGACTGCGAGGAATGCAATTACTGGCCAAGCGTCATGCTGGCCGTGGAGAAGGCTGGCTATCAATTCAATGACGAATTGCCCAACAAGATTCCCATTGAATGGGATCAGATGGCTCCAGATTTTCCACACATGAGTTATCGAACGGCTTTTCTGCTGGGTGATAATTACAAGATCAAGGATGTCAGCTACAGCTTCGAGCGGAGCCGGATGACCGACTGGTGTTACGTTCACATGTCGGATCTGGATTCCATCTTTGAGGAACAAGGCAGTTTGAACATCACTCTGCCCGTTGGGCTTCTGGCAGGTAAGGAACGGCCTTGTTTCTATTGTGGACTGCGCAGCCACACCGAAACCGAGTGTCCCACGCGAACGTTGCAGGATTTGGACAACAAGGTGTGGAAGGACATTTCCATGATGGGGCTGGACTCCATCAATATGAATCTCAAGGAGTTGGGTGAGGCGGTCAAGGATGAGCCTGTTTCCGGCATGGAGCGGCTCTTGGGCGGAGCTGAAAGCGCAGGCACAATGCTGCGGGCCCTGTTCGAAATCAATGCCCCCGTGCAATTGAGATACATGCCAATGATCTGGCGTTCTCTGGGGAAGGATTTGCCTGCGGGATTATACAAGCTGGCGCCTTTGGAAAAAAGTTCTCTGACCAAGGCCTATGACATGTTTCTGGCTGGTGAGGCCGCAGAGGCAGAGCATGAGGCCAAGGAAGGGGCGTTGCGCAATCCTCGGGATTTCCAGTACCGCACATTGTTGGGGTTCCTCCTGATGGAGCGCGGCGACCTGGACCGGGCTATCGGTTACTGGAAGGAAGCCGAACCCCTGGGCGATTCCCCCATTCATTTTGCCTATCACAAATATCTTCAGGCTCGTGGTTTGGAGGTTCAGGGGCGTTTTGACGGAGCCATGAATCTCTACAAGGAAGCCTACGCATTGTGCCCGAAATGGGATGAGCCGCACTACCGTCAGGCGGTCTGCATGGTGAAGATGGGTTTTTCGGAACATGCCGTGGGGTTGATTGATCAGCTGCTGGATGATGATGCCAACCTTTTCAATCGTATCATTATTGACCCCGAAGCCGAGCGCGGAGTGGTGCAGATTTTGGCCAACCTCCATGGGCGTTGGGTTGCTGCACAGGAAGGGGCAAAGGATGGAGAGCAGAAGCTGCGAAGCCTGATCGAAGAGGTTGAGGATTGGTTTGGCAAAGACCATGAATACAGCATGAAAATGAAACGCCAGATTGGTAACATTCTCCAGCTGGCCGAAATTGAGAACTATGTGGTCTTCAACAAGCTGATTTCCGGGAAACTCAACGTCAGTCGTTCGTTGAAGTCTAACGTGGACAAGGAAGTAAAGGTCCTGCAAAAGCAGGCCGAGCAGTTTCGTAAGCGATTGAAGGGCATTCATGAGGAGATATCATGGTTTCCTTTTCCTCGTGCCCTGCGTGAGTTCAACAGGGATTTCAATTTTTGTGTGACCAAGTTGAATTGGGTGAAGCAGCAGCATTTCAAGGTGGCCAAGAATTTCCGCATGAGCCATGAGTTCTTCAAACAGGTGGACGAGAATCTCAAACGTCTGTCGTCGCGCCTGGTCACGTTGAGGATTGTACGGGATGCTACTCTGTTTGCCTTACTCATGGGCAAGAGTTTTATGTGGATGGAGATCGTAGGGCTGGGGTTGGCCTTGGTTGCCATGCCCGTGGCTGTCGTCGTGGGTGAGAATTTTCATTACGCATGGTTGACCGAGTTCATCGAGGGACAGCGCTGGGGGATTCAGAAGGGGTTGATCATTGTCGTGAGTGTGCTTGCGTTTACTGTTTCGTTGCTCAAAACGGCTCTGGTCTTTGAAAAACGCAAGGCGAAGTTTTTTGACGAGCAGAAGGAGTTGGCCAAGAAGCACATGGCTCGGCAGGCCAAGACTCGGCAGGCCAAAACTCGGAGGAGATAGCCGGAACGAGATGAATGGTCTTTTGCGTGCGGGCAGTTGTCTGTCCGCTCTTTTTTGACCAAAAAAAAGCGGGAGCCGAAGCTCCCGCTCAAGAATCAAATCCGAATGCGATTTAGACGCAGCCGGTGGGCTTGGGCAGGCCAGCCATCTTGCAAGCGCCCTTACCGGGACCGGAGGGGAACAGCTCGTAGATGTGCTTCAGCTTGAAGCCAGTGACCTTGGAGAGGATGCGCACCATGGGTGCGATACCGTTCTTCTTGTAGTAGTCCTGCAAGAAGTCGAGAACCTTCTGGTGCTCGTCGGACATCTCTTTAATGCCTTCGGACTCCTGAACGTACTCAACCCACTCGGGGCTCCAGTCTTCAAAGCGCTGCAGGAAACCGTCTTCATCAATCTCAAAGCTTTTGCCTTTAAATTCAACAGTAGCCATGTTCGTCCTCCTTTGAGGTGTTTGAACGTATCAAAGACGTTCCCAAAAAAACTGACGAATGCCAGAGTTAAACCTGAGCCGGAAAACCGGCAACCTATTGAACAAGCAGCTTCCGCTACTCAACTCCGTTGTGTTTTCTCCGAACTGGCCGGTGAAAAGTTAGGTGAGTCTAATGGCGCTCATGGTTTTTTGTCAATGGATTCTACCGGGAAATCGTCGAAAATATCGTTCTTGAAGAGTGACTTCAATTCCGATCTCTTAGCTTCCCAGTAGTTCTTCAATATGTTCGCGTGCAAAGTCCAGGTCAGCATCCAGTTGCAGGGCGTTGGCCAGACAATGCAGGGCTTCTTCTGTCTGCCCCAGGAATTTGTAGCACAGGCCCAGATTTGCAAGGTCCATGGCTGATCCTGAATCCAGATCCAGGGCAGCTTTGAAGTCTTTGGCTGCGGTTTCGTATCTTCCGCTCTTGAAGTGGGATACACCACGCAGGTTGAAGTACTCCTTGACCTCGTCCGAGAAACTGATGGCCCGATCAAGATGGGGCAATGCGGTTTCGAAGTCTCCGGCCTGGGTCAGGGCGAAGGCCTGATAGAATGCAGCCAGTCCTTTATCCTCGGAGTCATCCTGCAGGGGCTCGGCCATGGCAAAGAGTTCTGTTGCCAGGGGCATGTCGCCCCCCTTCAAGGCGACCATGGCCCGATAGAATGGCATGAAATGCGCGTCAGGGTAGATTTCTTCCAGAATGTCGAGGCTCTTTTCGGCCACGGGGACGGGCATGTCCTCGGCCAGGATGCGTCCCACGAACATGCCCAGGCTGGCGCGTTCGGTGCGCTCGCGGAACAGGAAGCCGGGGACGAGATTGTAGTTGGCCGGGATGCCAAGTTCCGGGTGGGTCGTGGCTACGCTGTACAGGGTGTAGCCCATGGCTGTAAGGCCGCGGGTAAGGCCCATCAGTTCATCCAGAATGTCGTCGCTCTCCAGAGTGGGCAGGCTGCTCAGGGGGACAACGGGGCCTTCGGTGAGCCACTTGAAGTCTTCGACAGCAAGATACTTGGGCAGGCCGGAGGCTTCGTAGTTGGCACCGGTCTCGAAGTCGCCTCCCAGTTGCGCAACCTCTGTCAGGGCTCGGATGGCGGCTTTGGCCGGAGACGATGCTGTTCCTGCCGTGTAAACGATCTCGCTCTTTTCAGGGAAGGTCGCGGGGTCGTATGCGATGGCAGCGACTGTTGGCGCGGGAAAGCCCAGAGTCATGTCCTTGAGCCAGACTTTGAGGCCGTTGTCCCGGAAACAGGCGAGGAGCCTTGCCAAGACAGGGTCCTCAACGGCGTCGAGGTCGATGGTGGGCATTTCCGGGGTGGTGCGATCCGTCACGGCGCAGACATGCCGCTCGATGAGTTCGGCTGCTCCCTGCGCAATGGACTCCTCATAGGTGTTTCCTGCGCTGGAACCGTTGAATTCGTTGAGCTTCTTGAACAGGTCCAGGGGAATGTATTCTTCACGCCCCTGGGAAATATTGGTTACCGGTGTGAACTTCCACTGCACCAGATCAAGGATGCGAACCGCGTTCGCCGCGGAGATGTCGTCTCCGGCGGCTTTGATAATCTGGGTGATGTCCATGACCTTGCCGGGCCACTTATCAAGGGCTTCGCTCCAGGTGGCGGTGGTGAAGTCGCCATAATCATCCCAGAAGGAAAAGTAGCTGAAGCGTTCGGTCAATTCCATCAATGCCGAGGCTTCGGCCTGGATGGGGGAGGCTCCTTTGCCCATCTGCTTGCGGGTGGGCATGACCTTGCGTGCCCCTGGGCCAGTGATGGAAAGAAACACGGGGATGTCCAGGCGGCCGGTATCGATGCGTCTGGTTTCGGCGAGGATGTCGTTGCCATAGTCTTCCAGCAGCTTGCGCACGCGGGCAACGGTATCCTCGGGTGCAATGGCCTTGTCCTGGTCGGTAGTATAGGTCTTGATGCAGCTTTTGAGTTCGATCATCAAATTATCCTGCGAGTTTGCGTGGAGTCATGCGAATGACGTCGCACAGGAAGCGCTCGGTGTCGCCATCCTCGGTGGTCTTGCAACCGATGGTCTTGGAGGCTTGATGGAAATCCTGTTGAATGAGCTTGAAAAATCGCATAGCCTTGCGTTTGTGATCCCGGGAAATGAGAATCTGGGCCTCGGCTTCATGTTTGATATGAGCATTCAGGAATTTGGCAAGACCCCTGTGCAGCTTTTCGATGTACAGGACCTCTGCTCCGATAATGTAGTTGAAGCGTTTGCCCAAGCGATCTTCACTGAAGTCAGCACGTTGCACCTTGACTCGGTCGCTCAGGCCGTTTTGCAGAATATTGATTTGCGAGAAGATCAGGGCGTCGGGATTGATGTCCGTGATGACGGATTCAAAACCGTAAGCTCCGGCTGCCAGTCCGCAAACGCCGACGCCAGCACCGATTTCCAGCAATGTGGCGTTGTCTGTTTTGGGCAGGGTTCCGATCATGTGGGCAAGGATAACGGATGAAGGCCAGATCTTGGCCCAGAAGGGTAATTCGATGCCGTCTCGACCCGCGTGGGACGCGATGCGCTCCACGTACTCGATCATGTTGGTGATCTGCAAAACCTGAAGGGTATGCCCGCCTGCGGACACCGGCTCGAAGGCGACTTCAAAGCGCTGGCTTGCATAGTCCAGCAGTTCGTCCAGAGGTGCGGCCAGAGAGATGGTCTCGTTGGTACTCACGTAAGGTCCTCCCGGTTTGACCTGGTCGGGGAATAAAAAAAACGCCGGCTCAAAAAGCCGGCGTTTCATTTTTATGGAGCGGGAAACGAGATTTGAACTCGCGACTTCAACCTTGGCAAGGTTGCACTCTACCACTGAGTTACTCCCGCTTGTGGAGGCGGCATCCAGATTTGAACTGGAGAATGGAGGTTTTGCAGACCTCTGCCTTACCACTTGGCTATGCCGCCCCATGAACCGAGGACTTGAGCGTATAGTCCAGAGATTTGATGCTGTCAATGATCATCTGGAAGAAATTCAAATCCCCATCGATTCGGTGGGAACCTACCTGTTCCTGCGCCGGTGGGCAAGCCCCAAAATGCCGTTGTGCGCGATTTTTTTGGTAGGAATGAAAAAGGCCGGTCATTGACCGGCCTTGGAAATTCGTGGAGCGGGAAACGAGATTTGAACTCGCGACTTCAACCTTGGCAAGGTTGCACTCTACCACTGAGTTACTCCCGCTCACGTGGTGCTTCGTCGTTGAAGCGAGAAGTCTTCTATCCAGACAGGCCTCCAACTGTCAACAGAAAAACTAAAAAAATTATGATTTTTGCCAGACCAGGGCGTTGGCTCCGTTCAGGGCCTTGAAGGACTGCCCCTTCAAAATACCTGTATGTACTTTACTTGCGTCATCGACTCTCGCTCCGGCCAGGGCGTTAACCCCAAGATTGAACAGGCTGGGCGCAAACGGGGTGCTTGGTCCTAGAATCAGAATGTAGGCGTCATTGCGGCACAGGTTGAGCAGGTCGGCAAGGGTGCCGTTGAGCAGGGCAGTGCCGGTGATGGCAACCACATCAGCCTCGGGGAGAACCAGACGAGCGTCGGTTGCGGGCAGGTCACCCGGACGTGGGGCAAGCTCCAGAACCGAGAGCTGCGCAAACTCGGGTCGCATGTGTTCCACAAAAGGGAAGTGCCCGATAATGACCACATTTCGGCCAATACCATGTTCAAGGATCAATCCCTGGCCCTTGGTCTGTTTCAGGATGGGGGGCTCCGGCATCAGGGCGTTGGCTGCCGCCAATCCAAGGGATTGGGCCTGCGGGATGAAATTGGGTGGATGGAGAAGCCACTGGGCAAGCTCCAGGCCGGAAGGAGGCAACTCACTCAAGTCTGGCTGACTCAAGTCGCCAAGACCATGTGATCCCTGGCATGAGGCCAGTCCGGTTTGGTCGCCACAGCTCACGGCGACCATATGCGAACCAATGGATATTTTGGTGATTGGAGCCTCCGCGTTTTGCAGGTCAGCGAGAATATCTTTCAGTATGCGATGTTGGGTGGTATGCTTTGGCGATTGTGGCATTGAGCATTCCGGCGGTTGATAGTTACGCGATGCGGGGGTTCACCCAGGGCAATCTGTCGGAATGCCCGAAAAAACAGGGAAACATCGCAGAAACATGAAACTAATACGCAGGACTTTACTTTTCAAGGCGTTATGAATTAAAACGTCGCTCTTGATATCGGTTTTGATGGTTGGGCAATCGACCGTTGAGCCTCTTGAACGGAGGGATACATATGGAAGCCAAGGATCTCGAATTCTTTCGGAAGTATCTGACTCAGGAACTTGATGATATTCTGCGCAAGGGCGAGGAGACCATCGAGGACATGACCGAGACGCGTGAGGTCTACGCAGACCCGGCTGACCGGGCCACTGCGGAGTCCGACCGCTCTTTTACCCTGCGACTTCGCGACCGCGAGCGCAAGCTGATCAAGAAGATTCAGGCTGCACAGCGTCGTATTGACGATGGCTCATTTGGCTATTGTGAAGAATGCGGCGATGACATCAGCGTGGAACGTCTAAAGGCCCGCCCGGTGACTACGCTATGCATTGAATGCAAGAGCCGTCAGGAAGAAGAGGAAAAGGTCCGCGGCGACTAAACCCCGCCTGTAGACTGCCATCATGGAAGCCAACTTCTTCCGCTGTCTGGCGCGCGATCTGGTCCGAGAATTGTCGGGCTCTCGCGTCGACAAAATATACAATCCCGCCCCCGATGTCTGGACCTTCAAGGTCGGGACACATGGGGGCGCTTCGTTTTTGCTCCTGCGCGCAAGTCAGCGCCAGGGACTCCTGTTTCTGACATCGGAAAAACCGGCAAATCCGGCCAGCCCCTCGGCACAATGCATGTGGTTCAGGAAGCGACTTGTAAATCGTCGCCTGCTCGATGCTTGCGTGGATTGGACAGCGCGGGCCGTGGCCTTTGCCTTGTCTCCGGGTGAAGGAAACTGGCTGATGCTGTCTCCACAGGGAGCTCCAGCCCTGGTAGATCAGCTGCCTGCTGGATTTGGCGACGAACCGCCGTGGCCCGAGTTCAGGGCCTTGGCAGATGAAGACGCCTGGCTCAGTTACCCGCAGCTGACTCCACCGCTACGGCGGTTGTTGAGTACCATGGCTGAGGGGCGGGGACAGGCCGTGCTTGATGCTGTGCGTCGGGGAGGTTGTTCGCAATTCTTCCTGTATCAGGGCGCGGGTGGGCCACAGTTGTTGCCATGGCGTTTGCCCGAGACTCTGCGCGATTCCCGTAGCGAGAGTGTCTACGCAAGTGCCCTTGAGGCGGCAGATGAACTGGGGAGAGGGGAACTCTTTCCGCATTTGCGGGATTTGGCCGAGGCCGGTGAACGGAGTGCTTTGAAGGTCGAACGCCGGAGGATGAAACGGTCGCTGGCTTCTGTGGATAGGGATCAGGAACGTCTGGAGGGGATGGTTGCCCTGTCGCGGTATGGCGAAGCCCTGCGTGGCGAGCTGTATCGGTTGGACAAGCATGAGAAGCTTAAAGAAGTGGAAGTGCCGGGGCCCGACGGCGAACCGTTGTGTTTGGAACTGGACAGGCGCTTGACCGTGGCCGAAAACATGGAACGTTTTTTCAAGCTGGCAGCCAAGGGGCGACGGGGCCTCGAATTTGTGAAGATCAGACGCAGGGAGCTTCTACGTCGTCAGGCTGAACTGGAGCAGGGACGGCTGCCCGACGAGATCATGGAGCGGCTGGAACGGGGCGAGCAGCGGAGCAAGGTGCGGCAGGTTCCGCCCACGGTACGCAAAGGGTTGTCCGCGTTTCGAACCGAGGACGGCTTTGCCGTGTACCGGGGCAAGAATGCCCAAGCCAATCATGATCTGGTGCGCAAGGTGGCCAGTCCCTTCGATCTTTGGTTTCATGCCCGAGGTGGTGCGGGGTCACACGTTGTGCTGAGGCGGGACTATCCGGACCAGGATGTCCCGCAGCGTAGCCTGGAGCAGGCCGCGACTCTCGCCGGACTTCGGAGTTTCGCGGCGGGTAATGCCCGTGCCGAGGTGATCTGCGCCCAGGTCAAGCACGTTCATGCCGTCAAAGGTGCTGGGCCCGGCAAGGTGACTGTGGATTTGGAAGTGGCGGCCTTGAGCGTGAGTCTGGACCCTGAATTGGAAAAGCGCCTTGGTGTGGATTGATTCTTAAAAATCAACCACTGCGGTTGCGTGGGAAAGATTTCTTATGGCTGATGCAGGCCGCTATAGATGGGTAACCATTATGGTTGGTTGCATTTGGCCTTGCTTTGAGTAAGCCGTTCAAAAGCGTGCAAATGAACGTAATATCGTCGCCTAAACAGCGTAAAAGAGAGTGGATGTCAGGTGCAAAACTCTCTCAAAGCTGACGCTTGCTCTTCCGTAAGCCAAGGGTTGAGAAAGTCGCAGCAACGCCGCAGACGTTCACTTTTCAGCTGTTTATAGTTTGTCGAAGAACATCAAGCCGCCAATGACCATGAATCCTGCGGCGGCGATCTTTTTGACCAGATCGGCCGGGATTTTGTCGCAGATGAGGGATGCGAACATCACGCCCAGAAAACTCACGGTGACCAGGGCCAGGGATGAGCCTATGAACACGGTCCAGGGCTTTTGGGTCTTGGCGGTCATCATGATGCAGGCCAGTTGAGTCTTGTCGCCGAGTTCGGCCAGAAACAGGGTTGCAAAGGTGGTCAGGAACAATTTGAAATCCATGGTATCCTCGCTTGCATGGTGTGGCTGTCCCGCGTACACCGCGAGAGCGGGGAAAGTAATGGTGGCTCAGGCCCTGATTCCCCGGCACGATTGGACGAATGCCTCAATGATGACTATATAATGGTTCACATCGAACGGTAAAGGCGGATGGAAACTGCATGGTGAAGACGAGTTGTCAGGAACGCTCTCTCGAGTTTGAAGACTATGAGTTGGTGCGCGAGTTGTTCGGCCCGCAAGAAGCCAATCTTGCTGCTGTGGCCAAAGGCACAGGGGTGCATGTTCAGTCGCGCGGCAACAAGGTGTTCATGAAAGGCGAGAATGAGGATGACCTGAATCAGGCTGCTAACGCGCTGGTTCAGCTGTATGCCCATGTCAAAGCCGGACATGCCGTGTCGTCGCGAGATGTGGATCACGCTTTGGGAATTTTGAACACCGACCCTGGTGCCCAGATCAAAGATGTTTTTCGTGATGAAATTTTTGTTGTCTCCCCCAAGAAGCAGATCAGCCCCAAGACTTTGGGACAGCGCGACTACCTGCAGGCCATTCGCGAGAGCGACCTGACTTTCGGCATCGGTCCGGCAGGAACGGGGAAAACCTATCTGGCCGTGGCCATGGCCGTATCCAGCCTGTTGGCGCGTAAGGTCAAACGTATTGTGCTGACCCGCCCGGCTGTGGAGGCCGGAGAGCGATTGGGTTTTTTGCCCGGTGATCTGGCAGAGAAGATCAACCCTTACCTGCGCCCTTTGTACGACGCCCTGCATGATATGCTGGACTTTGCAAAGGTCCAGGAGATGCTGGATACCAATATCATCGAGATTGCGCCCCTGGCTTTCATGCGCGGACGCACTTTGAATGACGCCTTTATCATCCTGGATGAGGCGCAGAATACGACGCCTGAACAGATGAAGATGTTTTTGACCCGCCTGGGCTTCGGAGCCAAGGCCGTTGTTACGGGCGATGTCACGCAGATCGATCTTCCCGGCAAATCGTCTTCGGGCCTGGTCCAGGCCGCCAGTTGCCTTGGGGGAGTCGAAGGGATTTCCTTCATCAAATTCCACGAGGGCGACGTGATTCGTCATCCTCTCGTTGGAAGGATAGTCATGGCTTATGAGCGCTACGAAAAAACCAAGAACTAAGAAGAAAGGCAACCGCCCGAATCGTTCCGAGCCTGCCTCCGTGCCGCGTACAGTGGCATCGGGAGTGGGCTTGTTCCTGTTTACGTTGCTCCTGCTGTCCGCACTGGCAGGGGTGAAATTCAGCTCTGGTCCACCGCTGTATCTGGCGGGTGACATCGCCGAACAGGATGTGACCGCTCAGCGTGATCTCCTGGTGGAGGATGTGGACGCCACCCGACTCAAACGCCAGCAGGCGGCTGAGGCCCAACCCTCTGTTTTTGATCTGGATATGGAGCCCTTTGCTGAACTGGAGCAGGGGGTTCGCGCCGCGTTTTTGGCTGTGAATTCAGCCACGACGGAGACCATGGAGGATGTGCGCTGGCAAGTGGCCGAGGATCTCAACGCGGAAATCAGCAAATCCACCGTTGCCATCTGGCAGCGGGAGGATTTTCAAAACCTCGTGTTGGCTCGGGTTCTGCCGTGGATGCATGATTATCTTCAGGCTGGGGTCGTGGAGAGTGCCGTTGCTCTGGATGATCTGAAATCCGGATTCGTGATGCGCGATCTGGTTCAGGAGTCTGAGATCCTGCGCACTGATCTGGGGGCTGTGGCCGATATCCGGAGCCTGCGCAGTGATCTGGCTCTGTATATGAAGCGTGAGCTCAAAAAACCTTTGGTCATACGCAAAGCCACCTGGGCGTTGGTGGGACCCTTGGTCCAGCCAAGCCTTGCTCCGTCGCCAGCGGAGACTTCAGCCCGGGTGATGCGCGCCATGGAGGCCGTGACTCAGGTCTACATTCCGTTGCGCGAAGGGCAGATCGTGGTCCGTCAGGGCGAGGCCGTGACCACGCAACAGCAGTTGAAGCTTCAGGCCATGTTCAATGCCACACCGCAGGCCTATACGGTACAGCGTGCAGTGGGCATCTTCATGATCAGCATCCTGCTGGGACTTGGGCTGGCCCTGTGTCAGCGCGCCGGGTTGTGCCAGGCGCTGGGTGCCAAGGATTATGTGTTGCTGTCCATGGTGCTCCTGTTGTTTGGTGGGCTGGCAAAGTTTTTGTCCCTGACGGCGCATCCTTTGGGAGGCAGATTGGCCAGTGATATTGTGGCCTATAGCTTGCCTGTTCCGGCTGCTGCGGGTGTTCTCGCGTTGTTCCTTCCTTATGCTGTAAGCATTTTTTCCCTGATCATCGTGGCTTTTTTATGCACCCAGATGCCTGGCGGTGACCTGGCCCTGTTCTCGTTCTATTTCGTGGGCGGGCTGTTGCAGATCTTTGTGGTCAAGCGCGCCGAGACTCGTAGTGAACTCCTGGCCAGCGTGTTGCCTCTTCTTGCCGGACTTTCACTGGCTTGGATTGGTGTGAGCTTCATGGATTACAAGGGGCTTAACCACGCCCTGGCAGGTGGGGCATATGTCCTGGCTGGTGGTGTCGTCTCCCTGATTCTTGTCCTGTCTCTGGCGCCAATCGTGGAGCTCTTGCTGGGCTATACGTCTCGCTTCAGACTGATGGAGTTGATGAGTCTGGAACAGCCGCTGATGCAGGAACTGATGGTCACCGCACCGGGCACGTACCACCACTCCATCATCCTCTCCAATATGGTGGAGGCCGGTGCACGTGCCATTGGAGCCAATTCGTTGCTGGCCAAGGTCGCGGCCCTGTATCATGACGTAGGGAAGCTCTCCAAGCCCCTGTACTTTATTGAAAATCAGATGGGGGGTGAGAACAAGCACGATAAGCTTGCGCCTTCCATGAGTGCCCTGATTTTGACCAGTCACGTGAAGAAAGGCGTGGAGATGGCCCGCGAGCACAAGCTGGGGCAGGAGATCGAGGACCTCATTCAGCAGCATCACGGCACAATGCTTATCTCCTATTTCTACCACCGGGCCACGGAGCAAGCCGAGGCCAAGGGTGAGGAGCCGCCGCGCGAAGAAGAATTTCGTTATCCCGGCCCCCGGCCTCAAACCAAGGAAGCCGGACTGCTGCTTCTGGCGGATGCCATCGAGGCCTCCAGCCGGACATTGGTGGAGCCGACGCCCAGCCGCATCAAGGGACATATCGAGACCATCATCAAGAAGATCTTTACCGACGGGCAGTTGGATGAATCCGAGCTGACCCTCAAGGACATGCATGAGATCTCCGAGGTCTTCCATCGCATTCTGACGGGTATCTTCCATCAACGCATCGAATATCCCAGCGCAGACAAGGATAAAAGTGCGGATTCCGACGATAGGCCCGCCGGGAAGAATGGTGAAAACCAGGATGCCAGAACTACCGAAACTCCTGTCGATAAGAACGTGCAGCGTGCCGGTGTCCGTGAAGCGCATGTCTCTGGCCTTGCCAAGTCTGCGGATGGCGAGTCCAACGAAGAGAAGGATGTCTCCTCTGCTAAGGACAAGGGGGGGCGCAGTGGTCATAACCCCGAGCAGGACCCCACGGGGCAGACCTCGCATCGTGATGCCCGTGATGGCGCTAACGTTCTGAAATTCTCCAAGACCAGAGGCAACCGATGAGTGTCATCTCCATGGCGGTTCGACCAGGCTTGAATCCCTCCATGATTGTGGGGAAGAGTGAGGCCCATGCTCTGGCTGTTCGCGTTCTGGAAGCTTTGGGCATGGATGATGCCGAGTTGGAGTTGACCCTGACCGATGATCGGGAGATGGCCCGCCTGCATCAGGCCACTCTGGGCCGCACCGGGCCGACCAATGGTCTGGCCTTCAATGACGAAGACTCCGAGCGTCCGGAGTACCTGGGCGAGGTGGTCATCTCCGTGGACACTCTGGCCCGGGAATGTGATTTGTACGGCCAGCCTCCTTTGGAGCACATGGCCCGGCTCATGGCTCACTCCTTTCTGCATCTGGCGGGGATGGATCACAGCCCGGAGATGGACGAACTGACCGAGGCCGCAGTGGATGCCATCATCGGTTGATTCCGGCTGTTTTCGGGCCTCTGTCGCTAATTTGTGATTTGACTCATCCTGTCTCTTGTTGTTTTCTCTTCGTTCCGGGAACACAAGGAGATATGAATGCCTGTCTACTGGTTCGACGGCCTGGCCGTGAACGTGGAAAAAATAGATTCACAGCACAAGAAACTCATCGACATGATCAACGGCCTGGAAAAGGCCATTGAAATGAGGCGAGGCACATCTCAGTTGACCCTTCTGGTTGATGAGATGATCGGTTACGCCCGTACTCATTTCAATGCCGAAGAAGGCCTGATGAACCGCTATGGCTACCCGGAATTCGATAGCCATGTGGCTGAGCATGAAGCGTTTATCGACAAGACCATGTCTTTGGCTTTTGCCCCCGATGATGACGAAAATCGTCCCGTAGAGGTCTTGAAATTTTTGCGCGAGTGGCTGGTGAATCACATCAATGGCACAGACAAACCTCTGGGGCCATTTCTCAATGCCCAAGGCGTACGCTGAACTCGCGTCTTTACTCCCGTTTTCCACTCATCTATTATCTTTACAACCCTTGTGCTTCGGGGTTAACTATTCGTTTTTCCTCCGCTGGAAGGGGGCAAATTGAACGACAACAAGGGGATCATTCCCATGCCCAGACATTTTCTGAGTATTCTGGATCTGGATAAAGACACCGCTCATGCCTTGGTCAAACGCGCCAAGGAGATGAAAGAGTGTGATTTTCATAGTGATCTGCTGGCCGGCAAGACCGTTGCCCTGATTTTCGAGAAAGCTTCCACGCGAACCCGCGTGTCCTTCGAAGTCGGCATCAATCATCTGGGCGGCAACTCGCTGCTCATGACCCCTGCGGAATCTCAGCTGGGCCGAAGCGAGCCCCTGTCCGACACCTCGCGCGTGTTGTCGCGCTACTGCGCGGGAATGGTGGTGCGGACCTTTGGTCAGGAGATCGTGGACGAGCTGTCGCATTATGCCTCGGTCCCGGTGATCAATGCCCTGACGGACATGTATCATCCCTGTCAGGTGATGAGCGATATGCTGACCATGTACGAACGCACTCCCGATCTGGCGAATCTCAAGGTTGCCTGGGTTGGTGACGGCAACAATATGGCTCATTCGTTCATCAATGCAGCGATCCTGTTCGGGTACGAGTTGGTTCTGGCCTGTCCCGAAGGCTATGACCCCGATCCCAATCTGATGGCTCACGCCAAGGCCGAGGGTGCACGTGTGACTCTGGTTCGCACGCCTGAGGAGGCCTGTGAAGGGGCGCATTACGTCAATACCGATGTCTGGGCGTCCATGGGACAGGAAGAGGAGCAGAAGCAGCGCGAGGCTGCCTTTGCTGGCTTCATGATCGATGATGATATGCTGGCTGTTGCCGACTCTGAAGTGAAGGTCATGCACTGCCTGCCCGCCCATCGCGGTGAGGAAATTTCTGAAGAGGTCTTTGAGAGCGAACGTTCCATCGTCTTCGATCAGGCGGAAAATCGTCTGCACATGCAGAAGGCCATCATGGAATGGATTTTCAGCGAGTAATAAATTGTTGGAATATGCGCGACGGTCTTGAATTTCCCTTGCGCCGCGCACCAGCACATATTGAACGGCCTGAATAAGGGTCCGAAACGCTGGTAGATTTATGGCGTTGAGCCAACATCAAAAAACACCCCGGGTGGCCGGGAGACCATTCAATATTTAGAGGTTTGTAATGAGTGATATCAAAAAAGTCGTCCTGGCTTACTCCGGTGGCCTGGATACCTCCGTCATCCTGACCTGGATCAAGAACACCTACAACTGCGAGGTCGTGACTCTGACTGCCGACCTCGGCCAGGGCGAGGAGCTGAACGGCATCGAGGAAAAGGCTCTCAAGACCGGAGCGATCAAGGCCTATGTCGAGGATCTGCAGGAAGAATTCGCCCGGGATTTCATTTTCCCCATGATGCGTGCCGGAGCCCTGTACGAGGGCCGTTACCTGCTGGGAACCTCCATAGCCCGCCCGCTGATCTCCAAGCGTCTGGTGGATATTGCCCATGCCGAAGGTTGCCAGGCCATCGCCCACGGCGCCACCGGCAAGGGGAATGATCAGGTGCGTTTCGAACTGGCCGCTGCGGCCCTTGACCCCAGCCTGAAGACTATCGCCCCCTGGCGTGAATGGGATCTGACCTCCCGCACCGATTGCCTGGAGTACGCCGCAGCCAATGGCATCGACGCCCCTGTTTCGCATTCCAAGCCTTACAGCTGTGACCGCAACCTGCTACATTGCAGTTTCGAAGGCGGCGAGTTGGAAGATCCCTGGAACGAGCCCGGCGAATTTTCCTACGCCATGTGTGTGCCGGTGGAGCAGGCCCCCGACGAGGGCGAGATCATTACCATCGATTTCGAGCAGGGTGATCCTGTTGCAGTGAACAACGAGCGCATGAGCCCCGCTGCCATCATGATCAAACTGAACGAGCTGGGCGGACGCCACGGCATCGGCCGTGTGGACATGGTGGAAAACCGCTTCGTGGGCATGAAGTCCCGTGGCGTGTACGAAACCCCGGGTGGAACCGTGTTGTTCTCGGCCCGGCGTGATCTGGAAGGCATCACCATGGACCGCGAGGTCATGCATCTGCGCGACAGCTTGATCGTTCGCTATTCCGAAATGGTCTATAACGGATTCTGGTTTGCCCCCGAGCGTGTGGCCTTGCAGGCTCTGGTGGACGACACCCAGAAACGCGTTACCGGCTCCGTGCGCCTGAAGCTCTACAAGGGGCAGGCCATTCCGCTGGGCCGCAAGTCCCCATATTCGCTGTATCGTGAGGAACTGGCGACCTTTGAGACGGATCAGGTCTACAATCAGGCCGACGCCGCCGGGTTTATCACCCTGCAGGGTCTCAGGTTGCGCGGCTACGGCACCAAGGGAGAATAAATGGCCGACAAGAAGATGTGGGGCGGACGTTTCTCCGAGGGCACTGCTGCCTCGGTGGAAGAATATACCGAATCCCAGAGTTACGATCGGGTCCTGTACGAAGAGGATATCCAGGGGTCCATGGCGCACGCTCGCATGTTGGCACGCCAGGGTATCCTCACGTCCGATGAAGCCGAAGAAATCGTCCAGGGCCTTGGCCGTGTGCGTGACGAGATCGAGGCCGGCGAGTTCGTCTGGAAGCGCGAGCTGGAAGACGTGCACATGAACATCGAGTCGCGCCTGACCGAGCTGATCGGCCCCTTGGGCGGCAAGCTGCACACTGGTCGTTCGCGTAATGATCAGGTCTGCCTGGATTTCAGGCTATACGTGGCGCGTCGTCTGGACGAGTGGAAGGATCTGCTGGCAACGCTGGTTTCCGTTCTGGCTGACAAGGCCGATGATAATCGCGAGGTGCTGCTGCCTGGCTGCACGCATTTTCAACCTGCACAGCCCGTGTCTCTGGCTCATCATCTTCTGGCCTATGCTCAGATGTTCAAGCGTGACCATCAGCGAGTAGAGGGTTGTATCGGACGCACGCGCATCTCTCCTTTGGGAGCAGCAGCTCTGGCAGGCACCACCTATCCTCTGGACCCGGCCTTCGTGGCTGAGGAACTGGGCATGAACGGTGCCTTTGCCAATTCGCTGGATGCCGTGTCCGACCGTGATTTCGCCATCGAGGCCGTGTTTACCGCTTCGTTGACCATGGCCCATCTCTCTCGCCTGTGCGAGGAGTTCGTCATTTGGGCCAACCCTGCCTTTGGTTTTCTGGATCTGCCCGATGCTTTTGCCACCGGGTCGTCCATCATGCCGCAAAAGAAGAACCCGGACGTGGCCGAACTGATGCGCGGCAAGACCGGGCGGGTCTATGGTGCCCTGACCACTCTGATGACTTTGATCAAGGGACTGCCGCTGGCCTACAACCGCGACATGCAGGAAGACAAGGAACCTTTCTTTGATGCCGATCGGACTGTGCGCGCTTCGTTGTCCATCATGGCTGATATGCTGGAAGAGATGGGCTTCAACGAGGACCCCATGCGAGAGGCTCTGTCCAAGGGCTTTCTGAATGCCACCGAACTGGCGGACTATCTGGTAGGCAAGGGCTTGCCGTTCCGCGACGCGCACCATGTCTCCGGCGCAGCCGTAGGCTATGCCGAGCGCGCAGGCAAGGGGCTGGAGGATTTGACTCTGGACGAACTCAGATCATTCTCGGAGTTGATCGAAGAGGATGTGATGGAGACGCTTCAGTACGAAACCGCCGTGGCCCGCCGCGAGGCCCCTGGTGGAACCGGTCCGGAATCAGTGGATCGTCAGATTATGGATTTGACGGACTGGTTGGATAGCCTTCAGTAGGCTAGTTTGAAATGAATCAACAAACAAAGCGCGCTCTGGTGTATCCAGAGCGCGCTTTTGTATTGCGAACACATCAAAGCTGCACTTTTGACTGTCCAAGAACAGTCATCTGCTGTGTTGCTGCAAAAAGTTCAAACTCTTTCGTATGTCGTATACGTGGCGAGCTTGAACTTTTTTGCGTCCCCCATCCCACTATTCTTGAACAGTCTGGAATGAGGACTTCATCAACAGCTAGCAGCCTGAAAAATGTATCGAAAGCGTCGTTGCTAATTAGCGCGGGCGGTAGGTGATGCGGCCACGGGTCAGGTCGTAGGGAGAAAGCTCCACTGTGACCTTGTCGCCGGGCAGCACACGGATGCGGAACTTGCGCATCTTGCCGGAAATGTGTGCCAACACTTCGTGATCGTTCTCAAGTTTGACTCGGAACGTCGCGTTAGGCAGCGCTTCTTCGACTGTGCCCTGAACTTCAATTGCTTCTTCCTTGGCCATGAATCCTCCATCAATGACGGTCTGCCCGCTGTTTTTTCCGTCAAACGAACGGTTGCGGGTCTGAATGGATATAATCAGGAAGGTGGTTGAGTCAAGTCGGAGTCCTCATCGGCCGTAGGAATAATAAAAGGAGATCCAACAATGGTTGTACTTTTTTGTTGGGAATATGTGCTTTTGTCTAGCTCGGGTAGCGTTTGTCGGGCCTTGTATATGCTTTTTGAGTGCATGCGGGTGCAAAAGCCACTCCTCACCGCGGCAGAAATTAAAGATATGAATATTATTTGTAGGCCTTCAGCCGTTGGTCCAGAGTTCCGGTATGCAGCTCAAAGAGATGGTCGTCATAATCATGGAAGTACAGCGACTGAGCTTCGCCCGGAATCCTCTGGCGACCGGCATGAACCTCAAGTCCCATGCCACGAACTCGTTGCGCGTATGTCTCCAGGAGATTTTCAGAAACCTTGAACGCGACATGGTTGTAGGAAGGCTCAGGCAGAGGTTCTCCCTCCATGATCGCTATCCAGACACCACCGACCATGAAAAAACGTTCCGGCGCGATGGAGTGGAGTTCCTCTCCACTGGCGTAAACCTGCTCGGCGTCGAATACGGTCGTCAGGAATCTGGACGTCCGCTCAAGATCGCGCACGATGAACGTGATATGACTGAGTCCTTCTATCATGCAGGTTCTCCTCCGCGCCCATAACGTCCTTCTTCGCTTGAATGGTTCACCGTTCCTGATGCACTTTCATCATTCGCGCCAGCGGTAGCCCGACTACGTTGGGCTTACTTGCCAAAGGGGCACTTGGGGAAGGTGCAGGCCTTGCACTGCAGGCAGAAGCCACCCTCGCCCAGGCGAGCCAGATCCGCGCGCGTGATGCGCTTGCCCGCCAGCAGGCGCGGCAGGATCAGGTCGAATCCGGTAGTCTTGTAGAACAGGGCACAGGCCGGGACGCCCAGCACCTGCACCGGGCCGATGTGGCCGATGAGGGTCATGGTTCCGGGCAATACCGGCATGCCGTAGAGCGCGTCGGCAGCCATTCCTGCGTCAGCCAGGGCGTGGCGGGTGACATCGTCGGGGTCCACGCTCATGCCCGCTGTAGTCACGATGAGGTCTGCGCCCTGGACGATCAGTTGTCGGACACCGTCGGCGATCTTCTCCCGGTCATCAGGTACGAGCAGGCTGCCTCGGACCTCGCTGCCAAGTTTCTCGATTTTGCTGGTGATGATGGGTGCGAATTTGTCTTCGATCAACCCCTGGAAGACCTCGGTTCCCGTGACCAGAATACCAACTTTTGCCTTGCGCAGGGGCAGCACCGAGAGCAGTGGCTCGTCGCCCAGTGCGGCAAGAGCGCGGCTGTAGTTGTCGCGCGAGATATAGAGGGGGATGGCGCGGCTGCCCGCTACGTCTTTGCCTGCCTCGACAAGCAGGTCGCCCTGGCGGGTGGCGCACATCACGTCGGGCGCCATGTTGAAACGCGTCAGTGCTTCCAGATCAATGGACAATAGCCCACCATGCTCCGCGCGGAAATTGATCTTGCCTTCCGAGGCCGGGAGGTCATAGGCGATGCCGTCACCGGCGATACGCTTGGCAAAAGCCTCCACCGCATCGTTTTCATGCACCCATTCGTCGCCGGGGTGTTCCCCTTCCACATAGACATGGTGTTTGCCCATCTGCTGCAGGCGACAGACGTCTCCTGCAGTCAGGGCTTGCCCGGCCTTGAAGGCCGGTTCCTTGGTCTCGCCGGGCTTGATTTCGGTCATGTCGTGCAGGGCCTTGCCGCCCACGGCGTCTTCAACGGCGACAGCTTCTAGCTCTGGAGCACTCTGTGACGGAAGCTCGGGAATGGCGGCATCCGTAAGCTGATAGGGCGCTTCACCCTGGCAGCCTCGGCAGATGGCGCCGTCCTTGCCGGGATAGGGCTCGCCGCAGGACGGACAGACATGGACACCGCCCATGTGGGCATGTCCCAGCCAGCGCTTGTCGATGACGATGGGCTGGATGGAGCAGATGGACGGGCCGGCGGTTTCGATCTCCGCAAACAGTTTTTCGGTGTCCTGCTCGGCCTTGGGCTTCAGCTTCAGGAACCAGGAGCGGATTTCGGGCCAATTCTCCAGTTTCTTGGCATCCACGGCCACCCGAAAGCCCTCGCCCGTAAATTTGTCGTAGAGCGATACGGCATAGCGGCCCAGGTTCAGGACCTTCATCCAGTTGTTGCCCACAGAACATAATGTCAGCAGTTGTACGGCGTCGGGCAGGCATTTGCCGGATTCCACCATAGCCTCGAACAGTGTGTCCTTGGGCAGGCGTTTCTTGGCTTCCTCTACCATGTAGCCGCCAATGAGCAGTCCCGGTGCCGGATAGCCATGGAACTCGCGAGCTTTTTCCTTGAACTCCTCGAACGTGTACTCACCGATATTCATATCGTTCTTCCCGTTGGGGTTAGATCAAAGTTTCGAGCAGCATACGCCGAGCAGGAAAAAAGAAAAAGTGGAGAAAGGAGTCTTGTGATGGAAAGAACATGGCGGCGAAGCATGAGATGCTTCGCCGCCATGAGTGAATGCGTGCTGTCGGGTTGTGCGGCCTAGAAGGCCTCCCGGAAGATGACCTCTGCACGGTTCGCATCAATGGGCGTCAGCGGGCCAAAGGGTTGGCGCCCTTCCATGACTTTGTCGGCCAGATAGCGGAGTTTATCCTCGGGGACGCCCGCTTCGCGCAGATTGGCGGGCATGTTGATGCGCTTGTACCAGTCTTCCAGACGCTTGATGCCCTGCTGTGCGGCAGTCATGTCATCGGATTCGGTCACGTCCATGACGTTGCGTGCAAAGGCGGCTAGCGGGGCGATATTTTCTGGGTTTTCTCGCATGACAAGGCGCATCCAGGCCGGGGTCAACAGGGCCAGTGAAACTCCGTGGGTCATGTCGTTCAGGCTGGACAGTTCGTGCCCCAGGAAGTGGATGGGAAAGCCGGCCATGGGCTTGCCCAACATCAGTTGCAGCCCTGCCAAAGCCATGGAACTGGCCCAGAGCAGGTTGGCGCGTGCCTCAAGGTTGTCCGGTTCAGCCAGCGCAGTTTCGGCGTTGTCCAACACCACGCGCATCAGGCCTTCATTCATGCGGTCCTGCACTTGTGTCCCCGGAGCGGGATTGAAGTACTGCTCCATCAGGTGACACAGGATGTCTGCAGCGCCCGCGGCAGTCTGCTTGGGGGGGAGGGTTGCGGTGTAAGCCGGGTCCAGAATGGAGAAACGCGGGAAGAGTCCGGGATGGAAAAGTACGAGTTTCTTGTGGTCCTCGCCAGCAGTGATGACCGCTCCGTTGTTCAGCTCTGATCCGGTCGCAGCCAGGGTCAGCACCGTACCCAGTGGGACGGTGGTTTGAGCCATGGCCTTGCCCGTGAGCAGGTCCATGACGTCCCCGTCCAAGTATGGGGCACCAGCGGCAATGGCCTTGCAGCAGTCAATGACCGATCCACCGCCCACAGCCAGGATGAAGTCCAGATTCTGGTCGCGGATCATGGTGATCCCTTCGCGCACGCTCTCCACTCGCGGATTGGGCTGAATGCCTGTCAGCTCCGCAAAGGGCAGCCCCGCGTTGTTCAATTCCCGCACCACCTCGTCGTAGACGCCGTACTTCTTGATGGAGCCGCCGCCATAGGCCAGCAGCACGCGTGTGGCGCCGTGGGCTTTGAGGGCTTCAGGAAGGGCAGCAATCTGGCCAACGCCGAAATGCACCTGTGTGGGGATATGAAAAGTGAAATTGTTCATCGTGTATCCTCCGTGTTGGGGTTCTTGTCCCATTGTATAGGGGGTTGGTTTCATTTGGGCAAGAAGGCAGCGATAAGTGCCCTAGGCACCGATTGGGAACTGGCGAAAAAAAGGCCCCGCGCGGGGCCTTGAAAGGGGCGATAATGATGCGCCTAGCTCGTGCCAAGTGTGGACACTTCGATTCCGGTGCGATTAGGCAGGGGCGTCCTCGGACTTGGTCAGGGCTGTCAGGGCAATGCCGAAGGGCAGATGATTTGCAGGCATTTTATCTTTCAGAGCCACGCCCGAGGTCTTGATGCGCAGGGCTTCTTCCATGAGGTAAGCCAGTTTTTGCACGCCGTCCTTGATGGAGAGGCCGCCTTCACGGACGTTGGAGATGCAGTTGCGAGCTTCGTCAGTGGTGCCCGGCTTGGCGTTATAGGTCATGTAGACCCCCAGCGAGTTGGGGGAGCTGAGGCCCGGGCGTTCACCAATCAGGATCACGACCACCTCGGCCTGAAGGATGCTGGCGATTTCGTCGGCCACGGCCACACGCCCGTTTTCCACCAGACAGACCGGTGCGACGCTGAGGGCGGCATGTTTGGTCAGCCCCAGAAAGCCACGTGCAAAGCTGAGAGCGTTTTCGTGGATGGCGCGGGAAGACAGACCGTCCGCGATGACCAGGCAGAGGTCGAAGTCCTTGACCTGCGTCTCCAGAAATTCGCGTGAGACCGTGCTGAGTTTTCTGCCCTTGTCCGGGCGAGTCAGGTACTCCTCCCGGTCTGCAACAGCACTATTTAGGCGCAGATGCCGTATCCCTGCGATTTCGAGTCCGTGCGCCAACTCGTCAATTTTGAAGGGTTGGTGAACGGCATCCCTGGCCTGTGCATGAGCCAGCTTGAAGGAGAGGCTCTCGGACAGTGGCAAACTTGTTCCACAGCGTCCGAGTCCGATGCGGGCATCGGTGAAGCATTTCAGCTCGGTCCAGGGATCGGCGGTGACGAATTGGCTGCTGTCCGTCGACTTTTGTGTTGTTGCAGGTGTTTTCCTGGTGCTCATTTCAGACCGTCCGACAGGCCTAGAAGGTTGTTGGATTTCAAAATGGGCAGGAGTTGCCCTTCCCGGTCATGAACACCAACGGATTCAAGCCATGTGGCGAATTCAGGAGCCGGTTTCAGATTCAGCAATTTGCGTAGATACGCAGCGTCGTGGAACGAGGTCGACTGGTAGTTGAGCATGATGTCGTCGGCGCCGGGAATCCCCATGACAAATTTGCAACCCGCTGTTCCCAGCAGGGTCAGTAGAACATCCATGTCATCCTGGTCGGCCTCGGCATGGTTGGTGTAGCAGATGTCTACACCCATGGGCAGACCCATGAGTTTGCCGCAGAAATGATCTTCCAGCCCGGCGCGCATGATTTGTTTGCCATTGTACAGATATTCCGGGCCAATGAAGCCGACAACCGTGTTGACCAGCAGCGGGTCGAAGGCCCGCGCTACGGCATAAGCTCTGGCCTCGATGGTCTGCTGATCCACGCCGTGGTTGGCGTTGGCGGACAGGGCGCTGCCCTGACCTGTTTCGAAATACATGCAGTTGTTGCCCACGGTCCCACGGTTCAGGGACAGGGTGGCCTGATGGGCATCCTTGAGCAGGCTGAGGTTGATGCCGAAGCTGGCGTTGGCTTGCTCGGTGCCAGCGATGGATTGGAAGCAAAGGTCCACAGGCGCGCCGTTTTCAATGGCTTCCATGGTTGTTGTCACGTGGGTCAGGACGCAGGTTTGGGTGGGGATTTCGTGCTTCTGCACCACCGAATCCAGCATCCAGAGCAGCTTGGTGATGTTATCGAGATTGTCGGTGGCGGGGTTGATGCCGATGACAGCGTCTCCGCAGCCATACATCAGCCCGTCAAGAGTGGATGCCGCAATGCCTTTCATGTCGTCGGTGGGGTGGTTGGGCTGCAGGCGTACGGAAAAGGTGCCGGGCAGGCCGATGGTGTTCCTGAAACGAGTCACGACTTCACATTTGGCGCCCACGAGGATCAGGTCCTGCATGCGCATCAGCTTGGAGGTCGCGGCTGCCATTTCTGGGGTGATGCCCGGAGCCAAGGCGGTCAGGGCCTGGGGTGTTGCAGCGTCGGTCAGCAGCCAGTCGCGCAGTTCACCCACTGTGAAGCCGCTTATGGGGGCAAAGGCGCCCTTGTCGTGACCGTCGATGATTAGTCGTGTCACCTCGTCGCCCTCGTAGGGGATGATGCATTCGTCAAGAAATCTGGTGAGTGGGACGTCTGCTAGCTCGATCTGTGCCCGGACCCTCTCTTCCTCTGTTTGTGCCGCAACTCCGGCCAGCACATCGCCGGAGCGCAGTGGCGTGGCCTTGGCCAGGAGTTCCTTGAGGGGCCTTGCTTTTTTCTTTGGCGTTGTCAGGGCAGTGCTCATGGATGGATTTCTTTTGTTGAATCCGGGGGCGAGTCATCGCCCCCGGGATAGTTGATGATATTCCTGTTGCCAGTGCGCTTTCAGCGCGGTGATGCCTGTGTGCCGGTTGCTATTTACCGAAGTAGAGCTTGGGCAGATACAAGGCGATCTCCGGGAAGGCCATGATCAGGCCAAGACCTATAACCATTAGGATAACAAATGGCACGATGGAACTGTAGATGTCCACCAGTGTGATTTCCTTGGGTGCCATGGCTTTCATCAGGAACAGGTTGTAGCCAAACGGTGGCGTCATGTACGCGATCTGGCAGGTGACGGTATACAGCACGCCGTACCAGATGGGGTTGAAGCCCAGGTGGATGATCAGCGGAATGTACAGGGGGGCGACGATGACCAGCATGGCCGTGTCGTCCAGGAACATACCCATCACGATGTAGGAGACCTGCATCATGATCAAGACACCCCAGGGGGACAGACCCCAATCCTCGATGAACAGCTTCTCGATGGCGTGCACCGCGCCCAGGCCATCGAAGACCGCGCCGTAGGCCAGGGCCGCCAGGATGATCCACATGAACATGCAGCTCACGCCCAGTGTCTGCTGCAGTGTGTTGTCCATGACCTCACGTGAAAGGCGTTTTTTGACAATTGCGGCAAGCAGGGCGGCGGCTGCGCCAACAGCAGAGCTCTCCACCAAGCTGGTGACACCCATCATGAATAGTCCGGTCACCGAGAAGACAATGGCCAGAGGCAGAACACCGGCGCCGAGCAGCTTGAACTTCTCCCAGGAGGGGATGTCTCGTTCTTCCTTGGGGAGTACGGGGCCCATCTCGGGGTTCAGCTTGCAGCGGATCACGATGTAGCCAATGAAAAGGACAGCCAGAAGCAGGCCCGGGAAGACTCCGGCCAGCCACAGCTGGCTCACGGGCTGGCGTGCGATCATGCCGTAGAGCACCAACACGATGCTGGGCGGAACCATGATACCCAGCGAGCTACCCGCCTGAATAACGCCTGTGACCATGCGCTTGTCGTATCCACGTTTGAGCATCTCCGGCAGAGCGATGCTGCTGCCGATGGCCATGCCTGCCACGGACAGTCCGTTCATGGCCGAGATGGCGACCATCAGGACAATGGTGCCGATGGCCAGCCCACCATGGAGCGGTCCCATGAAGACGTGGAACATCTTGTACAGGTCGTTGGCAATGCCGGATTCCGAGAGCATATAGCCCATGAAGATGAACAGGGGCAGGGTCAGCATCGGGTACCAGTTGAGCAGGACGATGCTGGCATTGAACGGCATCTCAGCGCCGCCGTTGCCCCACAGGGCCAGGGAGGCCGCTGCGGCCACGAAACCGACGGCTCCGAAGACGCGCTGGCCTGTAAGAAGCATGATCATCAGCGAGGTGAACATCAAAAGACCGATCATTTCATAGCTCATTACAGTTCCTCTCCTTTGGCCTTGGCCAGATCCTTGAAGAAGTTGGAGAGGGACTGCAGCAGCATCAGCAGGATGCCGATGCACATGATAATCTTGATGGGCGACATGGGTGGGTTCCAGGCGGAGTAGTTACGCTGGCCGTATTCCAGGGAATAGGCCGTGCTTGAAATGCCGCCGTAGAGCAGCGTGCCAAGGTAGAAGAGCAGGAAAAACGAGGTGATGGCATCCATGGTTGCCTGAGTTTTGGGCTTCCATGTGCTGTAGAGCACGTCCATGCGTACGTGCGCCCGCAGAATCATGGAGAACCCACCTCCCAGAAGGTAATAGGCAGCCATGGTGAATTGGGACAGTTCCACAGCCCAGATGTGCGGGGTGTCAAAGACGGTTCTTGATATGGATGAGAACAGCAGAATCCCCATCATCACGAATACGAGGTACATCGTGGCTGTGCCGACATAGAGATTAATCTTGTCGACGTATCGCACGTAGGTTTTGATTGCATTTGGCAAGGCTTTTCTCTTCCTTGTGTGGCTTGGGAGGCAGCGCCACCGAGGGCGGCACTGGGGTTGGGTTACGGTTGACGCTGTGGGTTTCAGCCGTGCCGTCGCGCCCGGCTTCTGAACAGAAAAGGCCTCTCCCGGTCGGCGATCCGGCCCGGGAGAGGCCATGCGTTCAGGTCAATGGGCGCGCGTTTTTGCCACCCGATATCAGTGGGCTAGTAGCGGTAAGGCTTGCCAGCCTTCTTCATGGTTTCTGTGTATTCCTTGAGTATCTTGACGATCTTTGCGCTTCTGGGACTCTTGGCAGCCAATTCGTCCCAGTATTTCATGGCCTCGTTTTCGACGATGGACCATTCTTCTTCGGGGATGGTGGTCAGTTCCAGCTTGCCGCCGTGAGTGCGGTAGTAAGCCTCTCCCCACCAGTACCAGTGCAAGCGGTAGTAGTGAGAGCTGTCCATGGAAAGCTTGAATAGGGTTTTCAGATGCTCAGGCAGGGCCTCCCATTTGTCGGAGTTGGCAAAATAGGAGCCAGCCCAAGCGCCGGAGATGTTATTGGTCAGGTAGTACTTGGTCACATCGGCCCAGCCCACTGTGTAGTCTTCGGTGATGCCGGACCAGGCAATGCCATCGAGTTCGCCGGTTTGCAGTGCGACTTCAACATCTTCCCAAGGCAGGGTGACGGGGACAACGCCGAAACGCTTCAGGAAGCGTCCGCCGGTGGGGAAGGTGAAGACTCGCTTGCCTTTCAAGTCCTTGACGCTACGGATGGGTTCGCGCGTGGCAAAGTTGCAGGGGTCCCAGGAGCCAGCGGAAAGCCACTTGACGCCATCGACTTCACTGTAGGCTTCTTCCCAAATTTCCTTGAGCCCGTAGTGGTTGAACAGGGTGGGCACATCCAGCGAATAACGGGAGGCAAAGGGGAAGTAGGCGGCGAAAATGGAGACATCAACGGGTGCAGCGATGGAATCGTCGTCGCTCTGGACCGCATCGATGGTGCCGCGCTGCATAGCCCGGAACAGCTCGCCGGTGGGGATCAGCTGGTCGGCATTGTACAGTTCGATGACCATTTCATTATTGGCAGCCTTGTTGAAGGCTTCGATCTGGGGCTTGATGACGTGCTCCGCCAGGGCAGGGCCTGCGTAGGTCTGCAGTCGCCAACGAATGGTGGACTTCTGCGAGGCATGTACGAAGGGGGCATTGACGACGGTGCCTGCTGTGGCTGCTACGGCCGCCGTGGCACCGACTCCGGCCTTTTTAAGGAATTCTCTTCTTTTCATCCGTCTTCTCCTGTGGGGTTGTTGAGTTCTACGTCCAGAGGCTGGGAGGTGCCGCTATTTGTTTGCAGGAGTAGAGCAATAAGCGTTCCTATGTGTTCTTTGAATTGTGAACAAATAAGAAAATCAATTGGTTAGAAGTGCTTAGCTGATATATCGATTAAAATAATGAGTGGAATAGCAAAGAGAAAGATCAAAATAAATTTTTAATTTTACAAAAATGTAACTTTAAGTGTCTGTAATTAAAACAAATTTGTTAAATTAAAAGAATTAATCTTGTCGCTGCCCGGTTGGGCTAGGGCTTGTGTCTAAAGGTGAAGGAGAGTGTGGTTCAGTCTTTGCACCGGGCGATGGTGTGTATTTTGTGAGGTAATATTTGCAGTCAATGTAATGCAATGGAAGTTGATTCAGTTGTTTTGGCTCTTGATTGTAATGTGTTGTAATTTTTTAGTCAGGTTTTTGGGTGTGACCAGTCTCCTGTTGGATGCCGGTAGGTGGGGGTATCGTGTCTAGTGCGTGCGTAGGAATCGTTGTTCCTGTCTATAATGCTTGGAGTTTTACGGAAAAATGTCTTGAGTCTATTGCCGGAGCTTGTGCCGGTGTCGAATTGGAAATTGTCGTAGTTGATAATGGCTCCATCGACGAGACGCCTTCTGCTTGTCCTGTTCTCGGGGGGAGGTTGTTTGGAGACAGGTTCCATTATGAGCGCTTTGAAACTAATTTGAATTTCGGACCTGCGTGTAATGCCGGTGCAAAGCTGATTTCGGCCGAATATGTTTTTTTTCTCAATAATGACATAACGGTTGAATTCAATTGGCTTGAACCTCTGCTCGATGCTTTTGATCGGCAGTGCGCCATTGGCGCGGTCTGTCCCCTGTTGTTGTATCCGGAGACGAGGCGGGTGCAGCATCTGGGAGTGGCCTTCAGCCCAATTCAACAGGTGGAGCACCTGTTTCAATATTTCCCCGAGGATCATCCGGTTGTCTCGCAGCCGCGCTCTCTTCAAGCTATCAATGCCGCGGCCTTGATGATGCCTCGAGCGCTGTTTGTGGATATTGGAGGGTTCGAGCCTGGGTATGTAAACGGATTTGAGGACCTTGAACTGTCCATGGAGATCCGACGAAGAGGAAAAGGGTTGGTGTGCGTTCCCGGTTCGCGGATGCTGCATTATGAATCTCAGTCGGGAGGACGGTTTGACGCCGACGACGAGAATAGTGAGCGCTTCGCAGAGCGTTGTGGTGGCGAGATTATTTCTGATATGAACGATTTGTTGGAAAGCGCGGGCTACAGGCTTGATGTGACGCCCTGGTTTGATGCGTATGCGGTATTGACGGAAGCCCGCGTTCAGGAGCTTGCAGCGACAGATCTTGCAGGGTTTACCCTTCAGGAGGTCTGGGAGATGCTGCAGGCGGAGCCGTTGTGGAATCAAGGGTATGATCTCTTGGCTCGGTCGCTTGAGGCCATTGCAAGGTGGAGCGAAGCTGTTGAGATTCGATTGTTGCAGCAGCAGTTGTGTCCCTCAATGGAAGCGCTTCGCGCTTTGGGCAAGTGTGCGAGCAAAGCAGGACGGCCGCAGGTTGCGACTCAGTGTTTCGAGTATCTGCAACAATACCAAAATCTCATGACTGACCCGGATTCCAGAGCCAGAAGGTTCCGCGAGATCAACAAATATCTTTCCAAGCAGCCCGAGAGTGTTGTGTCAGTGTATCGTGCGGCTTTGTTGGCGCGGGGGCATGCGGAAGGGGTTGTTGACGGCTGATCGGTCTGTTCTGACAAAAACAGTCTCTGCTGAACGATTACAGCAAATAAGGCCGATCCCTTTTGGGGTCGGCCTTGGTCATGGTCGAGTGGCGGAAGCGTATAGGAGTCGAACCTACCTGTGAGGATTAGCCCACACACTGGTTTTGAAGACCAGGCGCCACACCGGTGACGAAACGCTTCCCTTATTCGAGAGTTGGGAAGTATCAACAATACCACCTGACTGCAACCGCTACAACCCTGCTCACGAATCGGCACCACAAGCGTCCCATTCGTAGACAGGCTGCGGGGGCTGTGGTATTTTGTAAAGATACTAAAACCCGGTGTGAAAAGTTGTAAAAATCACGGCCTACGCCATTGCCTGTGGGTCAACCGGACCTTATACTTGCCAAATGTTACGAAAAACCTCCGTCATTACGGACCTTATCGAGGAGTCTCACCTTGAATAATTTTGCAAGGAATCTTTTCCTTTGGGCTGCCATTTCACTCGTCATGGTTGTCCTGTTCAACCTGTTCAATCAGCCCCCTCAGCCTCAGCTGCGCATGAGCTACACCGAGTTCCTGCAGAGCGTGGAAAAAGGAGGGGTGGACGAAGTAACCATTCAGGGTCAGAATATCTTTGGTCAGACCCGCGATGGTCAGCGCTTCTCCAGCTATGCACCTGATGATCCGAATCTGGTGAAAACACTGGTGGATCGCGGCGTGCAGGTCACCGCCGAACCCAACGAGGACTCCCCCTGGTACATGACCTTGCTCCTTTCCTGGTTCCCCATGCTGCTGCTTATCGGCGTCTGGATTTTCTTCATGCGTCAGATGCAGTCCGGCGGGGGAAAGGCCATGAGCTTTGGCCGTTCACGAGCCAAGATGATCACGCAGGACCAGAGCAAGATCACGTTCGAGGACGTGGCCGGAGTGGACGAAGCCAAGGAAGAGCTCTCCGAGATCGTCGATTTCCTGTCTGACCCGCGCAAGTTCACCCGCTTGGGTGGTCGCATCCCCAAGGGGGTGTTGCTCGTGGGCCCTCCCGGAACGGGTAAGACCCTGCTGGCGCGTGCTGTTGCCGGTGAGGCTGGCGTTCCGTTCTTCTCCATTTCGGGTTCCGATTTCGTGGAGATGTTCGTCGGTGTCGGTGCTTCCCGAGTGCGTGACTTGTTCATTCAGGGTAAGAAGAATGCTCCGTGTCTGATTTTCATTGATGAGATCGACGCCGTGGGCCGTCAGCGTGGTGCTGGCCTGGGTGGCGGTCATGATGAACGCGAGCAGACCCTGAACCAGTTATTGGTGGAAATGGACGGGTTCGAGTCCAACGAGGGTGTCATCCTCATTGCGGCCACCAACCGTCCGGACGTGCTGGATCCCGCATTGCTGCGCCCAGGCCGTTTCGATCGTCAGGTTGTTGTGCCTACCCCGGATCTTCGTGGTCGCAAGCACATCCTGGACGTGCATACCCGCCGTACTCCGCTCAGCCCCAACGTGGATACCCAAATCATTGCTCGCGGAACCCCCGGGTTCTCCGGCGCCGATCTGGAGAACCTCGTCAACGAGGCCGCTCTTCAAGCAGCCAAGCTGGGCCAGGATTTTGTGGAGATGGAAGACTTTGAGACCGCCAAGGATAAGGTCCTGATGGGCAAGGAGCGCCGCAGCCTGATCATGAGTGACGATCAGAAACGGACCACGGCCTATCATGAGGCCGGTCATGCACTGGTTGCCAGGATGATCCCCGGTACGGATCCCGTGCATAAGGTGACCATTATTCCCCGTGGCAGGGCGCTTGGCCTGATGATGCAGCTGCCCGAGGATGATCGTTTCAACTACACCCGTGAATACTGCGAGGCCCGCATTGCCGTGGCCCTGGCAGGCCGCGTTGCCGAGAAACTTATTTTCAACCAGCGCACCAACGGAGCTTCCAACGATATCGAAAAGGCCACAGAGCTGGCCCGCGCCATGGTCACCCAATGGGGCATGAGCGAGGAGCTGGGACCGCTGTCCATGGCCGAGAAGGACGATAATGTCTTCCTGGGCCGCGAGATGGGCCGAGCAAAGGTGCATAGCGAAGAAACAGCTCAGATGGTCGACACCGAAGTCCGCCGTTTTGTGATTGCCGGTGAAGATCGTGCCACCCAGATTCTGGATGAGAACAAGGCGATGCTGGAGCGTGTGGCCGATGCATTGCTGGAACGCGAAACCATCACGGGTGCTGAGCTTGATCTGCTCATGGAAGGCAAGACTCTGCCGCCGGCCAATGGCACGAGTGGCGGTGCTCCGGGCAAGTCTTCGACTGCGGTTTCCGCAGCACCGGAGGCAGATGCGACCGAAGACGCCGTCGCAGAAGGCGCACCGCAGGACAAGAGCCTGTTCAAGAAGGTGATGGACGGTGATCTGGACGTCTCCAAGGCTCAGGATAGCGAGGAGACCAAGTCTGACGACTTGGACTTCAAGCTGGAGCCCGAAGATGATGAGGCCGAGAAGAAGAACGACTAGGACCGGGATCGAATTATGCAAGATCGCGTTCTTTGGAATGTAACTGGGGGAAGGGTCCTTGGCCCTGCCCCCTTTTTTGTTGTCGGCATCGTCAATGCCACGCCGGACTCCTTTTATGACGGAGGCAGGCACGACCAGACAACAGACGCCGTGAGCCACGGCATTCGTCTTCTTCAGGAAGGGGCAATGGTCCTGGATGTGGGAGGTGAGTCGACCCGTCCCTATGCCGAGGAAGTCAGTGCTGAGGATGAACTCGCACGGGTGATTCCGGTTATTCAGGGGCTCTCGGCCCATATTCGGGCCGAGGGCGAAGAAGCCGCCGTGTCCGTGGATACGTATAAAGCCGAGGTTGCTGCCAAGGCGCTGGAGGCCGGAGCCTGTATTGTCAACGACATTTCCTCCTGCCAGTTTGATCCGGGCATGATTGATGTGCTGGCCCAGTATAAACCCGGCTATGTGTTGATGCATTCTCCGGGGCGCCCCGGACAGATGCAGGACTCCCCCCGCTACGATAGTGTGGTCGACGAGATTATCGCCTTTTTCGAGAAACATATCCGCATCCTGACCGCTGCCGGTCTGCCCGAGGATAATATTGTCATTGATCCGGGCATCGGCTTTGGCAAGACCCTTGAGCATAACCTGCAGATACTGGCCAGTATAGAAGCCTTTGGTGTGTTGGGGTTGCCGCTGTTTGTGGGGCTGTCCAACAAATCCATGTTCGGGAAACTGCTGGGGCTGGAAGTTGGCGACCGCAAGAACGCCACTCAGGCGGCGATAGCCGTGCTGGCTTCACGAGGGGTGCGGGTGCACCGAGTGCATGAAGTGGCCCTGACCATGCAGACTCTGACTGTGGCCGAGGCTATGCGCCCGGGGCGTCGCGTTTTGGAAACCAAGGGAGCGCTCTAGGCGATGATCGACTTTGGCTGGTTTCAGATATCCTGGCGGGAAGTTGTGGATATCGCCCTGGTGGCGTTCATCTTCTATCGCCTGATCCTGCTAATCCGTGGCACCCGTGCCGTGAGTGTGTTCTGGGGTCTGGTCCTCGTTGTTGTGGTCTATTATCTCTCGGGACAGTTCGGCCTGTTGACCCTCAACTGGTTGCTTGCAAATTTCCTGGGGTCCATCTTTCTAGTGGTGATCATTCTCTTCCAGCGCGATATTCGCAATGCCCTGTCACAGGTTGGCGCGGGCAGGTTCTGGCGGCGGCCTCCACTGCAGGACGATATCTTCACCCAGGTGGTGGCTGCGGTATTGTCCATGGCCTCCAAGCGGGTCGGAGCGCTGGTGGTCATCGAAAAGAACGTTCCGCTGGGTGACATCATGGAGCGAGGAGTTGAGCTGGACGCCAAGATATCGACCGATCTGTTGCGAACGATTTTTGATACCGCCACTCCTCTGCATGACGGAGCGGCAGTTATTCGAGCCGGTCGTCTTGCCGCTGCGGGTTGCATTTTGCCCCTGGCAGTGGGCATCCGGCGCAAGGCCAGTTTCGGTACGCGGCATAGAGCCGCCATTGGAGTGACTCAGGAGACCGATGCCATCGCGGTGGTGGTCTCCGAGGAACGGGGGGAAATCTCCGTGGCCATCGGCGGTAGACTGACCGCTGCTCTGGATGAAGTCCGTCTGAAACGTGTGCTGCGGCGCGCCTGGGAGAAGTAACGTATGTTCTCCAACTGGCAATACAGACTCCTGGCATTGGTTCTGGCCTTGTCCTGCTGGTACATTGTGACTGGTCGGGAAAAGGTCGAGACCTGGGCTGAGATGCCTGTGGAAATCGTGGGTGCCCCGGAGGATCTAGCCGTGCGTGGGGATGTGCCGACACGCGTCAGGGCTCGCATCCGAGGCTCTCGGGCGCTTATTCGCAGACTGAATGAGCAGCCTCCGGTCTACACTCTGGACCTGTCCATGTTGACTCCAGGCGAGAACGGTATTGCCCTTGAAAAGGAAGATATTCCCGTCTCCATGGCTTTAGAAGTTATGGAAATTGATCCTTCACGATTGGTGCTTACGGCGGATACGTTGATTTCCGCAACGCTGCCAGTGCGCCCTGTTTGGCGTGGTGGACCTGGCGAAGACTTCGACTTGACCCTGGCCGAGGCCGCACCCGCAGAAGTCGTGGTGCGTGGGCCAGAGCCGTTGGTGCTCACGCTGAAGGATATCCCCACGCTGGAGCGCGAAGTGCCGGGTTCCGGTGCTGGCGAACATGTTTTCGAGACTGGCCTGGCATTACCCAAAGGCGTGTCGTCCGAAACCGCCAAGGTGGGTGTTCGGCTGGAATACGCATTAAAAACGAAATCGGTCTGGATCAGATTGCCGGTCCGTGTGCTCCCGGAAAGCGTCAATGGTCGCAAGGTGACCCTTGTGCCCCGGACGATTCAGATTCAAGCAGTGGTGCCATTGCCTCTGCTACGGGAAAAGGAGTTCAAGTCTCTTTTTTCGGTTTCTGTCGTGGCTCCGGGCTCCTTGAAATCAGGAAAGCATGTGCTCCCTGTGACCATCAAGGCCCCCGACGGGTGTACACTGCTCAAGACTGTCCCCGAAAAAGTGGAAGTCCGTATCAAAAAAGGATAGTCTGCCGCCTGCGCTGATCAAGGCGACGATTCCATAGAAGAGAGGAACCATGAATAAACGTATTTTTGGTACCGACGGCCTGCGCGGCCAGGTCGGCACCTTCCCGATGCTGCCGGAAACGGCCCTCAGATTGGGGCTGGCGGCAGGTCAATATTTTCGCAACGGCAAGAAACGTCACAAAGTGCTCATTGGCAAGGACACCCGTATCTCCGGGTATGTCTTTGAGAGTGCGCTGACCAGTGGCTTCTGCGCCGCCGGAATGGACGTTTATCTTGTCGGTCCCATGCCTACTCCTGCCATTTCCTTTTTGACTCGCAGCATGCGTTGCGACTTGGGTGTTGTCATCTCCGCGTCGCATAATCCGTATATGGATAACGGTATCAAATTCTTCGATCACGAAGGCTTCAAGCTGCCCGATCAGGTCGAGGATGATATCTCCGCCCTGATTATGGACGAGACAACCCAGTGGGACTACCCGGCGCACGATGCGGTGGGCAAGGCCCGGCGCATGTTGGACAGCATGGGGCGCTACGTCGTGGCTCTGAAGCACACCTTCCCTCATGACCGGACTCTGGATGGGATGAAGATCGTGTTGGACTGCGCCAATGGTGCCACCTACAAGGTTGCCCCCATGGTCTTTTGTGAACTGGGTGCCGAGGTGGTCCTGGTGGGCGCAGAGCCCAATGGCTTGAACATCAACGACGGATGTGGCTCCCTGCATCCCGAGGGATTGGCCGAACGGGTTCTGGCCGAAAAAGCTGATCTGGGATTGGCTCTGGATGGAGACGGCGATCGTTTGATCGTGGTGGACGAGAAGGGGCATATTTTAGACGGTGACCAGATCATGGCCCTATGTGCCTTGGATAAGATCGAGCGTGGCGTGCTGACCAACAATCTGTTGGTGGCAACCGTCATGAGTAATATGGCCCTTGAGGTCTTCATGCGCGAGCGTGGCGGGACACTGATGCGAACCGCAGTGGGTGACCGCTATGTGGTGGAGGCCATGCGCCGTGAGGGAGCCGTGCTGGGTGGCGAGCAGTCCGGGCACCTGATTTTCATGAATCATTCCACCACAGGAGACGGCATTCTGGCTGCATTGCAGTTGATGCGGGTCATGGTGGAGCAGGATAAACCTTTGTCAGATCTGGCTCATTTGATCGAACCATATCCGCAGTTGCTGATCAATGTTGCCGTGGAGCGCAAGCCTCCCTTCGAGAATGAGCCCAAGGTCATGAGCGCCGTCGCTGATGCCGAAGCCGAATTGGGAGATACGGGGCGTGTGCTGTTGCGTTACTCGGGTACGGAGGCCAAGGCCCGGGTTATGGTCGAAGGTCAGGATGAAGCCTTGGTCCGCCGCATTGCCGAGGAGCTTGCCGAGGTCGTGCGAGAAGCCTTGCGCTGATGATTGATTAAGGTATTCTGACTGTAGTTGATACTATTCACGAAGGAGATGGGATTGATGGACATTAGCAAAGTTGTCATTCCGGTGGCTGGCTGGGGAACGCGTTCGCTCCCCGCGACCAAGAATGTGCCCAAGGAAATGCTCCCCATCTATAAGAAACCGGTCATTCAGTATGTGGTCGAAGAGGCCATTCAAACGGGACTGACCGATGTTATCTTCGTCAATAACCAGAATAAGATGATCATTGAGGATCACTTTGATTATAACTTGGTGCTTGAGCAGATGCTGGAGCGCAAAGGGAAGACCGAGCTGCTCAAGGAGATTCGCGAAGTGGCCGAAATGGCCAACATCATCTCCGTGCGCCAGAAGGTCCAATTAGGGCTGGGGCACGCCGTGCTCTGCGCCCGTGAAGTCATTAAGGATGAGCCCTTTGGCGTGATGGTGGGCGACGACATGATGTTTGGCATCGAGCCGGGCATCAAGCAGTTGGTGGACGTTGCCAAGGCCGAGAAACTTTCGGTCATCGGTGTTGTGGAGGTCCCGCGCAACAAGGTGGATCGCTACGGCATCATGCAGGGCGAAGAGATCGGCTCTGGCGTATTCCGGGTGCGTCAGGTGGTGGAGAAACCTGCCATTGAAGATGCTCCGTCGCAGATGGCAGTGGTGGGACGTTACGTGCTGTTGCCCGAGGTGTTTGATCATCTGGACGCCATTGGCCCTGGTGTGGGCGGCGAAATTCAGCTGACCGATGCGCTGGAACGCATGGCCAAGGAAAACCGCTTGCTTGCCGTGAAGATGCATGGCCGACGCTTTGACGCTGGGGACTGGACCGAGTTCCTGACGGCCAATATCTATTTTGCTCTGCAGGACGAAGAATTGCGGGACGATCTGGTCAAGAATCTTCAGGATTTGCTGTCTTGCAAATAGCAGCATAACGCCGCATTCTATCCCCGCCGGAGTGAACTGTCCTCCGGCGGGTTTTTTATTCCTCTGACTCTGGAAGCCATGCCCATGAATCCCGCTTACTGGCACGTTGCGCTGCCCAGCGCCCCATTCACCACGCTGACCTATACCGAACCGGAGTATCTGCCCACGTCGGTCTGGGGAGCGGGGATGCGGGTTGTGGTCCCTGTGGGCGGTTCCACGCGCATGGGGATTTTGGTCAAGAGGTTCACGGAACGTCCAGCGGATCTGCCAGAGTCCGTGGCCTTGAAGACGCTGCTTTGGCCCGTGGAGCGCGAGGCTCTGCTCAGTGCCGATTACATGGCCCTGGCCGAGAATCTTGCCGCGCGACAGATGGAGCATACCGGGCGTGTGTTGGAAATTCTGTTGCCCTCGGGTGTGCGCGCCGTGACGTTTAGCTTTCGTCTTTATGACAAGCGTTTTCCGGCACGGTTGACACCCAAGGCTTTGCGCGGATTGTCGCCCGATGACTTGCGGATTCTGGCAGCATTATGGGCCGATGGCCGAATGACCGTGGCCGCCACCAAGCGCCACGAAAAGCAGCAGGAATTCTGCTCACTGGCCCAGGATCCGCCATGGCCCATACGTCCTACGGCCAAGCGGCAGATGGAAATCTGCGAGTATCTTTGGGACAATGGCCCCACTGCGCGGCCGATGCTGTCCAGGGAGCTGGGAGCAGGAGCCACGCAACCGCTGAATACCCTGATTTCCAACGGCCTGGTGACCGTTGGTCCTCCGCCTGAGTTCCATGAGCCCGAAGTTTGTGTGCTAGAACCCGAAGACCATTTAGTAGACGGCGATGGCGCTCCGGAAGCCACCGATGAACAGGCCCTGGCTCTGGATGATCTAGCCGCCGCCCTCTCTGATGACACTCCGCAGGTTCGTCTGGTCCATGGAGTCACGGGCAGTGGCAAGACTCTGGTCTACCTGCGCCTTGCCGAACAGGCTGTGGCTGGGGGGCGATCGGTGTTGCTGCTGGCCCCGGAAGTGGCTCTGGCCTGTTCCCTGTATCGTGCCGCAACACAGCATTTCCCAGGCCGTTCGGTGCGTCTGTATCATGGCTATCAACAGCCAAGCCGCCGCGAACAGGCCTTTATGGAGGTCGCAGCGTCCACCGGGCCAGAGATTATTGTGGGCACGCGCTCTGCGCTTTTTCTGCCCGTAGCTGATCCTGCGTTCATCGTTCTGGACGAGGAACACGATGGTTCTTTCAAGCAGGAGGAGCGCCTTGCCTATCAGGCCAAGGAAGTGGCGCATTTCCTGGTGAGTCGTTCGGGTGGGCTGTTGGTGCTCGGTTCCGCCACTCCGGATGTGAAGACCTATCAGGCCGTAGAGCAGGGCGCGATCTCCAAGGTCTGCATGTCGACCCGTGTGGGTGGCAATGAGCTGCCACCTGTGGAGTTTGTTGATCTGCGCGAGAGCCCCCCTGACGAGGGCCCGTTTGCGCCCATTTCCGCCGAGTTGCTCAAGTCCACCGTTGCCCGGGGCGAGCAGGCTGTGATCATGCTCAATCGCCGGGGCTATGCTCCTGTCATGTATTGTCTGGATTGCGGCAAGGTTGCGCGGTGTTCCAACTGCGACGTGGGTTTGACCTACCACAAGTCCCGCGAGCGGTTGGTCTGCCACTACTGCGGTGCGGCTGAACCCTTCCCGCGCCTTTGCGAGTGCGGTGGCGCCAGCTATCTGCCCATGGGCGAGGGCACCGAGAATGTCGAGGAAGCCCTGGCACACCTGCTGCCGCCTGACGCAGGGGTGCTGCGCTTGGATAGGGATTCCACCCGCCGTCCCGGACGTATGGAGGCGATTCTGGCTGACTTTGCAGCGGGCAAGGCCAAGGTCTTGGTCGGCACCCAGATGCTTTCCAAGGGCCATCACTTTCCGGACGTGACCCTGGTCATCGTGGTGGACGGTGATCTTGGGCTGAATGTGCCGGATTATCGGGCTGCCGAACGTATGTTCCAGCTCATGGTGCAGGTCTCCGGTCGTGCCGGACGAGGAGACAAACCGGGCCGAGTACTCATCCAGACGCGCAACCCCGAGCATTACTGCTGGCAGTATGTGAAGCGGGTTGACTACGAGGGGTTCTTCGAAAAGGAAGTGGCGCTGCGCAAGAAGTATTCCTATCCACCGTTTACGCATCTGGCGCTGTTGCGCATGAATTACCCCGGGGATTTTGCAGGCGGGCATCAGGCCATTATGGATCTGGTCAAGATTCTGGGCAGTCTGGGCAAGGAACTGGGGATCCGTGTCCTGGGTCCGGCCCCATCCCCCATAGGACTCCTCAGAGGCCGCAAACGCTACCAGTGCCTGATCAAGGGCGGTGACTGGGCTGCCATTCGGGGTCTTTATGCTGAGGTGCGCAAGCGCTTGTCACCGCATTCGAAGATTCGCGTTTCTCTCGACCTTGACCCCGTCAACATGCTTTAGGGGCGCATCGTTCGGTCGAACTGACCTGCATTCGGTGCTTTTGAACGGCTGAATACAGCGTTAGCCTCCATCGACATGGCGCCGCCATGCCTGCTTCGGCTTCCTCGTCTTCTCCTCATTCAAAAGAACCTCGGTGCGACGGCCAGCCTCCCTCGCGATGCGTTGTTGATTATAATCCTGCGGAGAAGGGGTATCTTGTGCTTTTAAGGGATTTTCTTGCCTCTGGGGGAAGGAGGAAATCTATTTCTTCGGTTGGAACTGGGGCATGCGTGACGCCAGGAAGATGCCGCCGATGATGCTAGCACCACCCACGAAGTGGAACCAGCCCACGGGCTCGCCCAGCAGCAACCACGCTTCGAGGCCGCTGAACAGCGGCAGACTGTAGTAGACCATTCCCGCCTGCGCAGGGCCGATGCGGCTGACCGCGCCATTCCAGCACATATAGGCCACAAGCGAGGCTCCAAGCCCGATGTAGAGGACTGATCCCATGATGGGGGAGGTGAGTTCCGGCAGGCCGTAGCGCAATATTTCCCATGCTGCCCACGGGGTCAGCATGACCAGGCCCATGCCGAAACTGGCGGCCAGGAACGCCGTTGCCCCAATGTCTTTCGGTTTGATGCGCACCATGATGGAATAAGCCGCAAATAATGCGGCTGCCAGCAGCATCCACAGATCACCTTCGGCATAGTTCATCTCAAACAACAGGCTCAGGTTGCCACGGGTGATGATGAGCACGACGCCTCCAATGGCCGCCACAACTCCCCATAATTTATTGCGCGTGATGGGGTCGCCCAGGAACATGCGTGCGAAGAGGATGATGAAAACGGGGGAGGACGTGGAAATGAGCGCCATATTCAGGGCTTCAGTCGTTCGTCCGGCCATGTAGATGACGGTGTTGAAGACGGTGATTCCGATCAACGACGTTGCCATCAGATATTTGAAATGTTTCCTGATGATTTGGCGCTCCCGCCAAAGGGCCCTCGCCGCAAAGGGCAGCAGAATGACCAGTGCAGTGACCCAGCGCATGAACGCCAATGTGGCGGGGTGAACCAGTTGGCCCATCCCTCGTGAGACAATGAAATTGCCGGACCAGATAACGGTCGAGACCAAGGCCAGGCAGATTCCCAGTATCAGTGGGTTCATGGCTCCGGGCGTAGATGGCATCGTGGTTGGTTGGCTCAAGTGGTTCTCTCGCTTTGCAGGCTGGGGATGGAAACGGTAAGTCGTTTTTGGATGGTGTGGGGGAGCGATTCGACGGAGTTAGGCTTCCACTGCGCTCTTGATGACCATCATCACGCCCAGGACAAGGATCATTGCCATGTACAACTGGCGGTAGCCACCTTCACCCAGGCGCTTATACAGCGCGCGGCCGGCCATGACGCCGACGAGCAGAAATGGCAGGCATACTGCGGCCAGATGGGTGACCTCTGGGGTAATCAACCCCTGATAGGCCTGTGTGGCGACCACGGCCAATCCTGTCGTGAAAAAGAAGGCGATAAGTGTGCCTTTGACCATGTCCTTGTTCCAGGGCTGGAGTGAGGTGTAGACCAGAATCGGCGGTCCCTGGGAATTCAGCGCGCCTCCCAGGCAGCCAGCAACGAATCCGGCGCAGACCATCCAGGCGCGGCTGAGGACTCGTGGCGCAGGTTTGGCCAGCCATTGGTACAGCGCGTAGCCAACCAGGATCACACCCAGACTCCCCTGGAGCAGGCGTACGTCCAGCCACGTCAACAGCCAGACGCCTACTGGAATTCCCGGTAGGGAAAACAGGGTCAGGGGCAAAACACTCTTCTTCCAATCCGCCTTGAATCGATGCTGCGAAAGAATGATCAGGTTCAGGGCCTGAGCCAGCAGCACGAGTGTGGGGACAGCTACTCGGAAATCCAGCAGCAAGGCCAGCAGGGGCAGAGAAAAAAAGGCGAAGCCAAAGCCCGCTGTGCCCTGAATGAAGGCGGCTACGAGCACTACGGTTGCGACGATGGAAGTGGTCAACATGATCGAACCGTGAACCCCAGCAAACCTTTATTCATAGAGAGACCAGTCCTTGGGGATGCGGTCCCAGTGGACTTTGCCCAGGGACTTTTTGAATTTGCGCAGCAGGACGTATAACGCACCTGCACCACCGTCGCGGGGTTGGGCGGTGACAAAGGCCAGCACAACGCGCCGGAGGGGTTCGTGGGTCAGCCAGGTCTGGACCTCGTCGCGCAGGATGCCTCGTCCCTCCGGGGAGTTCTTGCCTCGCCCGGTCACGATGATCAAATGCCGTTTGCCCATGGTGTAACTTTTGCGGATGAACTCCACGGTGGCAAGAAGCGCCTGATCCACGTTCATTCCGTGCAGATCCAGATGTGCCTCTGTGGCGTAGGCACCGGCTCGCAGCTTGTTGAAGATCTTGGGGTCCAGGCCCTCCACGTGTCCGTGCTGGTACTCGGAGGTAAACTCCAACTGGAAGTCGATCTTGCCGCGTACGAGATCGCGCAGGTGTTCACGGGCCAGCGCATCGGAGCTTTTGGCCTTCTTGGGCTCGGGCGGCACGGCTTCCTTGGGCAGATCACGGCCTTTGCCATCCATGGGAGCCACATCGCCCATGGCCTGCATGAACATGCTGTCGTCCTCTTCATTGACGACAGGCTCGTGGGAAGGTGCCTGGGGGGCAATATCCACAGGCTTGGAAGCCGGGGGAGAGGTCTTCGATGAGTCCCCTTTGTTCTTGCGACGTTCCTCGTCCTGCTTGAGCAGTGCCCCAAAGGTCACGTCTCCATCGGCCTCGCGCAGGGCTGCACGATTCTTGCGTTGGATGGTTTTGGCTCCGCTCATGGCCCGTCGGAACAATTCGTCCTCATTTTCATAGGGGGTCTGGGCCGGTTCCGGCGGCGGTGTGAGGTTGGCCTTGCGCCTGCTGGATTTTGTCCCTTTTCCGGTGTCGGAATCGGGAAGGTCCAGCTTGGCCTTTTTCAATTTTTGGAATGGATTGTTGAATTCATCGCTCATGATTATCTCCGGAGGGGGATTCTATGCGTGGCGGGTCTTGTGTCAAGCTGGATTCGCTAGGCACTGGTTTCCAGGCGCGTAAGCACCCTGCGGGCGTAGGCCCATGAATAGACAGCGGCGGTAGAGTTGATGGCCACAATGCTCCACCAGATGGCAGCCACACCGAAGTCCATGACTCCTGTCAGCATCCAGAAGAGCGTGACTGGGGCAATGAGCTGGCGCCAGAGTCCCATCCACAGGGCGAACATGGGACGCTTGAGTCCCTGAAGCATGGCCACGCTGACGAAGAGCACCACATAGGCGTAGAGTAGAAATGCCATGATGCGCAGGAAATGGATGCCTTCGGCCTGAACCTGCGGGTCGGCAGTGAAAGCCTGCATCAGCGGCGCTGCGGTAAGGAAGACGATAATTCCGCCGGGCAGCATCATCCATGCGCCGTAAATCAGAGCTTTTCGCAGGATTTCATGCACCCGTTCCAGTTTGTTTGCGCCAAGGTTCTGAGCCGTCAGGGTTAGGGTGGCGATGTTCAGCCCGATGGTGGGCATCAGGACGATCTGTTCCACTCGGGTGGCGACACCATAGGCCGCTACCGTCGTCTGCCCGAACCGGGATACGAAATAGGTGATGATGAAAATGCCCAGGCCGATGGTGACATAGTTGAATCCGGCGGGCAGGCTCTGGCGGGCGATGTCGGCGAATGGTCTGGCTTTGGGGAACCAGCCGCCGGAATCCGGCACCGAGTAAACCCCGGTGCGGTAAGCTTTGGTTCCAAGATAGAGCGCGCCTACGGCTTGGCAGAGGATGGTTGCTGCGGCAATGCCCGTGATTCCCATGGCGGGAAGTCCAAAACCGCCATAGATGAACCACGGATCGAGCCCGATGTTGGCGGCGGATGAGGCCATGAGCATGTTGCGAAAGCTTTTGGTGTCACCCTGAGCCTGGAGTACGGCGTTGAAAACATAGATCAGTATGGGGAAAATACTCAGCCCGAAGATGGGCAGCATGTATTGCAGGCAGGCTTCCAGATACTCATCTTGTGCCCCGAGAAGACCGAACAGCGGTCGCGCACCGAACAGGCCGATCAATGTCAGTAGGATGGTGGTCAGCAGGCCGAAGATCAATCCCTGCCGAGCGTATTCACCGGCCTGTTGCCTATCCCCTGAGCCCAGAGCCGCTCCGATCAGGGCTGTGCTGCCCACCTGCAGCCCGCTGCCCACGGAGATAACCACGAAGAAGACCGGGAAGGCCAGCGATAGGGCTGCCTGTGCCGTTGTTCCGATGAGCCCCGCGTAATAGGTGTCCACCACGTTGAACATTGTGTGAAAGAAAAAACCGACGCTGGCGGGTATAGCGATTTTGCGGATGCATTCGGGGATGGCGCAGGAGGTGAGGCTGTTGTCGATATTCACGAAAATACCTTGCAGGCTTGTGCATTGAGTCTTGCGTTCAACTCACCGCTCTCGCTGCCCAGCAAGAGAATAGGGCGTGGCCCCGGGCTGGTGGTGAATGATGATAGCGCAAGGGGATGGCGAGTTATGAAACTCAGAGTACCTGCCATTGTCTTTGGCTGCAATGATAGAGCAGGCCAGCCTTTTGTGTTGGGCTTCACGCGGTTGCCGATGCCTGTTAGAATTCAGTTGGTCTTGCTGCCTGTGGGCGCAGCCCAGCAGACTTGCTATTGTAAAGATATACGGTGAGTTGGCCGAAAGGATAAAGAGATTCATTGACCAGACGCCAACCCTGCCTCACGGAGATCGACGATGAAACGTTTGATTTGTGCCGCCGTTGCTGCCTTTGTCGTAGCCGCTGCCGTACTTGCCCCCGCAGCGGCCTGGGCCGCCAACGATCGCAAGGTTGTCTTTGCCTTTGATCGTAAGTTCATGCCGTTTTCCTATGTTCGGAATCAGGTCCCCACCGGGTTTGAGGTGGAACTATTTACGGCTGTACTCGAAGGCTCTGGCCTGGGCATCGAATACAAGCCTATGCGTGATTGGGAACGGGCTCAGGCGGAATTGTCCGGAGGGTTGATTCAGGTCGCGGCGGGCATGACCAAGACTCCGCTTCGGGAGAAGGTGTTCATCTTCCCCGAGACCCCCACCATGACTCTGGATCTCAAGTTCTTTGCCAATCAGACCTCCAATTATACCCACGTGGGCCAACTCAGGGGCCAGACCATCGCCGCCATTCGTGATTCACTCTATCAGCGCCTGCTTCAGGAATTTGGTGGCGTGAAGATCAAACTCTATGAGGACGGCGAGCAAGCCCTGAAAGCGGTGCTGTCGGGCGATGCCGCTGCATATTTCGGTACCGACAAGATCGCCCGCGACATCATTGCTCGCAAGAACATGAAAAATCTGGTGGTTATCGGCTCCACGGTTCGTTCCGTGCCAGTCTACTATGCCCTCTACAAGGGGGAGACCGGGCTGCGCGATCTCATGGACAGGGGGCTCAAGCGACTGATGGTCAACGGTGAATATGACCGCATTTACCGCAAGTGGTTTGTGCCCGAGATGACCACCTCGGACATGGGCCGCCTGGTGGCCGAGGCCAAGAAGGTCCTGCCCATGGCTTATGCGCCGCACAGCGGGAAGCCCGAGGCCGCTGCCGTACTCACACGTTCGGGAGCTGTTTTCGTTGGAGCCAATATCGAGAATGCAGCCCCCGGTGCAGGAATAGGGGCTCTGGAAGTGGCTTTGACCAAGGCTGTTTCCGCCGGACAGCTCCAGATCTATGCGGCCGTGAAGATTTCGCGGACCGGGTTGGTCCTGCCGCCTTCGGCCGCTGAACGCCAGCTCCTGTGGGAGTACGGTCGGAGCGTGCTTGTTCTGCTGGAACCCAACCGTGGTGAATACGAGGCCTGGTCACTGCCCAAACTGCTGCCGTTCCCGGACAGAATGCCCGGAATGCCTGGGTCCTGACCGATACGCCAGCCATCATTGTCAGGGCAGGGGCGCTTGCGCACCAAGGAGGGGAGAACCCATGACGAAGATTCTTGCTGCTGATATTGGTGGCACCAATAGTCGTTTTGCCGTGTTTGAGGGGCGGGAAGGATCTCTCGAAATGGAAACCTCGGTCTGGTTTTCCACCACCGATGCTGCCGACTTCGGGCACCTGTTGATTCTTCTGGAAGACAGTGATTTTCCCTTGCGGCCCTGCGATGCCGATTATGTGGCCCTGGCAGTGGCTGGCCCGGTGCTCGGGGGCAACTCTTGCAATCCTCCCAATATCGCGTGGGAAGTGGACCTCTCGGAAGCTCGGGAGAAGTACGGCTTTTCGCGTTACATTCTGATCAATGATTTTGCGGCCCAGGCCTTTGCCGTGCGCACAGCGGTGATGGGCAAGGCTCTGGATATTCTGCCAGGACAACCTGACGAACAGAGCGTTGTGGGAGTGATCGGTGCTGGCACGGGACTTGGCAAAGCAGCCCTTGTACCGGATGGACGGGGCCGCTGGCTGGCTCTGTCCACCGAAGGCGGTCATAGCTTGTTCCCTTTCTCTGGTCGTAGGGAGTTCGATTTTCAGCGTTTCATGATGGAACGTTGTGACCGCCAGCAGATTATTGGGGATTTGGTCCTGTCCGGGGGCGGCTTGTCCTCGATTCATGCCTTCCATACTGGTGATGAGCTTGCCCCCGCTGAGGTTGTGGCTGCATTTGATCGTCATCCCGAAGTTCTGGAGTGGGCGGCCCGGTTCTATGGCAGGGCCTGCCGCCATCTGGCCCTTGATTTGATGGCCACGGGCGGGATTGTCGTCAGCGGAGGAGTTGCCGCCAAGGCCACGGAGCTAGTTGAACATGATTCCTTTGGGGCCGAATTCAGAAATTCGGAAACCCATCGGGATTTGTTGGCCGGGATTCCGGTGCGTCTGAACAGGTGCGAGGATTCCGGTCTGTGGGGGGCGGCTTTTTCGGCTTGGCAGCAATGCGTTGCTTAAAGGCAATGTCGTTGATCTGCGAATTGCGCAGAGCCTTACCAGGGCTGAGTTGCTGAACGATTACAATTCTTGATCTGTTGACTTTCTTCTTGCCTGTATCTTATATATAATGCCTCATTGTGCATGTATTTTAGTCATTTTATCGATACAGGGGGGGAGTGTTTTGAAGAAAATTTGTTTTGCCATAGCAATCTGCGTTGCAATGTCCGTGGCTACCGTAGGGACGGTTCAGGCCAAGACCCTAGGCGAATTGCTGCCGGAAATGCTGACTCAGCATGAGCGCCTCAAAGCGGCGCAGGACACTGAGGAAGCCGGTCTGGAGCGCTACAAGGCCTCGAAAACGGCTTGGTATCCCAAACTCAATTTCAGTGGTGACGTAGCCCGTGAAGTGACGGACTACAATAACGCCGCCTCCGTTTCCCTGACCCGCAATATCGTGAAGTTCCGTGGTACCCAGAACATCTGGGACGCGGGCTTGGTCGATGGTGGGATCAAAGGCAACGAAGGTATGTACAAGCAGGCCGAACAGACTAAGACCTTTACCCGCCAGGGACTGCTTCTTGAGGGAGCCAACGCTTATCTACAGCTGATGAAGGCTGTGCGTACCCTTGAATACGCCCTTCAGTCCGAAGAAAATATCATGCGCCAGACAGGTATCGAGGAATCCCTCGTGGAGAAGGGCGCCGGCCTGTCTTCCGATGTCCTTCAGGCCAAGGCCCAGCTGGCCGAGGTCGCAGCGTTGCGTGTTGTCAACGAGGGGCAACTGGAAAATGCCCGCAGCCGATTCAAGGCCGTGTTTGGTTTCAGCCCGGACGATGCCCTGATCACTTCGTTTAGCTATCCCAACGCTCCTTATGCTCAGGTTCCCGGAACCGTGGACGAGGCGATCAATGTCTCCTTCCAGAAGAATCCGAGCATCCTCATTTCCCAGAGCATGGTCGAAACCGCCGATGGTTCCGTCGAGACCGCATTGGCGAGCTTCTACCCGCACTTCAATGCCTTCGCCGAATACTGGCGCAAGGAGAACGATGGTGGGCAGAAGGACACCGTCAAGTGGGAGCAGCGTTTGGGTGTCGAGTTTAATTACAATTTCTATAATGGCGGCGGCGACACGGCCACCTTGGCGGCTTCGCGCAAGGACCGTTCTGCTGCGGTGAACACCGTACTGGATGTTGAGCGGACCATCGAAGAGCAGGTGCGCGTTGCCTGGCAGAATCTAATCACTGCCCGCTCCAAGGCTGAATGGTTCAGAAACCAGGCCGTGATCTCCGAGGAATTCCTGGAGTTGGCACGCAAGGAGCGCAAGCTTGGCAATCGCTCTCTGCTGGATGTTCTTTCTGCGGAAGTGAATCTGAATTCTGCCCGCAGTGGTGCCATTACTGCCGAAGTGGATCAGATGATCCAGGCGTACACGCTGATGCACGCCATGGGGCAGCTCGAACTCGACTTGTTCCCGGCTCAGTAGAACACAGGTCTCAAGCTTCAGTGAATCAGTGATTACCCCCGGCGGGTCCGCGTGCGGCGGGCCTGCCGGTTTTTTTTCGGTACTTGTACTTGGTTGAAAAGGATTGTCTGCGTACCCATGGTCATGGATGAACTGATTGTCCGCCTGAAGCGGAATCCTGCATTGAGCGCTGAGCTTGTTCTGGCTTCGGTCTGTACGAACGTGTTGGCTTTGGCTGATACGATTTTCGTGATGATCGTGCTCAGGCGCTACATCGCCTATGGGTTCGATGGCACCCTGATCATCCTTACGGCAGGAACCCTCGTTGCATTGGGCTTGCAGTGGGGAGTACGGCGTTCACGGGATATTCTGGCTGCGGACGTTAGTCGCGATTTTGACAAGACGCTGAGCGAGGACATGGCCACCGCTCTGGTGGATTCCGATGCCATGGCTTTGCAGGAGTTGCCTCCTGAAAGAGTCCGGGGCGCCGTTGTTGATTTTCAGACCACTCAATCTGCTTACGATGCCCTCAATATTGGAGCCTTGCTGGACGCTCCATTTGCCTTGATGTTTACCGCTTCAGTCTTTTTCCTGAGTCCTTTGCTCTCACTGATAGTGCTGATTGGTGTGGCTATTTCACTGGGTGCCGGTTTGGCATCCGTGCATTTGGCGCGCCGTGGTGGTGCTGACTTGGCCGACGAGTCCGGGCGCCATCATGCCATGGTGGGAACCGCCACCCGAGCAGCCGACACCGTACGCGTTTTTGGTGGTGCTGAGTATTGCCACAAGCAATGGACGGCACAGGTAGGGCGCATTGGCGTCTTGCGCAATGTGTTGGAGGACACGCGAGGCTTGTCCCAGAGTGTGACCCTCGGTGCCGGTGTCTTTGTGCGCGTTGCCATTTATTCGGTGGGAGCCAAACTGGCTGTGGAGGGAGAATTGAGCGTCGCGGCACTCATCGGCGCGAGCATTCTGGGGTCCTATGCCATTCAGAAGGCGACAGCCTGTGCCAATGCCTATTCTCTGCTTGAGCAGGCGCGGGAAGCCATGCGGCGCATTGGTGAACTCACGGGATTGCCTGGTGAACGTCACGCAGGAGCGATCCCTGAAACCTATGAGGGGGCCCTTGAACTCGCAGGGATGTCCTACGCCTTTCCCAATGGCAGTCCTCTGTTTCAGGGCCTTGATCTGGCGCTGGCTCCGGGAGAGGTGCTCGCTGTGCAGGGGGCTAACGGCTCCGGCAAGTCGACGCTGATGCGGCTGGTGGCCGGATTGGCTGCACCCCAGGCTGGTCGTGTGTTGGCCGATGGCAGGGATCTGCGCGAGCTGAATCCCAAGTGGTGGCGAAAGCAGCTGGCATATGTTCCCCAGGAGCCGTTCTTCCTGGCAGGCAGTTTTCGTGAAAATCTGACTGTGGGCAATCCGGAAATCGAAGAGCGGGAACTGCGGCGGATTATCAATGCTTCGGGGCTCGTCCGATTCATTGATCTCTCAGACAAGGGCTTGGAAAGCCCGATGATTGATGCCGGACGCACCTTGCCTGTGGGCATCCGCAAGCGCATGGCCCTGGCCCGGGCCCTGTGCGGGGGCGGGCGGCTGTTGCTTTTGGATGAACCCACAGAGGGATTGGATGCGGAAGGCACGGCCATGGTCTATAAGGCCATGAACGATCTGGCTCAGGGCGGGGCAACCATTATTGTCATCAGCCATGATCCGGCCATCGTCAAGGGAGCTCATCAGATTCTGGACCTCGGAGTTGGTGAGGGGCATGTCCTGCGTCCCGGCGGGCGCGCCATCAGCCAGGAGCAGGTGGCACGATGAAGGAATTTCTGCAGAGACTGCGCGCCAAACCACTCATCATGGCCCAACTGCTGGGCGCTTCGTTTTTCGTCAATCTGTTGTCTTTTGCATCGCCATTATTCGTGATGCTCATTCTCGGGCAGTATGTGGATTCCGGATTTGACGGAACTTTGATTACCCTGTCCGTGGGGATGCTGGTGGCCCTGCTGATGCAGATCGGGTTCCGTCAGGCCAGGACGCTGATGGCGGGGTTGTTGTCCATCGAGCGGGATCGGGAGATCGCCCACGCCCTGTTCGAGGTACTGACGCGGGCCCGAACCATGGCTTTGCTCCGGGTGCCGGAAGGAGCAAAGCAGGAGATGACAGGCCACTTGCAGACTGTTCAAACGGCTTTTGCGCCGGGTACGGTTTGTGCGATGCTGGATGCACCTTTTTCCCTGTTGTTCATCGTGGCGACGTTCTTTTTGAGCCCTGCGCTGGCCTGGATCGGATTGGTCGGGATGGTGGTGACGGTGATTCTGGGCCTGACGTCGATGTCTGCCAATCGTAAGAGTGTTCTTGAGATGCAGCGGGCCTCTGTGGCTGTTCGTGGTGTTTCCTCAATGGCCCTGGCCGGAGCGGATACCGTCCGCGCCTATGGTGCGGGGGATTATCTGCGCAAGGTCTGGCGCGGGTACATGGGCGCGCTCCTGGATGTGCGGGAACGTCTGGCGGGCCTGAAGGGGCGTAGCATCGGTGCCAATCAGACCCTTGCTGTTCTGGTGCGGGTCTGCATCTATGCCTGGGGTGCCAAGCAATGCGTGTTGGGTGAGTTGTCCTTTGCGGCTTTGATTGCAGCCAATATCCTTGTCTCGCGTGGCATCAGACAGGCATCTCTACTGGTAGGTGCCGTGTCTCAGTTATCACGTGCAGAACAGGCCCTTGGCTTTTTGCGCGAATTTTTCAAACTCCCCTTGGAACTCCAGAATGGAACGGCCCTGCGCAGTTACAGTGGCCGGCTGGAGCTCAAGGACATGGCCTTCGCCTATCCCGGCGGGACAGGACCTCTCTTTGAATCCCTGTCCCTGTCTCTTGTGCCGGGCAGCGTGACGGTTATCCACGGGGCCAATGGAACGGGCAAGACGACGATGGCCCGGCTGTTGACCGGGCTGCTGGACCCGATGCGTGGCGAGGTTTTGGCCGATGGGATCACCATTCGTCAGTTGGCTCCGGCCTGGTGGCGCAAGCAACTTGTGTATGTGCCTCAGGAGCCAGAGTTTCTTGCAGGGACGATTCGGGAGAATATCCTGATGGCGAACCCGGAGGCGACCGAAGACAGTGTGGACAGGGCTGTTTCAAGGGCCGGCTTGGCTCGCTGGCTGGGGGCTTCCGCTCTGGGATTGGAGACATCGATGACCGAACTTGGCCGCAATCTTCCCCTTGGCGTGCGTAGGCGGATTGCCATGGCCCGAGCCCTGATTACCGATGGGCAGTTGGCGATTTTTGATGAGCCTTTGGAGGGCCTGGACTCCGAAGGTGCCAAGGCGGCCCATGAATTGATACGGAGCCTCGCGGAGCAGGGCTGTACCGTCATTGTCTTGTCTCACGATCTGGCCGTAGTCGACTCTCCTCATTTCGCTGTAGATTTGAATGTTAAACCGGTTCCGACCATCATGAGGCTTGCGCCGCTTCCCGGGACTGCCGCAATGGAGAAAAACCATGCCTGATGACAAGGCCGATACCAAGCATACCGGCAACAAGCCTGTCCAGGATCTTCTGGGCAGATTTGAGCAGGCAATCGTGGGACTCGTGTCCGGCTCTGGAGAAAGAGGCGCCACGCGGACTGCACGATTGTTCCTGTGGCTGACTGCGGCGTTGATGTTTCTGTTCCTGGTGTGGGCTGCCGTGGGGCAGCTTGACGTGGTCAGCACGGCCTCGGGTGAAGTCATCCCCAGTACAAAGGTCAAGAGTGTTCAGCATCTGGAGGGTGGAATCATCCGCGAAATCAAGGTTCGTGAAGGGGATGTGGTCAATGCTGGTCAGCCACTGATGATTCTGGAGGAGACTTTTCAGGGAGCCAGTGTTGAGGAACTCGAAGTGCGAATTGTTTCGCTGACCGCAGAGGTCGCCATGCACATTGCGCTGGCGGAAGGCAAGGACAAGTTGGTTTTTCCCGAGGGGTTCCAGAAGCAGCATCCTGACCTGACGGCTCAGACCATGGATTTATTCAAGACAAAGCTGCGGCGCATTCGGGGCGAGATTGCAGCCTTGAAGGAAAACGTGATCCAACGCCAGGAAGATATTAATGAGATTGAGGCCAGACTGCGCAACAATCGGAACAGTCTGAAAATCATTCGGGAACAGGTGAGCCTGTCTGCCGAGTTGCTCAAGGACAATCTCACTACCGAATTCCAGCATCTGGGATATCTGCGCGAGCAGTCGAGTTATCTGAACAAGATTGAGCAGGACAAGGCCGCACTGCCCCGGGCGAAATCTTCTCTGGCCGAAGCGCGTCAAAATCTGGATAGCTCCGAAACGGAATTTCGTGAAAATGCCAAGCAGGATCTGCGCAAGGCCAGGCGTGAGTTTGAGGAATTCACCCAGCGCATGCGTAAATTTGCCGACAGTCTGCAACGGACCATCATTCGGTCCCCCGTGGAAGGCGTGATCAAGAAGTTGCACTACGTGACCATCGGTGGAGTGGTGCAGGCCGGTGAGACCATTGTAGACATTGTCCCGTCGTCCGACAGATTGGTGGTGGAGGCGCATCTGCCCATTGGTGATATCGGTTACGTTCAGTCAGGGCAGCGAGCTGTGGTCAAGCTGGCATCCAGTGATGCAGCACGCTTCGGGAAACTGGAAGGAACCGTGGTCCAGGTCAGCCCGGATACGTTCACGACCCCCGAGGGAGCGACCTACTATTCGGTTCGTATCGAGACCAAAGGGGATTCCTTTGCACATGGAGATTTCGAATACAATCTGATTCCGGGCATGCTTGTCATGGTCTATATTCATACCGGCAACCGGACTGTGCTGGAATATCTGCTTGATCCCTTTATCGGGTCAGTGGATGAGGCTCTGCACGAGCGCTAAGGGGACGGTCATGAAGGTTTTGCTCATTCACCCCAATTTTCCGGCACAGCTCAGGCATGTGGCGATGAGTCTGGGGCAGGCCACCGGAAATGTGGTTGTTTTTGCCACCAAAAATCCCCGTCATGAGTGGTCCATCCCCGGAGTGAGCAAGGTGCTGTTCACGCCTGTCCAGGGCGAGGGACTGAAAGCCCACCGGTTGGCAAATCCTGTTCAGGATGCCGTGCTCCTTGGTGAGGCCATGCACAGGACAGCTCATGAACTGAACCGTCAGGGCTTCAGGCCCGACGTGATCTATGCCAATTCGGGCTGGGGCAGCACCTTGTACCTCAAGGATATCTGGCCCGATGTTCCTCTGCTGTGCTATTTTGAATGGTTCTATGATCCTGCCGGGGCCGATGCCCTGTTTGATACTCCTGCGCCGGCGGCTGGTGAATACCGGGCTCCCATGTTGATGCGTACCCGGAATTCATCAATCTTTAATGATCTTTGGGCTTGTACCCAAGGGCTTTCCCCCACCCATTGGCAGCGTAGCCAGTTCCCACAGGAATTCCAGCCCAAGATTGAAGTCCTGCATGATGGCGTGGATACTGATTTTTTTAGTCCGAACCCGGAGCAGCCTATGATTCTGGGTGATCTGGACCTGTCCGCCGAGGATGAAGTAGTGACCTTCGCCGGGCGAGGCATGGAGCCATATCGCGGTTTTCCGCAGTTCATGAAGGGGGTGGAGATTCTTCAGAAGCGGCGGGAAAAGTTGCATGTGGTTGTCGCAGGGACCGAACGGGTATGCTATGGCTCGCCGCGCGCCGATGGCAAGAGCTGGAAGCAGCACCTGCTCGAAACCCTGGACGTGGATGAGTCGCGATTGCATTTCGTGGGCTCGCTGCCTTACGGCGAGTACCGGAAATTGTTGCAGGCCAGCCGGTGTCACATCTATCTGTCGCGGCCCTTCGTGCTTTCCTGGTCTTTTGTCGAGGCCATGGCCTGTGGTTGCCCTTTGGCGGCCTCGGATACCGAACCAGTGCGTGAGGCGGTGTCTCATGGGAACAATGCCTTGCTCTTCGATTTCTTCAAGCCTTTGGAACTTGCTGATCGGGTGGAAGAGATTCTGGATGATCGTTCCCTGGCCCGGCGCTTGGGGGAGAACGCCCGCCAGACCGCCTTGACCCGTTATGATTTGAAGAAGCTTCTGCCCAAGCATCTCAAGCTGTTGGAACAGACGGCCATCAAGGGCCTGAAGGCCCGCGCGCAGAGCAAATAGGGTATTCCTGTTTTTTTAGCGAAAATGGCAAAAGATAAGGCCCGGAGCATCATGAGTTGATGCTCCGGGCCTTTTTGTTTCGGAGTCGTTCGATGCCGGGGGGTACAGTTCTAGAATTTGTAATTGATGGACAACCCGACGATATGGGTTTTTCCACCCGTGAAGGACGAGTCAAACACGCCTTCAGTGGGTCTTGCTTCCACATCGCGGTCCATGACCCAGAGGTAACCGTAGGACAGGTCTACCGTCAGGTCGTCGAAGACAAGGCCGGCGCCCAGGCTGACAATCTGACGGTCATTGCCGGGAACGGCATAGTCGACGTAATCATCGGGGATCGGGGACTGGTCGTAAACATAACCGGCCCGAAGATCCAGCCAGTCCGTAGCGCTGTATTCAACGCCCAACTGCCAGCGCCAGGTGTCCACCCAGTTCTTGTCGAAGCCCTGACTGTTCAGCACGTTGTCATAATTGAAAACCAGTTTCTTGTAGGCGCTCCAGAAGGTCCTGGTCACGTCCAGTTCCACTGTCAGGTCATCCATGGGTCTGAACATGAGGCCCATGGTCGCGGAACCGGGGATGGGCTCGGTGCCCTGGACATCGGTGTCTCGCAGTCCGGCATCGAAAAAGGTACCCGCAGCCACCTGGGCAGGGACGCCGCTACCGATCATGGCGGCGAGTGTTGCGTTGACGTTGGGGCCGCGATCGAAATCCGCATCGCCGCGAACGGTCAGCTCGGATTTCCCGCGATAGACGAGCCCTGCCGAGAACCAATCCTCGGGTTTCCAATGTAGGCCGAAGGTGTAGCCGGGGGTCCAGCCCTGGCAGGAAATTTCCTGGCGAACATCGTTGGCCGTTGTTGCCGGGTTGTTGGCCATGGTGACGTCGGTATATTTGGAATAGCCGAAGTCCATGACGATGATTTCCGGAGCAAAGGCCAGAGACAGCTCATCGGTGACTTTCCAGGCAAAGGCGGTGACCAGAGAGGTGGCCTTGATGCTGGCTGAGGCACAGTTGTAGCGTCCGAACCATGTCTCCTGGTCGCTGTAATCGGATCCTAGACCGACTCTTGAGTACATGCCCAAGCCGATCCAGACGTTGTCGTTCAACTGGTTCGTGTAATAGGCACTGGGAATGGTCCAGATATCGCCTTCGCCCTCGCCCTTGGTTCCGGCAGCCGTTTCGGCTGTGACGTTGGTATTGGGGGCAATGAACGCGGCACCAGCCTGAAAATGACTGCCTTCAAGCTGTGTGATCCCTGCGGGGTTGAAGGCAATGGCTGAAGGATCATCGGCCTTGGCAGCAAAGGCGCCGCCCAGGGCATTGCCGCGCGCGCTCCATTCATACAGGGCATAGCCGGCGCAGTGGCCGGAGGTGGCGGTGGTCAGGAACAACAGCAGCGTCAGGATGGGTAGGGCCGCGCGGGGCATAGGTGCGTCTCCAGTTGAAGTGTTTAATGGGAAAGGCGCAAGCACTATAATCCGCAGAAAGAATTGATCAAGTCGCAACAGCCTGTTTTTCATTAATGATTTGTTTACAGCTAAAGGTTCTTATTCACTTTTAATGAATCTTAAGGCAGTTGTATGACATTCTAGATGAATGGAGGCTGCTTAATGGACATGTTTGACCTTTACGCTGATCGCCTGGAACGAACAGGAGAATACGGGCTGCTCTTTGAACCGTCGGGTAGAATCTTGTATGCCAACAGGGTCTGGCGTCGGCGCCGGGGCGTCCATCGCGGCCGGGATCTCGGCAGTGTGTATGATGGTTTGCAGGAAAGCGAAGCTCGAGTGCTGCGCCGCTCCATTGCCGAAGCTCGAGGCGGACCGCCCATGAGTGACCTTGTTGTCACTGTCAGCACCGCCGATGGGCGAGGGATGCGGCAGATGCTCTGGCGAGGCGTGGAATTGCACCTGCCTGAGCGTGGAGGTGTTATTATAATGGCCCTGGGACGGCCTCTGGACCCTGTGGGAGGCGATGGCGAGGGTATGGGCTTCACCATCCGGCCGGACGGCACTGTGTTGGATGTCAGCGCGGAAATCTGTCGTTTGTGCGGATATGGCCGGGCAGAGGTTCTGGCCATGAATACAGGGCAGCTCTATTTTGATGATGGGGAACATCGGCGTATCCTTCGTGGGTTGTTCGAATATGGATTCATCAAGCGGGGTGAAGTGACCTTGCGTTGCAAGGACGGTGAGCCTCGGGCCTTCCTGTTTACGGCTCATGCATTGCGTCAACGCGATGGCAGCGTTTGGGCTTATTCGGGATACTTTCGTTCCCCAAAGACACCGGACGCATCGGAAATGCTGAAGACCTTTGGCGCAATTGTTGAAGCCCTGCCGGATATTGCCTGGGTCGCTGGCAGGGATCACACCCTCGCAGCGGTCAACGCCAGTTACCTGCGGGCTTTTCGGCTTCGGCGTGAGGACGCCGTGGGTGGGCGCGAGAATAAATTGTTTCAGGAATCCATTGCTCAAGGCTTGATCCAGGCGGCAATTCGGGTGTTTGAGGAACGTCGTGAAATCGTGACGTCCATGATGCCGCATTTTGCAGGGGGGGCACTTTGGTATCGCGTTGTCCGTCGCCCCATCTTTGATCAAACGGGCCGTGATGTTGTGGGGCTTCTGGGGATTTGCACTGACATTACGCGCCAAGCCGGACGAGAGACCGCTTTCATGGAATCTATAGTGGAGGAAGAGGGCGACGCGGTTCTGGTGATTGATTCTCAGGGGCGGCTTATTCGGCGCAGCTCAACACTCTTTTCGCCCACAGTGCTTGGTGCTGGCGAAGGCGAATCCGAGACACCCCCTGAATTGACGGGGATTCTGGACATCCTTCATCCTGAGGATTTGCCCAGAGCCCAGCGCAGTATGCGCCGTGTTCTGGCAGGAAAAGGGCCGGACAGCATGGAATGTCGCGTCAAGAACGCCAAAGGAAGATATATGCGCGTAGCCGTAAAATCCTATTTCAATGATGAATTCTTCAATGAACCCCGAATGTACGTTGTCGCACGTGATATCGGGCGGGCCATGCAGCTCAGGCGAGCCGAGTTGGTGCTTGAGCGTCTCAAGAAGGCAACAGGCGCCGTCTCGAACCGGGAGTTAGCCGAATTTCTCAATGTTTCCCCTGCATCGATTTCCAACGCCAAGCGTGCGCAACGCATTCCCGCTGATTGGCTATTGGCCGTGGGACGGGACACGGGCTGGTCCATGGACTGGCTGTTCTCGGGGCTGGGAGCGGAGCATCGTGGCGAGTAGCCTGTCAGGGCGATTACCCTGGATGGGCGGAGCCGAGATGCTGCGCCATGAGAAATAAAAAAGGGCGTCCTTTGGGGACGCCCTTCGTAATTGTTTTGATGCACCCGGTGGCTACAGGATCTGCTTCATGAACAGCTTGGTGCGTTCGTGCTGCGGATTCTCAAAGAAATGGGTCGGAGGGCCGACTTCCACAACCTGACCGTAGTCCATGAATACAACTCGGTCGGCCACTTCACGGGCAAAGCCCATTTCGTGGGTGACCACCACCATGGTCATGCCGTCCTTGGCCAGCTTGACCATGACGTCCAGCACCTCACCGATCATCTCCGGGTCCAGAGCGGATGTGGGTTCGTCAAAAAGCATGATCTTGGGGTTCATGGCCAAGGCACGGGCAATGGCGACACGCTGCTGCTGGCCGCCAGAGAGTTTGGAGGGAAAAACCCCAGCCTTGTCCGGGATGCCGACTCTGGTCAGCAGGCGCATGGCAGTCTCGCGGGCTTCATCCTTGGGCACGCCCTTGAGCTTCATGGGGGCCATGGTCAGGTTCTGCAAAACGGTCTTATGCGGGAAGAGGTTGAAACTCTGGAAGACCATTCCCAGTTCCTGACGGATCTTATTGATGTCATTGGCGGGGTCGACGATATTCTCCCCGTCCACGATGATCTGGCCCCGGTCAATCTGTTCCAGGCGATTGATGGAACGCAGCAAGGTCGATTTACCCGATCCGCTGGGTCCCAGAATGACCACCTTTTCGCCTTTCTCAATGTCCAGGCTAACGTCGTTGAGGGCGGTCAGGTCCCCGTAGTGCTTGTAGACGTTCTTGATCTGGATGATGGGATTAGTCGTGGTCATAGAAATTCAACCTCTGTTCCATGTTGCTGACGGCTTTGGACAACACAAGAGTGATGACCAAATACACCAGGGCAACCATTGTGTACGCTTCGAAATAGTAAAATGATTCGCTGGCAAATTCGCGTCCACGCCTGAGCAGGTCAGCCACCGCAAGGATGGAGACCAGGGACGAGTCCTTCAGCAGGGCAATGAACTCGTTGCCAACGGGGGGCAGGATGGTCCGCCAAGCCTGGGGCAGGATGACCATGAACATGGTCTGGGCGCGGTTGAAGCCGAGCGAACGGGCGGCTTCGGTCTGGCCTTTGTCGATGGACTCGATACCGGCGCGAAAGACCTCTCCCATGTACGCGCCGTAGCAGATGCCCATTGCGGAAACCGCGGCCACCAGCGGCGGCATGTTCTTCAGGAAAAGGAACAAGGCGTTGGTCTCAGGCAGGTTGCGGAAGACGTGTCCCAGCGCGAAGTAGAGATAGAACAACTGCACCAAGAGCGGAATTCCCCGGACCACCTCGACATAGGTTGAGGCGATCAGGTTGATCAGTCTGTTGCGGGACAGTCGTCCAAGTCCGGTGATCAGACCCAGCACCAGGGAGACCATGATGGACAGGATCGTCACCTGGAAAGTGACCAGGACCCCATCGGGCACGAACTTGAGGATGCGAAGATATGGCTCGGGCTTGGCAAGGCAGAGGTAGGAAATGACGGCGATGGCCCCGATAAAGGACAGCCACCATGCGTCCACAATGCCGCGATCCTTTTTTCTGGGGATAGCAGCGCCGTCACCAACCTCGATGGTGACTTTATTCTTGGTGCTCATAATGAAAACCCTGTCAGGTTATTGAAATGTCCGAGGCCGTACGAATTCGCACGGCCCCGGGAATGGATCGATGGATTGTCGGCTTAGTTGCCGAACCACTTGGCGAAAATCTTGTCGTATTCGCCGGAGGCTTTGACTTTGGCCAGAGCCTTGTTCAGTGCATCCAGAACTTCCTTGTCGCCCTTCTGCACGGCAAAGCCGAGGTACTCGGGAGAGTCGGGGGTAATCAGGTAACCCAGGGTCAGAGTCTTGGCGTAGTTAGGGTTGGTCAGCGCGTAGTCGGCGGCGACAGCGTCGTCACAGATAACGGCGTCGAGACGGCCATTGTTCAGGTCGGTGATGGCCAGGCCCACTTCGTCATAGGACTTGGGGGTCGCGCCAGCGATCTTCTTGGCAGCGAAGTAACCGGTGGTGCCGATCTGGGCACCAATGGTCTTGCCCTTCAGGGCTTCGGGGCCGGTGATGCCACTGCCTTCGCGCACAACAACGCCCTGCTTCACTTCGAAGTAGGGGTCGGAGAAGTCCATGGCACGCTTGCGCTCGTCGGTGATGGAAACGGAGGAGGCGATGACGTCGTACTTGCCGGAAGCAAGACCAGCGAAGATGCCATCCCATGCGGTGTTTTTGATGTCAGCGGTAAAGCCGCCTGCTTTGGCCATGGCTCTGACCAGTTCAGGGCAGAAGCCGACGATGTCCTTGTTGGCATCGACCATTTCCATGGGCGGCCAGGTGGCATCGGCTGCAAAGGTGATGGTTTTCGCCTGAGCGATACCAGCCAGGAAGGCTACAGCTACAAGGGCCAACATAAGTTTCTTGAACATGCTCGTCTCCTCCATGTGTTCAAGGGTGCGGTGCTTTGCCGCAATCCGTTCAAAGAAATGGGAGCTGCCCGACCGGGACGAGGCGCCTACCGGCAAGACTGCTTGAAACCCGAATTAAATCAACTACTCCAATATGGGCAGGGATGACAAGTCCCCCCTAGCGGGGCGGGGTGCAGCAGGGATGAAGGGTAGAGTGATCGATAGTCTATTGATTCCGGGGCGTTCAATACGAAAACCGTTTGGATTATTGGCTGATTCCCGCCATCAAGAGTCCGATGGAATCAACTTTTTTTTCATCCGATGCGTCAAAAACGTCCATAAAACGGCCTTTGAACATGACCGCCACGCGATCGGCCAATTGCAAGGCCTCGTTCAGATCGCCAGTGACCAGCAGCACACCTGCCGTGGTGCGGGCGTTGAGCAATCGATGCCAGACTTCTTCGGTGGCGGAGATGTCCAGGCCCTGGCTGGGCTGCTCGGCTACTATGATCTGTGGGCGGCGGAAGAACTCCCGCCCCAACACCAGTTTTTGCAGATTGCCTCCCGACAGTTGTCGCGCATGGGCTTGTGGGCCGGGGCAGGCCACATGGAAGCGGCGGATGATGGTCTTGGTCACATCCAGGGCGAGGGTGCGGTTCAGAAAAACCTTGGGGGCGAAGCCGCGCCGGGTGGTGAGTAGGACGTTGTCCGTCAGGTCCAGATCGGGGCAGGTTGCCATCCCCAATCGATCCTCGGGAATGTGGGCGACAGTTCCGCGCCATGAAGGATGTTTGAAAAACTGTTTCCATTCCTGATCCAGCAGGCGCACGGTGCCCTTTTCGGGCGCCATGGCGCCAGTAACAACGTCGACCAGCTCATTCTGGCCGTTGCCGCCTACGCCAACGATGGCAATAATCTCTCCCTTGCGCAGGGTCAGGCTCAAGTTGTCCAAGCCCTTTCCGCCCAGGTTTTCTATCTCCAGCACGGGTTCTTTTTTGACCACTTCACCGCGATCGACTTCCTGCACGACCTCACGGCCCACCATGCGGCTGGCCAATTCGGCCTTGGAGGTGATCTGTGACCGTGGGGAGTTGTCCACAATTTCGCCACGGCGCAGGATGGCTATCGCATCCGATACCTGAAGGACTTCCTTGAGCTTGTGGCTGATGAAGACGATGGCTTTTCCGCGGCTGGTCATCTGCTTGAGAGCCTGGAACAATTGGTCGGTCTCACCGGGAGTCAGGACTGCTGTGGGTTCATCAAAGATGAGTACTCGGCTGTCGCGATAGAGGAGCTTCAGGATTTCGACGCGTTGGCGTTCGCCCATGGATAGGGTGTTGACGATGGCGGCGGGATCGATGTCCAATCCGTAACGCTTGGCCAGCTTGTCTACCCGTGCTTCCATTTCGCGGGGGCGGATGATGAATGAGCCTTCCTGGCCCAAGAGGACATTTTGGGCAACGGTCATGGAGTTCACGAGCTTGAAGTGCTGGTAGACCATGCCGATGCCTGCCTGGATGGCATCCTTGGGTGATTCGAAATGATGCTCCTGCCCGTCCAGCAGGATGTGGCCGGAATCGGGAGGGAAGACCCCCGAAAGCATATTCATGAGTGTGGACTTCCCCGCTCCGTTCTCGCCCAGCAGGGCCAGTACTTTGCCAGCATTGATGTCCAGGGAGATGTTCTGGTTGGCTTTGACCGGGCCGAAGGATTTGGAAATGTCCTGGAGCCGCACCACGGGAGGAGTCTGTGAATTGGATGTGGTCATGGCTATTGCTCCGGCTCGATATTCACACCAAGGGCCGCAGGAGCCGCACTGGAGCTTCCACCGCGTCCGCGCAGGGCAGAGAAGAGCAGTGCCGCGATGGTCAGTCCGTAAGGCAGCATCAGCAGGAATGATGACGGCACCTGCGTGCCGGAGGCCTGCAAGCGGAGCTGAAAGGCCATGACTCCACCGAACAGGTAGGCGCCGAAGACTGCTCGCCCGGGGCGCCAGAAGGCAAAGATGACCAATGCCACGGCGATCCAGCCACGGCCTGCCGTCATGCCGTTGGTCCAGAGGTGGGTGTAGGCCAGGGAAAGATACGCTCCGCCGATGCCGACCAGAAAACCGCCAGCCATAATGCCGATCCAGCGCAGGCGAACCGGATTCAACCCGGCAGCCAAAGCCGCTGGGGGGTATTCGCCTGCCGCCGTAAGCGCCAGACCGGTTCGGGTGCGATGCCAGAATAGCCAGAAGGCTAGAGGGGCGACATAGGAGAGGTAGACCAGCGCGTCATGCTTGAAAAAGATATCGCCTACAAAGGGCAGGGACGAAAGCAGTGGCAGATCGAAAGCATAGAATCCGGGAGCCTGCTTGCCGATGTATGGGGAGCCCAGAAAGTCGGCAAGCCCCACGCCAAGGATGGTCAGGGCCAGGCCCGAGACCACCTGATTTCCCAGGAAACTGAGGCAGACCAACCCGTGTAAGGCGCTGAATGCCGATGCGGCAATGCCTGCGGCCAGAACGCCCAGCCAGGGATTGCCGGTGGACAGGCTGACGAAGAACCCGGCAAAGGCCCCGACGATCATCATGCCTTCAACACCAAGGTTCAGGATACCTGCACGTTCGGTGAACATTTCGCCCAGAGTCGCGAAGAGGATGGGAGTGCCTGACTGCACCGCGGCGGTCAGCAGGGGGATCAGCATTTCAGTCATGATGCCTCTCTCCTTACGCTGACGGGCGCTTGAAGCGGTAATAGTTGAAGAATTGCCCGGCAAGTACGGAGAGCAGGATCAGGCCCTCGATAATACCACCAAAAGCAGCGGGCACGCCAAGTTCCAATTGCAGGTTTTCCACGCCCACCCGCAGGGCGGCCAGGAAGAACGAGGCCAGGGCGATTTTGCCGGGATTCAACTGGGCCAACCAGGCCACTACGATTGCCGTGTAGCCGTAGCCCACCATCAGGCTGGGCTGCAGGCGGCCCACAACTGCGGATGTTTCCATCAGTCCCGCCCAACCTGCCAGCGCTCCGCACAGGCCCATGACGAGCAGTACCAGAAAGCCGTAGGGCATGCGGGCGTACCTTGAGGCTCGCAGGCTTTCGCCGCTGGCTTTCAATTCGTAGCCCAGGCGGGTTTTGGTCAAAAAGACCCACAACAGCAGTGCGCAGACCAGACAGAGAATCATGCCCCAGTGCAGGCGTGAGCCCTCAAAGGCGGGGACAATGGCCGCAGCCGGAAATTCTTTGGTCATGGGGAAGCCGAAGCTGCTCGGGTCTTTCCATGGACCGTAGACGAGATAGTCGAGGATCAGGATGCCGATGTAGTTCAGCATCAGGGTGGTGATGATCTCGTTGATGGACAGTTTGAGCTTGAGCCATGCCGGAATCATGGCCCAGATGCCGCCCAGTACGGCTGCGGATGTAAACATCAGCGGTAGCAGAAGCCAGGCGGGGAGGGCGGGGAAGGTCAGAGCGGCCCAGGTTGCACCAATGGCTCCGAGCGCAAACTGTCCTTCGGCCCCGATGTTCCAGACCTGCATGCGGAAGGCGACGGCCACACCCAGGGAACAGAGGAAGATGGGTACGGTTTTGAGCAGGGTGTCCACCACTGCGTAACCCGCACCAAAGGCCCCCTGATAGAGGATGGTCAAGCCGTCGAGCGCCGGTTTGCCCTGGATAGCGAGCAATAAACAGCTCGCTCCAAGTGACAAGGCCAATGCGGCCGGAAAAATGAGAAAGGAGCCCCACTTGGGAGGCTCCTGCCTCTTGATGACTATGAAACCGAACATGAGTTTCCGTCGGTTATTCGGTGGTGCCGATGACACCCTGGACGAACCAGGTCATGCCCAGCAGGGACTCGTCGTCGGCGACCTTGCCGGCAGCGACCTTCGGTGCGCCAGCCTGATCAAATACAGGGCCAGTGAAGACCTTGTACTTGCCGTCCTTGATGGCCTGCTTCTTGGCGTTGACCGTGTCCTGGACATCCTGAGGCACCATGGCGCCGAATGGGGACAGGTCCACGATGCCTTCAGCCATGCCGGGCCAGTAGGAGCCATGCTTCCATTCGCCAGCCAGCATCTTGGTCACGGCATTGGCATACCAGGGAGACCAGTTCCAGATGGGGGCGGTCAGGTGGGCCTTGGGGGCGAAGTTGGACATGTCGGTGTTGTAACCAACGGAGTACACACCACGCTCCTCGGCTGCTTCCTGAGGGCCGGGGGAATCCTGGTGCTGTGCGATTACGTCGCAGCCAACATCAAGCAGGCTTTTGGCCGCTTCTTTCTCTTTGGCCGGGTCATACCAGGTCTTGGTCCAGACAACGCGGACTTCGGCCTTGGGGTTCACGGCCTGTGCGCCAAGGGTGTAAGCGTTGATGCCGCGAATGACTTCGGGGATCGGGAATGCCGCAGCGTAACCCAGTTTGCCGGTTTTGGACATGGAACCAGCGACCATGCCAGCCAGATAGCGGGCTTCGTACATGCGGCCAAAGTAGGCGCTCATGTTGGGAGCTGTCTTGTAGCCGGAGCAGTGCATGAACTGTACGTTGGGGAACTGCTTGGCCACTTTGAGCATGGGGTCCATGTAGCCGAAGCTGGTGGCGAAAATGGCAGTGTACCCTTTGCGGGCCATGTTCAGGATGACGCGTTCTGCGTCAGCACCCTCAGGCACAGCTTCGACAAAAGAGGTGGTCACTCCGGGCATTGCTTCCACGGTTTGGCGACCCATGTCATGGGCATAGGACCAGCCAGCGTCGCCGATGGGCGACACATAAATGAAACCGATCTGAGCGCCTTCACCGGCTGGCTCGGATTTCTGGACAGCAGGGGCTTGCTCGGCTGGTGCTTCAGCCGCAGGCTTTGCTTTGGGAGCGGGTTTTTCTTCCTCGCTGCCGCAACCGGTCAGAAAGGGAACGGTCATGATCGCGATCATCATCGCCAGCAACAAAGTTTTACGCATCGTCATCCTCCGAGTTCATAAATGTTTCACTCCGGGTTATCCCATATATAAGGAATTGAGCAAGTCGGAAAGCTCCGGCAG